>NZ_CP085989.1 GCF_020736365.1 Clostridium sp. M62/1 | reverse complement strand
GCGTATCTATAATGTTGACTTTTACATCCTCCCACTGAAAAGATGTCACTGCTGTCTGGATAGTGATTCCCTTTGACGCTCCAAATTCATTGTATCTGTCCTTGTTGTGCCTTTATCTACGCTCCCTGGTTCTGCAATTGCACCACTGGTATACAATAAACTCTCCGTTAATGTTGTCTTTCCTGCGTCAACGTGAGCCAGAATGCCTAAGTTAATTATTTTCATGTGATTTTCCTCCTATCAACACCCAAAAAAGGGCATAAAAATACCCAGTGATAAATACTCCTATCACTGGGTAAATAACTCCAATAGCCCCAAAACACTTATATGTTTTCGGGCATATAAAATTACATGATAAAAGTATTCTTAAACTGGGTACAAAAAACTAAGCCCCATATTAAAAGTGAAACGGGACTGCTACTTTTTGTTCCCACTATCAAATTGACAGTTTATTTAAGAATACCTTGCCGCATATTTATTAACTCCTTGTATAATACTGAATCTAATTATATTCCTTAACCCTTTATTTGTCAAGCTGACAAACTAAAGCAGAAAAAGCGGCAGGATTTCCCCCTGCCACTAATCATCTGTTTATGCAAAAATAATTTCCTTTTCCACAATCTCCCTCGCACAAGCCCTTATGTTATTGAGGCATCCTGTCCATTCTAAGGCGTTTTCTGCCTTTAGCTGTTCCGTTATGCCCTGTGCCTGTTTCATACCCTCTATGAGCCTTTCAAAGCGTTCCTGTGCCTGTCTGTTGATGTCGGCAAGGTAGGCGTTTAGCCTGCCGCTTGTAAGAAGATTGGTGTATGTAACTTTACGGTACTGTTTTAGATAATCTAAATGCCGTTGCCCCCAGATGCCTATTGCCTGTTCTTCTTCGGCGGGTACAGTTAAGCACGGTATCAAATAATCCCCTTGCCTTTCGTATTTGCCGCCCAGTTCCTCAAATAATGATTTTGCCATTGTCTGTTACCTCCACATTCTTTTTTATTTTGAATGTCCGCAAAATCCGTCCTACATTGTCCGTTCCGGCGGAAGAAAGTAAAGGGTGGTCTGCGACCATTTTTTATCTGCTGTACTCGCTGATCGGCAAGCCGAAGCTCATACTGCAGATAAAAAACAAGCCCTTGACTGTCTCCCTCCTACACTTCCAAAGTCGCCCAAGAGGAAGTAAGCTCCACTATATTCTTGGCAGAATATACGCACGAATATATCCGCTTGATATAGGGTGTCTATCATGCTATAATATGTGTAGCGGATATATTGCAAGTTTCCTAAAGTGTTACCACTTTAGAACTTGTGAGGGTGGCAAGCCCCCCTTCAATCCCCCTTTTAAACGAGCCGGAAGGCTCATAATATGACGGTGGTAGCACCGAAGAAAGAGAGGTCAAAGGCATGAAAAAAGATATGGATAAAATTCAGTTTGAGTACAGATACGAGGTGCAGGAGCTGATGAAAGTAATTGATAAATATGTAAAACAGAATCCGGCAGAAAAGGAAAATAAGACGCTGGAGCGTTTCTTTGACCTACTTGATGTCATGGATATGGAGTGGTAAGGGTATGAACAAGACAAGACCAAAGCAGCTATCATTCCGGGTAAGTGAAGAAGAATACCAGCAGCTACAGGAGAAGATTTCAGAGAGTGGAAAGAACCAGCAGGAATATATCCTTTCCTGTGTGCTGGAGAAGCAAATCGTGAATACGGACGGTATCAAGGAACTTATCCCGGAACTGAAACGGATAGGGAACAACCTCAACCAGATAGCAAAGCGGTGTAATGAGGGGGGAATGTTGCCGAGTGAAGCGGAAGTGCGGAAGCATGGAGAGGAGCTGAACAAAGTATGGCAGTCATTAAGGCGGTATCTTCAAAGGCGGGCATAGGGCACGCCATAGATTATGTGACAAAAAAAGAAAAGACAGAGGAGAAGCTTGTCAGCGGTCTGCATTGTGAGCCGGAGACGGTCAAGGAAGAAATGCAAGCCACAAAGGAGCTGTGGGGCAAGACGGATGGAAGAACCTATAAGCATTATGTGCAATCCTACCATGAGGACGAGAAAATAACCCCGGAGCAGGCTCACAAGAACGCTGTCGAGCTGGCAGAGCATACAAAGGCATGGAAAGGGCATGAAGTTCTGATAGCCACGCATATAGACAAGGGGCATATACACACGCATTTTATTGTCAATTCCGTAAATTATGAGGACGGTCATAAGCTCCAATGGAGTAAGCACGACCTTAAAGACCTAAAGGAACGGTGCAACGAGCAGAGCCGGGAACAGGGCTTGCATGTGCCGGAGAAAGGAAAGACCTTTGCTGGAGAAGTCCGGGAAGAAACGGTGGCATGGAGCAAAGACACCTACCAGCTTTTGAAACAGGCAGAGCAGGGAAAGGTCAAAAGCTATGTGCAGGATATTGCCCTTGCGGTGCTGGACTGTAAGGAAACAGCGACCAGCCGGGAAACCTTTATCCGGATGATGAATGAAAGAGGGTACGGCGTAGACTGGCAGGACAGCCACAAGTACATCACATATACCGACTTAGCCAGGGAACAGGCAGGAGAAAAGGCTTGTAAAATCAGGGATAACAAGCTGGAAAAATACTACAATATGGATTTTGGAAAGGAGAGCATGGAGCATGAGTTTGAGAGAAATGCACGAACAGCAGAAGCAGAGCAGTCCAAGAGAGCAGCTTCAAGAGTTAAACCGACAGAGCCGGACAGAGCTGGAAAACAGTCTGCTCAAAGAAGCGTTGGCGATGTCGAGCGAGAACTGCGAGGAATTGATGAAGCAGTCAAATCAAGAACAAGTAAGGGCAGAGCAGAACAGGCAGAGAGACGCAGAGCAGAACAGGAAGCTCATCAGCGAGCTGAAGCAGAGCGTAGAGCTGCTGAAGAACAGCAACGAATTGCTTCAAGACGCTATATCGGGCGAGATTGGGAGTTTGAAAGATGAGGTTAAGGAAAACACCGTCCAAGAGGTTAGAAAGGCGTTACAGGCGAATATAGAGGCTATACAGAGGGCTACAAAGCTTCTTGAGAAGCAGTCTGATACACTTACGAGCGTGATGAAGCAAAAGATCCGGGAGCTGGAGGAAAGTAAGAACAGCTTTTTCAGATATGAGGGCTTAAAGCTGTACCTGTTTTGGGGCGGTATGGTCTGTAATATTTTAGTGTTTCTTATGCTGTTATATGGTATGCTTGGTAAGTAAAAAGAAATCGACAAATCGGAAGGTTGAGAAAGGAGATTAGTCAATGAAAAAAATATTAGGAATCGTTGCTGGTGTTGTTGGAATAATATCTGTTATTGTGGGTGTTGCATTGAAGATGAATAATAATGCTATTGCTATAATCGGAGGTGTAGATGGTCCTACCTCGGTATTTGTCGCAGGAAAGTTGAATAGTGTTCTTGTCAGCATCTTGCTTATTGCGATAGGTGTTGTGATGTTGATAGTAGCGATAATTTTTTATTTTTTGAAGAAAAAATAGTAGTGCTATACTGGTAGGGAAAAGGGAGAGAAAACCAGCCCTTTTTTAAGAGGTCAAAAATGTGCAATAAACTGTATTGATAATATAAGCCCCCTATAGGTGTTTTTAGGGGTGGGGAAAGGGAGAGAAAAATAGCCCTTTTTTGAAAGGTCAAAAAGGTAAAATAAAATATATTGATAATATAAGCCCCCTATAGGTGTTTTAGAGGGGAGAAGAAAGGTGGTGGACTTATGGCAAAAAAACCGACTGAAAAGCAGTTGTATAAGCTGAAAAATGAATGGCTTGGGCAGTTTTTTGAGGAAGTGAAGCCGAAAGAGTTTTATCGGGCTGTTTTCCCGGAGGGAAGTTTTGAGAGAGCTGGGCATTTTGAGGACGGAAAAGCAAATGGCATTATAACTATAGTCGAAAACGATAAGGCAAACAATAGATATTCTGACTAAGCAGACACAAAAAGAAATTATAAATATCAGAGAAGATATTGAATGGAATAAACAGCATGAACATATTGCAAAAATTGAACGAATGTTACCAAAAGCCACAGAAGAAAATAAAAATGTGCTTTTGAGATTGCAAACTGAAATGCTCAAAACCTATAACATAGCGAAGCGTTTAGAGCCAACCACAGCCAGTGCAGAAAGAACAATAGAATGTGATGGGCGTAAAGTTCCATATTTTGATTATCATAAAGACAAGCTGATAGGAGATATTTCATTCATACGGGATAAAATAGAGAGCAGTCTTGAAGCAATAAGAGAAAGGGCAAAAACAGCAGAACCACAGAGCGGTTTTGTCGCAAGGCGTGAAAGTATAATGCGGCAGGAGCAACCAAAGCAGGACGCACCGAAAATTGATACTGCCTATGCAGAAGAAATGGCAAGAAAACTTTCAGCGTTGCGCAGTGAATTTGTAAAAGCCATGGTACAGAGTGCAGAGCGTACCAGCTATCAGCCGAACCCGATCTATGAAAGACAGGCAAACGAAATAGAGAGTATTTCAAAGACCATATCGGAACAGAGCCGAACTATAAAGAGCTTGCAGGAAGAAAGGGACAAGTTGGGTATCTTCAAAGGCAGGGAGAAAAAAGAACTGCAAAACAAAATTGATAATTTTGAGAGATTGCGCAGGAGTAATCTTGACAAGCTGGGTGCGCTTGGTGTGTCCGAACCGTCCAAGGCAGATGAAGCGGTAAAAGAAAAAAGAAGCGTGGCGGCACAGGAGCAGAACAGGGCAAAGGCGGCTATGCAGAACAGAGGGGCAAAGGAGAGAGCCGAAGAAGTAAAAGCGGCATTTCTCGAAGCGGCGAAGCAGATACCGGCAGACCAACGGCAGGAAATACTTGACCGTATGGGACAGCAGAAAGAAATTCCAACCATGGGACGATTGCAGTATTACCAAGCCGAAGCCGAAGCACGCCGCCAGCTTGACACTGCATTGAAGCAAGAAGCACAGACGAGGGAACGGAACAGGACACATGACCGTGACAGAGGTATATAACACGGTATTTGCCCCATAGAGCCGTTTGGTGGTTTTCATGGTGTATTTCCTTAATGGGGGAAATAAGACTGCTCTAATAAGCCGTGACGCTCTCACAGGGGCAGTATAGAAAAGTAATCAAGGGGAAGTTACTCAAAGAGTGAGCAACTTCCCCTTTTCTTATTGTGCGGCGTTCCATTTCGTCAAGGGCAAGGCAAGCGGCAGGAGCCGCCCTTGACTGCATTTCTCACCCATCAGCGGCGAGATACCCGTTAAAAGCCGTGTAAGCCGCATAGACGAATGATTTATTAGAAGATGGGAAAAACTACATACAGAGCGAGAAAACGGCTTTATAGGGCAATATGCGGCACAGGTGACATAGGTAAATAAAATATATTGATAATCTAAGTCCCCTATGACCTAAATAGAGGTAAAAAAACCTATTGATAATCTAAGTCCCCTATGACTTCAAAAAAAGGTGGAAATACTTCATTGATAATCTAAGTCCCCCTTGACGAAGTGGGGCATTACTCATATACTAAAAGGTGGAAATACTTCATTGATAATCTAAGTCCCCCAAGTAGGGTGTGGGGCTATTATATATTATTCAGCAGAGAGGAGTTTTTATACATGAGGATTGAGGGTTTTGATGTTACTTATTTATCTTCCTATGATGGGTTGCCTGTAAAAAATCATTTGCCTGTGGAGTTGAGGGAACGGTTCAAGACAGAGAACCAATGGTTGGAAAGTGGTTATGTGCTGGTGGTTGGTGCAGTTGGTTTGGAAATGCACCCTACGGCTGTAAGTAGGACTTTATGTACTTATTATCTTGATACGCAGGTAGAAGAACGGTAAAAAGGAACTTGCATTTTTCTTATTTATGTTATATAATGTAAATAAGATATATAATATATATCATGTAAATAAGGAAGTGTTGTACTATGGCTAAGAAAGAACCACCGCAGGAGTATATAGAAGTATTGGAAGTTTTGAATGTGCTTTATGATGAGGTGGACGGTTGCTCTTTTTATGATTATATTTTCCCCGATAATCAGAAGCAGGGGGAGCAGTGTAGTCACTATGAAAAGCCTAATGCAGTTTATCTTTATACCGATGAAAAAGACAGTGGGACAAGGAGAAGATTAAGGCGTCGCATAATGCTTTCAGATACATGGAAAGAAGATTATATAAATTATGTGGAGCAGAACCCATCTACTTTGTGTAGTGGGATTGCGTATCGAGGTAGGGCGAATAATTTAGAGAACGCTCAACGTATGTATGCGCTGGCGATTGACCTTGACGGGGTTGGATTGTATGAATTAAAAAATTTGTTGTTAAGATTTGGACAACCAGCGGAAAATATTCGCACACTTCCTGTTCCAACTTTTCTTGTAGTGAGTGGCACGGGACTTCATGTGTATTACGTTTTTGAAGAAGCGATAGACCTTTTTCCGAATATCAAGTTGCAAATGAAGTCTTTGAAATATGACCTTACTTTTAGAATGTGGGACTATAAATCGACTTCCAAGAAAGATAAAGTGCAGTATCAGTCAATCGTTCAAGGTTTTCGTATGGTGGGGAGCATTAACCCGAAGTATGATGTTGAAGTGAAAGCGTTTCAGATTGGCGGTAGGGTAACGTTAGAGTATCTTAATTCCTATGTGAAGCCGCAGAATAGGGTTGATGTGAATCGGCGTTTTGCCCCATCTAAGATGTCAAGGGAGCAGGCTAAGGAAAGTTATCCCGAATGGTATCAGCGTGTAGTCGTAGAGAAGAACAAGCGGCAAAAGAAATGGGACATAAAAGGCAAGCAGGGCTTCGCTCTGTATAATTGGTGGCTGAACCGAGCAGGGGAGATTACGGGCGGTCACAGATACTATTATCTGATGTGTCTTGTCATTTATGCTTGTAAGTGTGATGTGCCGAAAGAGAAGCTGAAAGCGGATATGTATGAAGTGTTTGATAAGCTGAAACTGATAGAGCATGACAATCCATTGACGGAAGAAGATGTGGAGAGCGCATTAGAGGTATATAGCAAGGAGTATTACAATTTTAAGATTTCAGATATTGAGTATCTAACAGATTTGCATATTGAGAGAAATAAAAGAAATGGACGAAAACAATCAGAGCATATAAAAAGAATTACGTTGTTGCGTGATAGTGATTACCCGAATGGTGAGTGGAGAAACAAAAATGGTAGACCGAGTGCAGAAAGTGTGGTTGAAGCATTTTTGAGGGAAAATCCCGAGGCAAGAAAGTGTGATGTTATAAGGGGCACGGGACTTGATAAAAAGACAGTTTACAAATATTATGAAGCGGCAAAAGAAAAAACGCAGTTAAAACCAGCAGAGCCGATCGTAGCGGCAGGATTGGACACGGAAGAATTACGGGCGGTGTTTTCTCGCTGTGAGAATTTGCAGAGAATAGGGCGAGTTGACCGAGTTAATCACCGTGATTAAATTCAAACGAATAATATACATAATAGCAATAACATAAATACAGAAAATAAGTTATTGCTATTATGCTGTATGAATATATGAGAGGTGGAAATACTATAAATAGTAAAGAAAAATTAAAGAAATATTCTTTACTTTTTCTTTGTTCTTGTATATACTATAAGTAAGAAAGGAGTGTTGTATATGTCACAGGCAGTTAATGTTAATTTCAAGCTGGACGCAGATGTAAAAAAGAGCATGGAACAGGCGTGTTCTGAATTAGGTCTTTCCATGAGTGCGGCGTTCACTGTGTTTGCTAAAAAAGTAGGCAGAGAAAAGCGTATTCCTTTTGAGGTATCGGTAGACCCGTTTTATTCTGATAGCAATATCCGTTATTTGGAAAATATCGTGAGTGATATTAAGGACGGCAAAGCCCATTTCGCAGAGCATGACTTGATAGAGGTGGACTAATGAGGTTGCTATGGGAAGATAGAGCGTGGAGTGATTATCTGTATTGGCAGACGCAGGATAAGAAAACGCTGAAAAGAATTAACGGACTTATCAAGGATATTCAGAGAAGCACCTTTGAGGGTATCGGGAAGCCTGAACCGCTAAAGGAAAATCTAAGCGGTATGTGGAGCAGGCGTATTGATGATACCAACAGAATTGTTTACTATGAGAAAGACGAGATAATCTATATTGTTTCGTGCAAAGGGCATTATGAAGATTGAAAGGGGGACGGGCAACCGCCCTCTTTTTTTACTCACGGTGAGTAAAAAAAGTCCTCACCGTGAGGACTTTTCTCTTTTATCGCTTAAATCTGTATGGAAAAGGATTGACATATATAAATTATGGTGGTACAATAACATATATAAATTATATAACTTATATATGTTATACAACAAACGTAAAGGAGTGTGACCCTATGAGAATTGTAGCTGTGGCTAATCAAAAAGGGGGCGTTGGTAAAACGACAACCTCACAAGCCTTGACCGCAGGGTTAGCAGATAAGGGATATAAAGTACTGGGAATTGACCTTGACCCACAGGGAAATCTTTCTTCTGCTTGCGGTTCGGTGAATTATAACGTACCGACTATTTATGAGCTGATGAAACGGGAAGTGACCGCAGAGGAAACGATCCAGCACATGAACGGTGGATATGATATAATCCCCTCAAATATCATGCTTGCAGGAGCAGAACAGGAGCTTTCACAGACAGGAAAGGAACATAGGCTGAAAGAAGCGATTGCCGCCGTATCGGATAACTATGATTATATCATTGTTGATACGCCGCCCTCGTTGGGTGTGCTGACGGTCAACGCATTTACAGCGGCAAGTGATATTCTGATACCTACAACGGCAGGAATATTTGCGACTACGGGAATTAACCAGCTTAATGAAACTGTAAAGAGCGTACAGAAGTATTGCAACCCGAATGTGAAGATAACGGGTATTTTGTTTACTCGTTTCAATCCGAGGGCAAATATCAGCAAGCAGATAAAGGAACTTACGGAGCAGTTGAGCCAGTATATTTCTGCACCGATTTATAAGACCTATATCCGTTCTGCAGTAGCAGTGGAAGAAGCACAGGCGAACAGGGTAGATATATTTGACTATGCAGAAAAATCAACGGTATCAGAGGACTACAAAGCCTTTATAGAGGAATTTCTGAAAGGAGAGCAGGAGTAATGGCAGGAAAGGCAAAATTTGACCAAGAAGCGGCGTTTAAGTCGATTATAGGAGCAGGAGCAACAGAGGACGAGAAGAAAGCGGATAAGCCAGCAGGAAAGGGCAGACCGCCAGTTGAGAGAGAAACAAAAAAGCGTGTTAGCCTTGCTCTTTATCCGAGCAGTTACGGAGCTTTACAGAAAATTGCCTATGTGAACCGTCAGAGCGCAAGTGATATAGTGTCGGAATTGATAGCCGATTATGTAGCCGCAAACGCTGGAAAGCTGAAAGAGTACGATAAAATCAAAACTGAATAACAGGCATAAGTTATGTATATTATGCGATATATATAACTTGCATAATAGCAATAACATGGAAAGCGAGGTGCGGCGATGAATACGGTAATAAAGGGAACAAAGACAATCGCAGAGTACAAGCGTGTTCGTGAGGATATGGAGAACTTAGCCAGGGCGAATTATGCCAGGCATAAAGAAGCCTTTGAAGAATGGGGAGAGGGCGAGCCTGTAAAGGCGTGGTTTGACTTTGAGGGGAACTTCTGTATCGAGTACGAAAGCGGCAAATGGTGGCACTATAACGATAAGGGGGAATGGTGGTAGGTATGGCAGGACAACAGCAAGAAGAAATTGAAACAATCAGATCGAGAACAATCGAAGTCAAATTATCGGACGCTGATGTAAAGCGTATTTCTGAAAAGGCGGCGGCACACGGTTTGACCGTGGGGGAGCTGATAGAGAATTTTATCGGTGATTTAGTATGCGGAACATATAGTAACGGTTCTGATGAAAGAATGTATGCGGAACAGTGGTTTGAGCGTTGCTGGTTTGGAATGTTCCCCGACCTCACTTTTTTAAGGTATCTGATTGAGTGGGGTGGACTTGATGAAGTTATAGGTGCATGGGAAAATATAAAGAGTACCGAAGAAAATATACAGACCAGCGAAGAAGCACTTGCAAGCGGCGTGATGAAAGGCAGGGGTGGAAGAACCTACACATGGAAAGACCTCACTAACGGAAAGGGAACGCCTTGTTATTCCAGTAAAGAAGAATGGGAACAGGAAGAAAGAACGGTTATATCTGATTGGCGAGAAGAAGTTGAAGCAGACAAACAGACACTTTCGGAATACTGGAACGAATATACCGAGCAGAAAAAGGAATATAAGAACGGTACATTTGAGGAAGAAATGAAAAAAGTCCTTGACTATTGGCAGGAGTATCAGAGCTTTTTAGATGAAAAAGCCGAGATATAAGGCAAAATTAAATTTTCAAAATGAGAAAGGAAAAAGATTATGGGAAAAGCGATTATTGCATTTATATTAAGTGTAGGGGTAGGTACATGGTTATCATTTTTTAATCACGGAATTGGAGTAGTAGTATCAATTAGTATTATAGGGGCGTTTCTTATTTATCAAAATGAGAATAAAAAAGACGAGTAAAAAAGGAGGGGATTCCCCTCCTTTTTTTTACCAAGATATTGTTTTTTGAGAACCACGCTCATCATAGTTGCTACCACCGGAAATGGAGAAGCTACCATAAGATGAAACATTAACACTAAGCCCTAATTCTGCTTTTGGGTGAACATAGTGACCATACAGAGTTGTTGAACCGCTGGTAGTTGTTGATTTTGGAGCAAGTTTGAATGTGCCACTTCCATATAATTTAGTCGGTTGAACTCCAATATAACCTTTTAAGTCAGCATACCAAGAAACGCCAGCATTACTTGCGTTGGCATAACCATTTTCAGAAGAATGAGTTTGGTTTGTATAAGGTCCTAAAAGCTCTCCATTTGGACCAATCACATAGCCATCATACTTATCAACTTTAGAAAAGCTATTATCCGTCATCTGAAATTTGCTGTCATCCCATGAAACAGAAGTAGGGTCTTGCCAGCGGAAAAACGGAAGATTAAGCCAGTTATAATTGTAAGTAACTTTGATGTAAGAAAGTTTTGTGTTCTTGGCTGCAGGGCTTCTTGAATAAGTGAAACTTAAAGAAAGGTCTGATGTAGAGATTTGCCCTCTTGGTGCAATATAAGTTCCATCTTCATTGACATCGATTTCTGAATAAGTACCACTGTTTTCATCATAATAGGTAATTACAGCACCACAGAACGCAATGTCTCCCTCGTTATAAATATCCATTTTGGTATCTTCGTCCATTGTATCAAGAACAATTTGAGGATACCCTTTTTCCATAAGTGCGGCATCAAGATTAAGCGTGTCTTTTTCGTTTGCAAAGGCAGTTGTTGTCATCCCTAAAGCCATGACAGCGGTAAGAGCAACACTGACGAGTTTCTTAAAGTGCTTTTTAATCATAAGCAATACCGCCCTTTCCGTGAAACTGTAATAATTTACAATCTTAACATAACACATTGTACATAAAATGTCACTAAAAAAATGGAAAATATTGTAAAAAATTGTGCATATAGAAAAAAATATATAACTTATATATTGACAATACATTACATAAGTTATATAATATATATACAGTAAATAAAATATTTCATTTACACTTACTCACCGTGAGGACAGAAAGGAGTGAGAAAAGGACGGAAAACTACACGGTTATAATAATCTTTCTGATGATGTTGTTTTTACCTGTTTGGTGGAAGTGGCTACACAGAAAGAGACGAAAGGAGCTTTTGGAGATTATGAGTGAACAGAACAGACAGGAAGAAGCCGCAAGGAATGACCGTCAGCGTTTGGAGCAACAAGCCGTAGAGAGCCGCCAGTTATCCGAGCGAGCCTTAGCAGAAGAACGCCAGCGGCAGGAAATACGCCGTATGCAGGACGAGCAACGCCGACAGGACAGCCAGCGGCAGGAAGAACAGCGCAGACAGGACGAGCAACGCCGCCAAGAGGAAAGGCGCAGACAGGAGCAGAGGGCACAGGAAGAACGCCGTAAGCAGGAAAGACAGCAGAGAGAGGACAGCCAGCGGCAGGAACAGGAGCCAGCGAGGGAAGAACGTCTGAAAGAGGAAACACGGCGCAAGGAAGAAAACAGCCAGCGCAAGGACGATAAGACCCCACAGAGCCAAGAATTAAGGGATTTAGCCAATACAGAAGATAAATATATGCGGCTTGTAAAATCGGGTTATTATGACGAAAAGAGAGCCGAGAAAGCCGCAGAAAAGACAGAGGGCGGCAATGGCATGGAACAGATGAAAAAAGCACCAACAAAAGGTGGGTTTTCCGAAAGGAGAGAGGCTTTGAAAACAAAAGTGCAGGACGCATTGAGAAAACAGGAACACAGTAAAACGCATGATATAGGGCATAGCAGATAGGAGGGTTTATGGACGGAAACGATTTAGGAATGATAGCAAGGGTATTTATGTTCCTGCTAAAAGGCTTAAAATATGTGCTTAAACTGGTATGGTTTACTGGTCTGTGGTGGTTTTGTGTTCCACTTGTTGTAGGGATTGGATATGAGGAAATAACAGGAACGTTCATACAAAATAATCAGATTATGGACGGTATTTTCACTATTTTGTGGTATGCTTGTTATGTTTTATGCCCATTAAATTTTCTTCAAAATATCATTCGTATGGTAAAAAAAGACCGCAAATTCAGCTTTTTAGAGCTTCTTTTGCATAATAGACAGAAGAAAGGCTTTGAAGCGAAGCTGGGCGGTGATACGGTAGCACTGAAAACAGCAAAAGACCTTTCGGGTGTTGTGTTCGGCAAGAGTAATGGAAAATATGCGACCATGCCCGAAAGCACAGACGGACATATTTTGATTGTTGGTGGAGCTGGTAGCGGAAAAACAGCCGCTGTTGCAATCCCTACGCTGATGCTCATGTGTGGTAAAGTATCACAAGAAAATTATGTCGAATTGACAGCCGCCTCCGCTATGCCGAATAAGGAGATAAAGAGTCCTCAAATTTTGCGCTGCTAAATGAAGACGAGCGGAAGTAATCTCCCGCTCGTCAGTAAACTTAACTATGCCATATCAATCCCGCTTCTTTCCCGCCACTGGCACCAAGAACAGCGCGGGCAACAGCAGGAAAGCGGTGCAGACCAGCCCCCAGGGTATGGACACCTGTTGGGCTACCAGCCCCACAATAGGCCCGCCGATGATCTGCCCGAAAGAGTCCAGTTGTCCACTGGTAGAAAAGACTGTGGCGCGCATTTTCTCCTCCACATGGTCGTTCATCCAGGCGGCCAGCACCGGCTCCTTGATGGTGCGCATAAGCCCCGCCAGGAGGAACATCAACAACATGAACCAAAAGCTCCGCCCCACCGCAAAGAGAACTAGGCACAGGATATACCCGGCGCTGGTGGACATGACCACACTGGTTCGGCTGACAGTCCCTTTTTTCTCCATGCGGGCGATGAGCAACTGAGAAGCCAGAATACCTAAGCCGTTGCCGATAAGACTGATAACACCGAACCAAGTGACGCTGTTCAGTGGCCCGATAACGGGTATTACCGTGTCATCCAGAAAATGAGCGGTGGAGAGCCGGTCAAAGCCTTCACTGGCAAGTCCCCCGCACAGTGTGATTGCTAAGAGCGCCAGCAACACAGGTGCGCCTTTCACAAAGCCCAGGTTGAGCTTGAACAGGCAGACAAAGTCTTTAAGCAAGCCCTGCCGTTCCTCAATAGCAGGGGAGAAGTTGGTTTCTGGCATGATGCGAACCAGCACCAGCCCCAGCAGCAAGCACAAACTGCCCCCCAAGATGATAGGCATTTGCAGGTTTATGTTTCCCAGCAGTGTGCCCAGCACCACGCCCAGAACGCCGCCGATTTGCCCCATTTGAATGCCACGCAGGAACACCTTATCCATGGGCTTGTCCTCTTCCTCCGAGGCAATCCACGCCTCCAGAGCGCCGGTGATGAAGGTATCACCGCAACCCCAGACAACCTGGGCCAGCAGAACCGTCGCGAACCACGGCAGCGCACCCTCCATCAGAAAGCCCAGGCCGTAGAGGAACATTCCAATCAGCACCGAGCGCCGACGGCTATACAAATCCGCCACCACACCGGTGGGTATCTCGAACAGAAAGCAGGAGGTTTCCAGAACAGTCCCCACCAGGACAAGCTGAAAAGCATCCAGCTGCACCACCTCCAGGTGGTACACGATGGAAAGCACTGTGGCCATAGAAGCCGCCAGGGAATAGACAAATCGGAACAGCAGATAGACAGAATATGCCTTTGAATTTTTAGAAAACATGAAGTTACATTCTCCTTTCTCATTTTATACGACTTTCGCAAGCTGTTAGGCTAACTTGTGGAACATATGCCGAACCTTATCTATACGGCTATTCGGGCGGCGGGGTTGGCAAATAAGTTTACCAGTAGCTGGCTGGTATCCTTTTAACTCTGTCAAGCAGACTCCCTGCCCATTTGTGAAATAAGTTAAATCGTTCCTGTATTCTTGAATACATCTAGCAGGGATTTCTCCTTTCAGAATGACCTCGTCATTCTTTATCTGAGTACTTACAATATCTGCACAATACCTTGGAGCATCATGATACGCCCGTGAGAGATATTCCTGCGGTGCATAAATTTCAAAGTGGAGATATGGCTCTAATAGTTCTGTCCCTGCTTTTTTTAAAGCCTGCTCCAATACGATAGGGGAAAGCAGCCGAAAGTCTGCGGGGGTACTTACAGGACTATAATACAATCCATATTCAAAACAGATTTTACAGTCTGTCACTTTCCATCCATACAGCCCCTGCTCGCAGCCATAAAGAACCCCCTCCATAACCGCATTTTGGAACGATTGGTTTAAATATCCAAGTGAAACTCTGCTTTCATACTGCACTCCACTTCCAATAGGGAGCGGCTCTATGGACAACCCGACAGAAGCCCAGAAAGGATTTGGCGGGACTTCTATGTGGATGGTATATTCTGCTTTTCTAAGCGGTCTTTCCATATATATAACAGTAGGCTCTTTTATTTCTGCCTCCACATGATATTTTTCCTCAAGGATGGCACAAATGACTTCCATCTGCACTTTCCCCAAAAAAGAAAGTATAATCTCATGCGTTGTAGTATCCACATAATATTTTAAAAGAGGGTCGCCATCTGAAATTTCTGTAAGTGCCCCAAGCAATATTTCCCGCTGTTCAGATTTCTTTGCTGCAATCGTTGTTTGGAGCATAGGGAGAGGATTTTCAATAAATGTTCTCTGCGGCAACAGCATTTCGTTCCCCAAAATACTGTTTAGCTGCAAAACATCATTTGGTAAAATTACAATATCACCAGAGCAGGCTGTATCGGATGAACATAATTCACCGTTTGTCGGAACACACATCTCTGTGATTTTTATTTTCTCTTTTTCAGATATTTTAATAACATCCCTCAAATGCAATGTTCCGCTATATATACGCACATAAACAAAACGCCGCCTTTTCTCTGAATATTCAATCTTAAAAACCTGCCCGCATAGTTCAGATTGACCTTCAGGCGTTGATGAATAAAACTTACTGGCAATCACTTCTATAAGCTGCCGAATCCCCAGATTGTTTTTAGCGCTTCCGTGATAAACGGGAAATAACGTTCCGTTTTGGAATCTCCTGTTTTCTTCCTGTTCCAGTTCTGACATTTTAAACGGTTTCCCTGACATATATTTCTCTAATAGTTCATCGTTTCCCATAATTACCGCATCCCACTGTTCCATATCGTCATTGTCCGTTACATTTATATGAGGATGCTGCCCAACCTTTTGCTTCACTATAATTTCCGAAGAAAGCTTTGCTTTCATTTCTTGATATACCATTGGCAAATCAATCCCCTCTTGGTCAATTTTATTGATGAAAAAAATTGTCGGAATCTTCATTGTCTGTAGTGCATGAAACAGTATACGGGTCTGTGCCTGTATGCCATCCTTTGCAGAAACTAATAATACTGCTCCGTCTAATACGGATAAAGAACGGTATACTTCCGCCAAAAAATCCATATGGCCTGGCGTATCTATAATGTTGACTTTTACATCCTCCCACTGAAAAGATGTCACTGCTGTCTGGATAGTGATTCCCCTTTGACGCTCCAAATTCATTGTATCTGTCCTTGTTGTGCCTTTATCTACGCTCCCTGGTTCTGCAATTGCACCACTGGTATACAATAAACTCTCCGTTAATGTTGTCTTTCCTGCGTCAACGTGAGCCAGAATGCCTAAGTTAATTATTTTCATGTGATTTTCCTCCTATCAACACCCAAAAAAGGGCATAAAAATACCCAGTGATAAATACTCCTATCACTGGGTAAATAACTCCAATAGCCCCAAAACACTTATATGTTTTCGGGCATATAAAATTACATGATAAAAGTATTCTTAAACTGGGTACAAAAAACTAAGCCCCATATTAAAAGTGAAACGGGACTGCTACTTTTTGTTCCCACTATCAAATTGACAGTTTATTTAAGAATACCTTGCCGCATATTTATTAACTCCTTGTATAATACTGAATCTAATTATATTCCTTAACCCTTTATTTGTCAAGCTGACAAACTAAAGCAGAAAAAGCGGCAGGATTTCCCCCTGCCACTAATCATCTGTTTATGCAAAAATAATTTCCTTTTCCACAATCTCCCTCGCACAAGCCCTTATGTTATTGAGGCATCCTGTCCATTCTAAGGCGTTTTCTGCCTTTAGCTGTTCCGTTATGCCCTGTGCCTGTTTCATACCCTCTATGAGCCTTTCAAAGCGTTCCTGTGCCTGTCTGTTGATGTCGGCAAGGTAGGCGTTTAGCCTGCCGCTTGTAAGAAGATTGGTGTATGTAACTTTACGGTACTGTTTTAGATAATCTAAATGCCGTTGCCCCCAGATGCCTATTGCCTGTTCTTCTTCGGCGGGTACAGTTAAGCACGGTATCAAATAATCCCCTTGCCTTTCGTATTTGCCGCCCAGTTCCTCAAATAATGATTTTGCCATTGTCTGTTACCTCCACATTCTTTTTTATTTTGAATGTCCGCAAAATCCGTCCTACATTGTCCGTTCCGGCGGAAGAAAGTAAAGGGTGGTCTGCGACCATTTTTTATCTGCTGTACTCGCTGATCGGCAAGCCGAAGCTCATACTGCAGATAAAAAACAAGCCCTTGACTGTCTCCCTCCTACACTTCCAAAGTCGCCCAAGAGGAAGTAAGCTCCACTATATTCTTGGCAGAATATACGCACGAATATATCCGCTTGATATAGGGTGTCTATCATGCTATAATATGTGTAGCGGATATATTGCAAGTTTCCTAAAGTGTTACCACTTTAGAACTTGTGAGGGTGGCAAGCCCCCCTTCAATCCCCCTTTTAAACGAGCCGGAAGGCTCATAATATGACGGTGGTAGCACCGAAGAAAGAGAGGTCAAAGGCATGAAAAAAGATATGGATAAAATTCAGTTTGAGTACAGATACGAGGTGCAGGAGCTGATGAAAGTAATTGATAAATATGTAAAACAGAATCCGGCAGAAAAGGAAAATAAGACGCTGGAGCGTTTCTTTGACCTACTTGATGTCATGGATATGGAGTGGTAAGGGTATGAACAAGACAAGACCAAAGCAGCTATCATTCCGGGTAAGTGAAGAAGAATACCAGCAGCTACAGGAGAAGATTTCAGAGAGTGGAAAGAACCAGCAGGAATATATCCTTTCCTGTGTGCTGGAGAAGCAAATCGTGAATACGGACGGTATCAAGGAACTTATCCCGGAACTGAAACGGATAGGGAACAACCTCAACCAGATAGCAAAGCGGTGTAATGAGGGGGGAATGTTGCCGAGTGAAGCGGAAGTGCGGAAGCATGGAGAGGAGCTGAACAAAGTATGGCAGTCATTAAGGCGGTATCTTCAAAGGCGGGCATAGGGCACGCCATAGATTATGTGACAAAAAAAGAAAAGACAGAGGAGAAGCTTGTCAGCGGTCTGCATTGTGAGCCGGAGACGGTCAAGGAAGAAATGCAAGCCACAAAGGAGCTGTGGGGCAAGACGGATGGAAGAACCTATAAGCATTATGTGCAATCCTACCATGAGGACGAGAAAATAACCCCGGAGCAGGCTCACAAGAACGCTGTCGAGCTGGCAGAGCATACAAAGGCATGGAAAGGGCATGAAGTTCTGATAGCCACGCATATAGACAAGGGGCATATACACACGCATTTTATTGTCAATTCCGTAAATTATGAGGACGGTCATAAGCTCCAATGGAGTAAGCACGACCTTAAAGACCTAAAGGAACGGTGCAACGAGCAGAGCCGGGAACAGGGCTTGCATGTGCCGGAGAAAGGAAAGACCTTTGCTGGAGAAGTCCGGGAAGAAACGGTGGCATGGAGCAAAGACACCTACCAGCTTTTGAAACAGGCAGAGCAGGGAAAGGTCAAAAGCTATGTGCAGGATATTGCCCTTGCGGTGCTGGACTGTAAGGAAACAGCGACCAGCCGGGAAACCTTTATCCGGATGATGAATGAAAGAGGGTACGGCGTAGACTGGCAGGACAGCCACAAGTACATCACATATACCGACTTAGCCAGGGAACAGGCAGGAGAAAAGGCTTGTAAAATCAGGGATAACAAGCTGGAAAAATACTACAATATGGATTTTGGAAAGGAGAGCATGGAGCATGAGTTTGAGAGAAATGCACGAACAGCAGAAGCAGAGCAGTCCAAGAGAGCAGCTTCAAGAGTTAAACCGACAGAGCCGGACAGAGCTGGAAAACAGTCTGCTCAAAGAAGCGTTGGCGATGTCGAGCGAGAACTGCGAGGAATTGATGAAGCAGTCAAATCAAGAACAAGTAAGGGCAGAGCAGAACAGGCAGAGAGACGCAGAGCAGAACAGGAAGCTCATCAGCGAGCTGAAGCAGAGCGTAGAGCTGCTGAAGAACAGCAACGAATTGCTTCAAGACGCTATATCGGGCGAGATTGGGAGTTTGAAAGATGAGGTTAAGGAAAACACCGTCCAAGAGGTTAGAAAGGCGTTACAGGCGAATATAGAGGCTATACAGAGGGCTACAAAGCTTCTTGAGAAGCAGTCTGATACACTTACGAGCGTGATGAAGCAAAAGATCCGGGAGCTGGAGGAAAGTAAGAACAGCTTTTTCAGATATGAGGGCTTAAAGCTGTACCTGTTTTGGGGCGGTATGGTCTGTAATATTTTAGTGTTTCTTATGCTGTTATATGGTATGCTTGGTAAGTAAAAAGAAATCGACAAATCGGAAGGTTGAGAAAGGAGATTAGTCAATGAAAAAAATATTAGGAATCGTTGCTGGTGTTGTTGGAATAATATCTGTTATTGTGGGTGTTGCATTGAAGATGAATAATAATGCTATTGCTATAATCGGAGGTGTAGATGGTCCTACCTCGGTATTTGTCGCAGGAAAGTTGAATAGTGTTCTTGTCAGCATCTTGCTTATTGCGATAGGTGTTGTGATGTTGATAGTAGCGATAATTTTTTATTTTTTGAAGAAAAAATAGTAGTGCTATACTGGTAGGGAAAAGGGAGAGAAAAATCGCCCTTTTTTAAGAGGTCAAAAAGGTAAAATAAAATATATTGATAATATAAGCCCCCTATAGGTGTTTTTAGGGGTGGGGAAAGGGAGAGAAAAATAGCCCTTTTTTGAAAGGTCAAAAAGGTAAAATAAAATATATTGATAATATAAGCCCCCTATAGGTGTTTTAGAGGGGAGAAGAAAGGTGGTGGACTTATGGCAAAAAAACCGACTGAAAAGCAGTTGTATAAGCTGAAAAATGAATGGCTTGGGCAGTTTTTTGAGGAAGTGAAGCCGAAAGAGTTTTATCGGGCTGTTTTCCCGGAGGGAAGTTTTGAGAGAGCTGGGCATTTTGAGGACGGAAAAGCAAATGGCATTATAACTATAGTCGAAAACGATAAGGCAAACAATAGATATTCTGACTAAGCAGACACAAAAAGAAATTATAAATATCAGAGAAGATATTGAATGGAATAAACAGCATGAACATATTGCAAAAATTGAACGAATGTTACCAAAAGCCACAGAAGAAAATAAAAATGTGCTTTTGAGATTGCAAACTGAAATGCTCAAAACCTATAACATAGCGAAGCGTTTAGAGCCAACCACAGCCAGTGCAGAAAGAACAATAGAATGTGATGGGCGTAAAGTTCCATATTTTGATTATCATAAAGACAAGCTGATAGGAGATATTTCATTCATACGGGATAAAATAGAGAGCAGTCTTGAAGCAATAAGAGAAAGGGCAAAAACAGCAGAACCACAGAGCGGTTTTGTCGCAAGGCGTGAAAGTATAATGCGGCAGGAGCAACCAAAGCAGGACGCACCGAAAATTGATACTGCCTATGCAGAAGAAATGGCAAGAAAACTTTCAGCGTTGCGCAGTGAATTTGTAAAAGCCATGGTACAGAGTGCAGAGCGTACCAGCTATCAGCCGAACCCGATCTATGAAAGACAGGCAAACGAAATAGAGAGTATTTCAAAGACCATATCGGAACAGAGCCGAACTATAAAGAGCTTGCAGGAAGAAAGGGACAAGTTGGGTATCTTCAAAGGCAGGGAGAAAAAAGAACTGCAAAACAAAATTGATAATTTTGAGAGATTGCGCAGGAGTAATCTTGACAAGCTGGGTGCGCTTGGTGTGTCCGAACCGTCCAAGGCAGATGAAGCGGTAAAAGAAAAAAGAAGCGTGGCGGCACAGGAGCAGAACAGGGCAAAGGCGGCTATGCAGAACAGAGGGGCAAAGGAGAGAGCCGAAGAAGTAAAAGCGGCATTTCTCGAAGCGGCGAAGCAGATACCGGCAGACCAACGGCAGGAAATACTTGACCGTATGGGACAGCAGAAAGAAATTCCAACCATGGGACGATTGCAGTATTACCAAGCCGAAGCCGAAGCACGCCGCCAGCTTGACACTGCATTGAAGCAAGAAGCACAGACGAGGGAACGGAACAGGACACATGACCGTGACAGAGGTATATAACACGGTATTTGCCCCATAGAGCCGTTTGGTGGTTTTCATGGTGTATTTCCTTAATGGGGGAAATAAGACTGCTCTAATAAGCCGTGACGCTCTCACAGGGGCAGTATAGAAAAGTAATCAAGGGGAAGTTACTCAAAGAGTGAGCAACTTCCCCTTTTCTTATTGTGCGGCGTTCCATTTCGTCAAGGGCAAGGCAAGCGGCAGGAGCCGCCCTTGACTGCATTTCTCACCCATCAGCGGCGAGATACCCGTTAAAAGCCGTGTAAGCCGCATAGACGAATGATTTATTAGAAGATGGGAAAAACTACATACAGAGCGAGAAAACGGCTTTATAGGGCAATATGCGGCACAGGTGACATAGGTAAATAAAATATATTGATAATCTAAGTCCCCTATGACCTAAATAGAGGTAAAAAAACCTATTGATAATCTAAGTCCCCTATGACTTCAAAAAAAGGTGGAAATACTTCATTGATAATCTAAGTCCCCCTTGACGAAGTGGGGCATTACTCATATACTAAAAGGTGGAAATACTTCATTGATAATCTAAGTCCCCCAAGTAGGGTGTGGGGCTATTATATATTATTCAGCAGAGAGGAGTTTTTATACATGAGGATTGAGGGTTTTGATGTTACTTATTTATCTTCCTATGATGGGTTGCCTGTAAAAAATCATTTGCCTGTGGAGTTGAGGGAACGGTTCAAGACAGAGAACCAATGGTTGGAAAGTGGTTATGTGCTGGTGGTTGGTGCAGTTGGTTTGGAAATGCACCCTACGGCTGTAAGTAGGACTTTATGTACTTATTATCTTGATACGCAGGTAGAAGAACGGTAAAAAGGAACTTGCATTTTTCTTATTTATGTTATATAATGTAAATAAGATATATAATATATATCATGTAAATAAGGAAGTGTTGTACTATGGCTAAGAAAGAACCACCGCAGGAGTATATAGAAGTATTGGAAGTTTTGAATGTGCTTTATGATGAGGTGGACGGTTGCTCTTTTTATGATTATATTTTCCCCGATAATCAGAAGCAGGGGGAGCAGTGTAGTCACTATGAAAAGCCTAATGCAGTTTATCTTTATACCGATGAAAAAGACAGTGGGACAAGGAGAAGATTAAGGCGTCGCATAATGCTTTCAGATACATGGAAAGAAGATTATATAAATTATGTGGAGCAGAACCCATCTACTTTGTGTAGTGGGATTGCGTATCGAGGTAGGGCGAATAATTTAGAGAACGCTCAACGTATGTATGCGCTGGCGATTGACCTTGACGGGGTTGGATTGTATGAATTAAAAAATTTGTTGTTAAGATTTGGACAACCAGCGGAAAATATTCGCACACTTCCTGTTCCAACTTTTCTTGTAGTGAGTGGCACGGGACTTCATGTGTATTACGTTTTTGAAGAAGCGATAGACCTTTTTCCGAATATCAAGTTGCAAATGAAGTCTTTGAAATATGACCTTACTTTTAGAATGTGGGACTATAAATCGACTTCCAAGAAAGATAAAGTGCAGTATCAGTCAATCGTTCAAGGTTTTCGTATGGTGGGGAGCATTAACCCGAAGTATGATGTTGAAGTGAAAGCGTTTCAGATTGGCGGTAGGGTAACGTTAGAGTATCTTAATTCCTATGTGAAGCCGCAGAATAGGGTTGATGTGAATCGGCGTTTTGCCCCATCTAAGATGTCAAGGGAGCAGGCTAAGGAAAGTTATCCCGAATGGTATCAGCGTGTAGTCGTAGAGAAGAACAAGCGGCAAAAGAAATGGGACATAAAAGGCAAGCAGGGCTTCGCTCTGTATAATTGGTGGCTGAACCGAGCAGGGGAGATTACGGGCGGTCACAGATACTATTATCTGATGTGTCTTGTCATTTATGCTTGTAAGTGTGATGTGCCGAAAGAGAAGCTGAAAGCGGATATGTATGAAGTGTTTGATAAGCTGAAACTGATAGAGCATGACAATCCATTGACGGAAGAAGATGTGGAGAGCGCATTAGAGGTATATAGCAAGGAGTATTACAATTTTAAGATTTCAGATATTGAGTATCTAACAGATTTGCATATTGAGAGAAATAAAAGAAATGGACGAAAACAATCAGAGCATATAAAAAGAATTACGTTGTTGCGTGATAGTGATTACCCGAATGGTGAGTGGAGAAACAAAAATGGTAGACCGAGTGCAGAAAGTGTGGTTGAAGCATTTTTGAGGGAAAATCCCGAGGCAAGAAAGTGTGATGTTATAAGGGGCACGGGACTTGATAAAAAGACAGTTTACAAATATTATGAAGCGGCAAAAGAAAAAACGCAGTTAAAACCAGCAGAGCCGATCGTAGCGGCAGGATTGGACACGGAAGAATTACGGGCGGTGTTTTCTCGCTGTGAGAATTTGCAGAGAATAGGGCGAGTTGACCGAGTTAATCACCGTGATTAAATTCAAACGAATAATATACATAATAGCAATAACATAAATACAGAAAATAAGTTATTGCTATTATGCTGTATGAATATATGAGAGGTGGAAATACTATAAATAGTAAAGAAAAATTAAAGAAATATTCTTTACTTTTTCTTTGTTCTTGTATATACTATAAGTAAGAAAGGAGTGTTGTATATGTCACAGGCAGTTAATGTTAATTTCAAGCTGGACGCAGATGTAAAAAAGAGCATGGAACAGGCGTGTTCTGAATTAGGTCTTTCCATGAGTGCGGCGTTCACTGTGTTTGCTAAAAAAGTAGGCAGAGAAAAGCGTATTCCTTTTGAGGTATCGGTAGACCCGTTTTATTCTGATAGCAATATCCGTTATTTGGAAAATATCGTGAGTGATATTAAGGACGGCAAAGCCCATTTCGCAGAGCATGACTTGATAGAGGTGGACTAATGAGGTTGCTATGGGAAGATAGAGCGTGGAGTGATTATCTGTATTGGCAGACGCAGGATAAGAAAACGCTGAAAAGAATTAACGGACTTATCAAGGATATTCAGAGAAGCACCTTTGAGGGTATCGGGAAGCCTGAACCGCTAAAGGAAAATCTAAGCGGTATGTGGAGCAGGCGTATTGATGATACCAACAGAATTGTTTACTATGAGAAAGACGAGATAATCTATATTGTTTCGTGCAAAGGGCATTATGAAGATTGAAAGGGGGACGGGCAACCGCCCTCTTTTTTTACTCACGGTGAGTAAAAAAAGTCCTCACCGTGAGGACTTTTCTCTTTTATCGCTTAAATCTGTATGGAAAAGGATTGACATATATAAATTATGGTGGTACAATAACATATATAAATTATATAACTTATATATGTTATACAACAAACGTAAAGGAGTGTGACCCTATGAGA
The DNA here is from genome assembly GCF_020736365.1 of Clostridium sp. M62/1. Taxonomy (NCBI): domain Bacteria; kingdom Bacillati; phylum Bacillota; class Clostridia; order Eubacteriales; family Clostridiaceae; genus Clostridium; species Clostridium sp. M62/1. The sequence goes on along the minus strand of NZ_CP085989.1, from coordinate 7,663 downwards.
ATTGTAGCTGTGGCTAATCAAAAAGGGGGCGTTGGTAAAACGACAACCTCACAAGCCTTGACCGCAGGGTTAGCAGATAAGGGATATAAAGTACTGGGAATTGACCTTGACCCACAGGGAAATCTTTCTTCTGCTTGCGGTTCGGTGAATTATAACGTACCGACTATTTATGAGCTGATGAAACGGGAAGTGACCGCAGAGGAAACGATCCAGCACATGAACGGTGGATATGATATAATCCCCTCAAATATCATGCTTGCAGGAGCAGAACAGGAGCTTTCACAGACAGGAAAGGAACATAGGCTGAAAGAAGCGATTGCCGCCGTATCGGATAACTATGATTATATCATTGTTGATACGCCGCCCTCGTTGGGTGTGCTGACGGTCAACGCATTTACAGCGGCAAGTGATATTCTGATACCTACAACGGCAGGAATATTTGCGACTACGGGAATTAACCAGCTTAATGAAACTGTAAAGAGCGTACAGAAGTATTGCAACCCGAATGTGAAGATAACGGGTATTTTGTTTACTCGTTTCAATCCGAGGGCAAATATCAGCAAGCAGATAAAGGAACTTACGGAGCAGTTGAGCCAGTATATTTCTGCACCGATTTATAAGACCTATATCCGTTCTGCAGTAGCAGTGGAAGAAGCACAGGCGAACAGGGTAGATATATTTGACTATGCAGAAAAATCAACGGTATCAGAGGACTACAAAGCCTTTATAGAGGAATTTCTGAAAGGAGAGCAGGAGTAATGGCAGGAAAGGCAAAATTTGACCAAGAAGCGGCGTTTAAGTCGATTATAGGAGCAGGAGCAACAGAGGACGAGAAGAAAGCGGATAAGCCAGCAGGAAAGGGCAGACCGCCAGTTGAGAGAGAAACAAAAAAGCGTGTTAGCCTTGCTCTTTATCCGAGCAGTTACGGAGCTTTACAGAAAATTGCCTATGTGAACCGTCAGAGCGCAAGTGATATAGTGTCGGAATTGATAGCCGATTATGTAGCCGCAAACGCTGGAAAGCTGAAAGAGTACGATAAAATCAAAACTGAATAACAGGCATAAGTTATGTATATTATGCGATATATATAACTTGCATAATAGCAATAACATGGAAAGCGAGGTGCGGCGATGAATACGGTAATAAAGGGAACAAAGACAATCGCAGAGTACAAGCGTGTTCGTGAGGATATGGAGAACTTAGCCAGGGCGAATTATGCCAGGCATAAAGAAGCCTTTGAAGAATGGGGAGAGGGCGAGCCTGTAAAGGCGTGGTTTGACTTTGAGGGGAACTTCTGTATCGAGTACGAAAGCGGCAAATGGTGGCACTATAACGATAAGGGGGAATGGTGGTAGGTATGGCAGGACAACAGCAAGAAGAAATTGAAACAATCAGATCGAGAACAATCGAAGTCAAATTATCGGACGCTGATGTAAAGCGTATTTCTGAAAAGGCGGCGGCACACGGTTTGACCGTGGGGGAGCTGATAGAGAATTTTATCGGTGATTTAGTATGCGGAACATATAGTAACGGTTCTGATGAAAGAATGTATGCGGAACAGTGGTTTGAGCGTTGCTGGTTTGGAATGTTCCCCGACCTCACTTTTTTAAGGTATCTGATTGAGTGGGGTGGACTTGATGAAGTTATAGGTGCATGGGAAAATATAAAGAGTACCGAAGAAAATATACAGACCAGCGAAGAAGCACTTGCAAGCGGCGTGATGAAAGGCAGGGGTGGAAGAACCTACACATGGAAAGACCTCACTAACGGAAAGGGAACGCCTTGTTATTCCAGTAAAGAAGAATGGGAACAGGAAGAAAGAACGGTTATATCTGATTGGCGAGAAGAAGTTGAAGCAGACAAACAGACACTTTCGGAATACTGGAACGAATATACCGAGCAGAAAAAGGAATATAAGAACGGTACATTTGAGGAAGAAATGAAAAAAGTCCTTGACTATTGGCAGGAGTATCAGAGCTTTTTAGATGAAAAAGCCGAGATATAAGGCAAAATTAAATTTTCAAAATGAGAAAGGAAAAAGATTATGGGAAAAGCGATTATTGCATTTATATTAAGTGTAGGGGTAGGTACATGGTTATCATTTTTTAATCACGGAATTGGAGTAGTAGTATCAATTAGTATTATAGGGGCGTTTCTTATTTATCAAAATGAGAATAAAAAAGACGAGTAAAAAAGGAGGGGATTCCCCTCCTTTTTTTTACCAAGATATTGTTTTTTGAGAACCACGCTCATCATAGTTGCTACCACCGGAAATGGAGAAGCTACCATAAGATGAAACATTAACACTAAGCCCTAATTCTGCTTTTGGGTGAACATAGTGACCATACAGAGTTGTTGAACCGCTGGTAGTTGTTGATTTTGGAGCAAGTTTGAATGTGCCACTTCCATATAATTTAGTCGGTTGAACTCCAATATAACCTTTTAAGTCAGCATACCAAGAAACGCCAGCATTACTTGCGTTGGCATAACCATTTTCAGAAGAATGAGTTTGGTTTGTATAAGGTCCTAAAAGCTCTCCATTTGGACCAATCACATAGCCATCATACTTATCAACTTTAGAAAAGCTATTATCCGTCATCTGAAATTTGCTGTCATCCCATGAAACAGAAGTAGGGTCTTGCCAGCGGAAAAACGGAAGATTAAGCCAGTTATAATTGTAAGTAACTTTGATGTAAGAAAGTTTTGTGTTCTTGGCTGCAGGGCTTCTTGAATAAGTGAAACTTAAAGAAAGGTCTGATGTAGAGATTTGCCCTCTTGGTGCAATATAAGTTCCATCTTCATTGACATCGATTTCTGAATAAGTACCACTGTTTTCATCATAATAGGTAATTACAGCACCACAGAACGCAATGTCTCCCTCGTTATAAATATCCATTTTGGTATCTTCGTCCATTGTATCAAGAACAATTTGAGGATACCCTTTTTCCATAAGTGCGGCATCAAGATTAAGCGTGTCTTTTTCGTTTGCAAAGGCAGTTGTTGTCATCCCTAAAGCCATGACAGCGGTAAGAGCAACACTGACGAGTTTCTTAAAGTGCTTTTTAATCATAAGCAATACCGCCCTTTCCGTGAAACTGTAATAATTTACAATCTTAACATAACACATTGTACATAAAATGTCACTAAAAAAATGGAAAATATTGTAAAAAATTGTGCATATAGAAAAAAATATATAACTTATATATTGACAATACATTACATAAGTTATATAATATATATACAGTAAATAAAATATTTCATTTACACTTACTCACCGTGAGGACAGAAAGGAGTGAGAAAAGGACGGAAAACTACACGGTTATAATAATCTTTCTGATGATGTTGTTTTTACCTGTTTGGTGGAAGTGGCTACACAGAAAGAGACGAAAGGAGCTTTTGGAGATTATGAGTGAACAGAACAGACAGGAAGAAGCCGCAAGGAATGACCGTCAGCGTTTGGAGCAACAAGCCGTAGAGAGCCGCCAGTTATCCGAGCGAGCCTTAGCAGAAGAACGCCAGCGGCAGGAAATACGCCGTATGCAGGACGAGCAACGCCGACAGGACAGCCAGCGGCAGGAAGAACAGCGCAGACAGGACGAGCAACGCCGCCAAGAGGAAAGGCGCAGACAGGAGCAGAGGGCACAGGAAGAACGCCGTAAGCAGGAAAGACAGCAGAGAGAGGACAGCCAGCGGCAGGAACAGGAGCCAGCGAGGGAAGAACGTCTGAAAGAGGAAACACGGCGCAAGGAAGAAAACAGCCAGCGCAAGGACGATAAGACCCCACAGAGCCAAGAATTAAGGGATTTAGCCAATACAGAAGATAAATATATGCGGCTTGTAAAATCGGGTTATTATGACGAAAAGAGAGCCGAGAAAGCCGCAGAAAAGACAGAGGGCGGCAATGGCATGGAACAGATGAAAAAAGCACCAACAAAAGGTGGGTTTTCCGAAAGGAGAGAGGCTTTGAAAACAAAAGTGCAGGACGCATTGAGAAAACAGGAACACAGTAAAACGCATGATATAGGGCATAGCAGATAGGAGGGTTTATGGACGGAAACGATTTAGGAATGATAGCAAGGGTATTTATGTTCCTGCTAAAAGGCTTAAAATATGTGCTTAAACTGGTATGGTTTACTGGTCTGTGGTGGTTTTGTGTTCCACTTGTTGTAGGGATTGGATATGAGGAAATAACAGGAACGTTCATACAAAATAATCAGATTATGGACGGTATTTTCACTATTTTGTGGTATGCTTGTTATGTTTTATGCCCATTAAATTTTCTTCAAAATATCATTCGTATGGTAAAAAAAGACCGCAAATTCAGCTTTTTAGAGCTTCTTTTGCATAATAGACAGAAGAAAGGCTTTGAAGCGAAGCTGGGCGGTGATACGGTAGCACTGAAAACAGCAAAAGACCTTTCGGGTGTTGTGTTCGGCAAGAGTAATGGAAAATATGCGACCATGCCCGAAAGCACAGACGGACATATTTTGATTGTTGGTGGAGCTGGTAGCGGAAAAACAGCCGCTGTTGCAATCCCTACGCTGATGCTCATGTGTGGTAAAGTATCACAAGAAAATTATGTCGAATTGACAGCCGCCTCCGCTATGCCGAATAAGGAGATAAAGAGTCCTCAAATTTTGCGCTGCTAAATGAAGACGAGCGGAAGTAATCTCCCGCTCGTCAGTAAACTTAACTATGCCATATCAATCCCGCTTCTTTCCCGCCACTGGCACCAAGAACAGCGCGGGCAACAGCAGGAAAGCGGTGCAGACCAGCCCCCAGGGTATGGACACCTGTTGGGCTACCAGCCCCACAATAGGCCCGCCGATGATCTGCCCGAAAGAGTCCAGTTGTCCACTGGTAGAAAAGACTGTGGCGCGCATTTTCTCCTCCACATGGTCGTTCATCCAGGCGGCCAGCACCGGCTCCTTGATGGTGCGCATAAGCCCCGCCAGGAGGAACATCAACAACATGAACCAAAAGCTCCGCCCCACCGCAAAGAGAACTAGGCACAGGATATACCCGGCGCTGGTGGACATGACCACACTGGTTCGGCTGACAGTCCCTTTTTTCTCCATGCGGGCGATGAGCAACTGAGAAGCCAGAATACCTAAGCCGTTGCCGATAAGACTGATAACACCGAACCAAGTGACGCTGTTCAGTGGCCCGATAACGGGTATTACCGTGTCATCCAGAAAATGAGCGGTGGAGAGCCGGTCAAAGCCTTCACTGGCAAGTCCCCCGCACAGTGTGATTGCTAAGAGCGCCAGCAACACAGGTGCGCCTTTCACAAAGCCCAGGTTGAGCTTGAACAGGCAGACAAAGTCTTTAAGCAAGCCCTGCCGTTCCTCAATAGCAGGGGAGAAGTTGGTTTCTGGCATGATGCGAACCAGCACCAGCCCCAGCAGCAAGCACAAACTGCCCCCCAAGATGATAGGCATTTGCAGGTTTATGTTTCCCAGCAGTGTGCCCAGCACCACGCCCAGAACGCCGCCGATTTGCCCCATTTGAATGCCACGCAGGAACACCTTATCCATGGGCTTGTCCTCTTCCTCCGAGGCAATCCACGCCTCCAGAGCGCCGGTGATGAAGGTATCACCGCAACCCCAGACAACCTGGGCCAGCAGAACCGTCGCGAACCACGGCAGCGCACCCTCCATCAGAAAGCCCAGGCCGTAGAGGAACATTCCAATCAGCACCGAGCGCCGACGGCTATACAAATCCGCCACCACACCGGTGGGTATCTCGAACAGAAAGCAGGAGGTTTCCAGAACAGTCCCCACCAGGACAAGCTGAAAAGCATCCAGCTGCACCACCTCCAGGTGGTACACGATGGAAAGCACTGTGGCCATAGAAGCCGCCAGGGAATAGACAAATCGGAACAGCAGATAGACAGAATATGCCTTTGAATTTTTAGAAAACATGAAGTTACATTCTCCTTTCTCATTTTATACGACTTTCGCAAGCTGTTAGGCTAACTTGTGGAACATATGCCGAACCTTATCTATACGGCTATTCGGGCGGCGGGGTTGGCAAATAAGTTTACCAGTAGCTGGCTGGTATCCTTTTAACTCTGTCAAGCAGACTCCCTGCCCATTTGTGAAATAAGTTAAATCGTTCCTGTATTCTTGAATACATCTAGCAGGGATTTCTCCTTTCAGAATGACCTCGTCATTCTTTATCTGAGTACTTACAATATCTGCACAATACCTTGGAGCATCATGATACGCCCGTGAGAGATATTCCTGCGGTGCATAAATTTCAAAGTGGAGATATGGCTCTAATAGTTCTGTCCCTGCTTTTTTTAAAGCCTGCTCCAATACGATAGGGGAAAGCAGCCGAAAGTCTGCGGGGGTACTTACAGGACTATAATACAATCCATATTCAAAACAGATTTTACAGTCTGTCACTTTCCATCCATACAGCCCCTGCTCGCAGCCATAAAGAACCCCCTCCATAACCGCATTTTGGAACGATTGGTTTAAATATCCAAGTGAAACTCTGCTTTCATACTGCACTCCACTTCCAATAGGGAGCGGCTCTATGGACAACCCGACAGAAGCCCAGAAAGGATTTGGCGGGACTTCTATGTGGATGGTATATTCTGCTTTTCTAAGCGGTCTTTCCATATATATAACAGTAGGCTCTTTTATTTCTGCCTCCACATGATATTTTTCCTCAAGGATGGCACAAATGACTTCCATCTGCACTTTCCCCAAAAAAGAAAGTATAATCTCATGCGTTGTAGTATCCACATAATATTTTAAAAGAGGGTCGCCATCTGAAATTTCTGTAAGTGCCCCAAGCAATATTTCCCGCTGTTCAGATTTCTTTGCTGCAATCGTTGTTTGGAGCATAGGGAGAGGATTTTCAATAAATGTTCTCTGCGGCAACAGCATTTCGTTCCCCAAAATACTGTTTAGCTGCAAAACATCATTTGGTAAAATTACAATATCACCAGAGCAGGCTGTATCGGATGAACATAATTCACCGTTTGTCGGAACACACATCTCTGTGATTTTTATTTTCTCTTTTTCAGATATTTTAATAACATCCCTCAAATGCAATGTTCCGCTATATATACGCACATAAACAAAACGCCGCCTTTTCTCTGAATATTCAATCTTAAAAACCTGCCCGCATAGTTCAGATTGACCTTCAGGCGTTGATGAATAAAACTTACTGGCAATCACTTCTATAAGCTGCCGAATCCCCAGATTGTTTTTAGCGCTTCCGTGATAAACGGGAAATAACGTTCCGTTTTGGAATCTCCTGTTTTCTTCCTGTTCCAGTTCTGACATTTTAAACGGTTTCCCTGACATATATTTCTCTAATAGTTCATCGTTTCCCATAATTACCGCATCCCACTGTTCCATATCGTCATTGTCCGTTACATTTATATGAGGATGCTGCCCAACCTTTTGCTTCACTATAATTTCCGAAGAAAGCTTTGCTTTCATTTCTTGATATACCATTGGCAAATCAATCCCCTCTTGGTCAATTTTATTGATGAAAAAAATTGTCGGAATCTTCATTGTCTGTAGTGCATGAAACAGTATACGGGTCTGTGCCTGTATGCCATCCTTTGCAGAAACTAATAATACTGCTCCGTCTAATACGGATAAAGAACGGTATACTTCCGCCAAAAAATCCATATGGCCTG
>NZ_CP085988.1:3657500-3891914 GCF_020736365.1 Clostridium sp. M62/1 | reverse complement strand
CACCAGCTCCGGCGATCAGTTGGCCGGGGATTCTGATCGGCTTCTTTTGCTGAGCGCTTGGTCTGGACTTCGGGCTCATTTTGAAATGCGTCGGCGTCAGTGTCCGCCCCTTATAAATGAGGGAGGCACTATCAACTTGAACCCCCGCCACTTGGATTGAGCTCTGCCCCCTCCGAGGTTGTTGTTTGGCCTCGTTGATTGCGGCAGTGTCTACCCCGTAGTGTTCGCGGATCCCCTTCGATACCCACGCAGGCGCACGGCTCATAAAGTCGTTGACGGTTTTCTTGATTGCCGTCTGCCCGCCGTTCTCCAGTTTGTTGAGTCGCTTCACAATATCCTTAGCTCCGGAGCATGTCACGGTGAAGCTGCCAGAGGTTCGGCGGCTTTGGCCGGTATAGAATAGACCGCCCATGTGTTTGCTCCTTCTGTGGAAAATTTGCACCCCTCCCAGTTCTTTTCTGAGGGTAGGCACATAGGAAAAACCGCCCGGATCTTTATCATGTCCCCGGACGGCTTTCGCTGTTATACAGAGTAGCACGGTGGTTTATCCCCTTTTATCCCTTTTTGTCCCTTTTTATCCCCCCTGTGTGCTCGTGAGCGTTCCGTCTGCGGCTTTCTCCTGAGTGTGTGCGTATTTCTTCGGGCGCGCAAAAAAGCCCGCCGTCGGCCTTCCTGTGGCTTCTGGCGGGCGTTGTTATCCCTGTTCTTGTTTTGCTCTGTATATTTTGGCCAGCGATTGAAGCGCCGAGCCGTGTAGCTTGAATGTTCTTTTGAGGTAGCGTTGCTCGTGTTCGTCGTAGTCCTCCCGGCTACCATGAAGGGCGGCACATACTGTCCACCAGTTCGCTGCGTCGAAGTAGTGCATTTCTAACACGGTCTGCTCGTCTGGCTTTTCCATTTCGGAGATCAGGGCCTCCAGTTCGCTGCGTTCCTGATCCTCGTCTGCGATCATGCGGCGGATCGTTTCCTCCAGTGTTACCTTCTGGATCACTTGCCGTTCTTGTTTGCTTGTTCCGTCGCCACCGCCTCCGGATATTCCGTCGAAGCTCGGCGAGGATATGGAGCCCATGACGGCCTCCAGATTCTCCAGCCGTTCGATCTGGTTGTCGATCCTGCGGTGGAGTGCTGCGTAGCTTTCCAGCTTTTTCTTGATCTCGTCGGTTTCCTTCGGCTGTTTTGCCTCACTGTTCTGGTGCATGGGTTCCACCTCCTTTCGCTGGCTTATTCCGTGAACATTCTCTCGAAGTGCTCGCGGCCCAGCTCTTTGCCCTTCCTGAACAGTCGGATCCCGGTCGTCTTGCCAGTTGTCCTTATGTAGCGTTTTACGATTGTATCAACAAACTGAGGACTCAGCTCCATGAGGTACGACTTCTGGCCTATACTTTCCGCAGCGATCAGAGTCGTGCCAGATCCTCCGAAGGCGTCCATGACTCCCTCGGCCCACTGTGTATTGTCCAGCAGTTTCTCCAGTATCTCCACCGGCTTTTGCGTCGGGTGGAGCTCATTTCCGGAGCGGGTGGCTTCGATCACGTTCCCGTAGCCCTTGTGGTTGTCCCATGCTGGCTTTGTACGGTGTGCGAACATTATCAGCTCGTGCTGAGTTCTCCAGCCCATACCCATGCCCGGCGTTTTCTTATTCCAGACGATCATATTCTTGACGCCGAACCCGCTTTCCTCCATTACGTCGTAGAGATAGAGCCACATTCTCCAGTCGGTGAAGCAATAAACCACGGTACCGGTGAACTGTTTCAGGATCGAGCGCATGAGCTGCTGGTATCCGCGAGTGCTGAGGGTATCGTTCGCGATCGTCACTTTGATTTCCTTCCCGTTTGCGTCGTAGCGTTTGGTTCCGATACTTCCGGTGCTGCGTCCGGATTCCTGAAAACCTCCGGAGCAGTACGGCGGATCCATGAGAAGGATCTGAGGCTCGGCTCCGTCGAGTAGGAGAGCGCGATCGGCTTCGTTTGTACTGTCTCCGCACACGAGGCGGTGGTTTCCGAGAATCCAGAGATCGCCGCGTTGCGTGATTGTCTGATCTTCCTCCGGAAGCTCTGGGATCTCGTCCGGCTCTGTGAGGTCATTGTGCAGGGCTTCGGCCAGTCCAGTGACGAGGCTTTCCACTTCCTTGTCGGTGTAGCCGGTCAGCTCCATGGGGATCTCGCCAGTGTCAATGTCGGCGAAAATGTCAGCCAGCAGCTTGTTGTCGATCTCTGCCAGCTCTGCGATCCGGTTGTCGGCCACCAGATCGGCGTATTCCTCGGCCTCGTTCGTGTAGTTCTGGTAGTCCACCGGCACTTCGTTGAGTCCTTCGAGCTTGGCAGCAGCGAGACGGCCGTGGCCCTTTACTATGAAGCCGGAGCGCTTCGACACTGTGATCGGCGCCCTCCACCCGGTCTGGCGGATAATGCGGCCGAGTGCTTGGATCTGTGCGTCCGGGTGTGTGTTCGGGTTCTTCGGGTTGGGGATCAGCTTCTCAATGGCCACGATCGCGTCATGGGCGCAGAATACCGGTACCCCTCCAGCGGTTGCTTTTGGCTGTGCTTCTGTTTTATAGTCCATGTTTTCGTTCCTCCTTTATTTTGATAGGCCGGTGGCAATACGGGCACGTCCCGGCTTTGATATTCTTCTTTGTGACCGCGCTCGCGATCTCGTAGTACATGTGGCAGCTCGTTGAGTACCACTCTTTAAAGCCGAGCCCCGGCACCCATGAGCAGGCGCCGGTCTCTTTGCTTGGCCAGCTCACTTTTTGCCCTCTGTCCGGCGGTTGTCCGGTGCGCACTTGCCGGTTGGTAGCTGTACGGTATCAATAGTTTGGGCTGCTTTCAGGATTCTGCGGCGGTAGTGCTTCCAGCTTTCGTCCTGTTTCTTTACGACGCCATAGATCGGGCCCACATTGGAGAGGGTGAGCTGTTCCATGGTTTCGTATTTCGGCAGACTGCGCGGGAAAACCCCCAGCTTTTCGCGGATCCTTTTCTCGTAGTCGGTGTTGTTTTCGCCTTTATTTCTTCTAATACCATAAATGGGGCCGACGCCGTTTAGCGTGAGCCCTTTCATGGATTCGTCCAGAGTGCGGGAGATCTTTCTCCTGCGATTGTATTCCCTGATCTTTTTCCCGGTTCGCCCGATCCAGATCAGGAGAGTGGCCACCCAGAGAGTGATCAGCAGCAGCGCGGTGGGTACCCACACGAGCCCGGCGATCACCACCGGCCAGCTCATTGATATAATGCCGCAGGCTTTCAGGATTGCCAGCATGGCCACGCCTGCGAGTGTTGCCAGTGTGTAGAGTAACGGCCAGCCCATAGGCTTGTTCTTGTTATCGTCCATTTCGTCCTCCTTTTCTTTTAGCTGCTCGTCTGGCTGCACGGTTCGGCCGCACCGGTTCTTGTCTGATAGGCCAGAGGGAGAGTGGGGCCGGTTTTTCCTGCTTGTTCCGCAGCATATCTCCGCCGATCTTGTGGAGCGCTTCCGAGTAGCTCAGCGCGGTGCTTTCCGCGAGTCTGCGAGCTTGTTTTTCTATGTCGTCGAGGTCACACTCCAGATAGAAGGCCAGCACTTCGGCGTATTGCCTGCACCTGAGCGCCTCCAGCACGTCCCTTGCTATTTTTCCGTCGGGGAAGTAGTGCCTCGCGTCTATTTTGAGGTAGTAGAGCCCATCTGTGTTATTTTCTTCTTTCACGCTTTGCCCTCCTTCGCTGCGCGCGGTTTGGGCCTTCCTTTCGGAACGGTGACAGAAGCCCGGCTTTGATCGCGCACTCAGTACAGAGCATTTTCGCGTCCTGTTCTTTGGCGAGGCGGTCAGCTTCCGGGTGTTTCCAGCATTTCCGGCCGCATGTCGGGCACTCGACTGGCTTCCAGTCCGGGTGCTTGGCCTGCACGTCGCCGTTCAGGTTCTTGTCCAGTGGTAGGCAGATGATCCCGCCCCTGTCAGTCTGCTTTCTCGGTGTCAGATCGAAGCCGTGGGCCCGGAGCTGTTCGCGGGTGTTGTTGGTGCTTTCTTCCTGCTTTACCTCCAGCACTTCCACCTTGTCCAATGGCAGGCAGAACAAGCCCTGCGGCTCCCATTTCTTTGCCTTCCAATTCTCTGCGAACTTCTCCAGCGTATCGAACAGGCAGAGGCCAGCCTCGGTTTCGGTCTGGAATACGGTCTGCATGACTGCCTCGTCCTCTGAGTCCTCCCAGCCGTAGAGGTGCCAGCTCTCGCGGTTGTCGTAGTCCCACTGTGAGAACCAGAGCACATGGCCGTCGATCGGCCAGCCGGTGCCGGTCACTTTTCCGGTGATAACTTTCGGTTTATATTCCATGGTTTTGTCCTCCCTTAGAAAAATCTATTTAATGCGATAATGAGCACGATCACGGCCACGAAGGCGATCGTGATGTTCTGCTGTCTGAGCCCGTCCTTTTCTCCAATAACTCCAAAAAGCAGGAGAGCAGCCACGAGGGCCAGCACTATGTTTATGATCAGCATGTTCTTGTCCTCCTTTGGTTTGCCGGGAGAGCTTGGCCCTCCCGGTATGTTCCCGACATTTATGTCGGCCACATTATGCAATGATCGTGATCCTTTCACGTTCCGGAACGTCTGCCAGTGCTTTGACGAGGTAGTTCTTCACGTTGTCCACCGCCTGAGACTTCCAGAGGCCACCGTCAGCAGCCACCAGCTTGAAGGCAGGGGCTCCGCCGCGTCCCTCGCTGATTCTGAACACGAAGTCACTCGCGGGCTGCGGAACTTCCAAAAATGTGCGGTACGGGATCAGGCTCACCGGATTAGGAACGAAGGCGGCGTCCTTCGTGGTTACTCCGGTTTTGATGATTGCCTGTTGACTTACGCCGTCGTCTGAGAAGGTTCCCTGCTGTGTGTTCACGATATTGCTCGCCATAATGGTGACGGCTTCGCGGTCGTCTGTTTTCTGGAAGCATGACTGCATGGCCACGAGGAAGCTCTCCTGATCATATTCGCGGCCGTATTCAAACTGCGGCAGCAGGGCGTTGACCTCGAACAGAGTCTCACGGTCACGCTCGGCCAGCAGCCCGGAGTAGAGCAGCACCTTTGTGGCGCTTACCACCTGAATGATCATTCTGTCGCGGAGTTCCTCGCGGCTTTCCTTGATATAGTCCACCAGAGAGGTGAGAGTGGTCGCTTTGATCGGCTCGGCCTTGTCGGCTGCGTCGTAGCGTCTGAGATCCTTCGTGCAGTATGTCCGGCCGTTGATCTCGATTGTTTCTGGCTTCTCAGCCTTTACGGCCAGCCCTGTGATATATGCGATTGCTTCTTTGATTCCTTCCATTTTATTGACCTCCTTATGCTTCTTTTGCTGGTGCGATTTTTACCACCTTCATGTTATTGCGTCCGCCGGTTGTCTGGCGGTCGTCCGTAGGCTGTCCGGCGGTTTCGTATACCTCGCCGGTGTCCGGATCGTAGTCACGGCCCGGAACTAATTCAGTAGCGGCAGCAGGTGCCTGTTTTCCCCTGTTTTTAAGATCCAGAGGCTTGCCGGTCGGATTCTGTCCCGGTGTAGGAGCTGCAGCTTGTGTTTCCTCTGATTCCTGATCCTGATCGGCGTCCGTGAAGTCGGAGAGATCCATCTGTCCACGGATCTGCCCGTCGTATTCGGCGATCTCGATCTGGCCGGTTCTCATATTGACGCCCATCACCATTTGCGTGTCGATTGCTTCGGTAGCTGCGAGCTTGGTCGTGACAGCAATCTGGGTTCCTACCATTTGGCGGGTTTTGTTCGGCGTAAATTTAATATTTACCGTGATCTGGCGCTTAGTGGTTGCTTCTGTGTTCGGATTCTGAATATTTTCAGCCACCTGCATGAGCGCCTCGTTGAGTTTCTCGGCGAAGGCTCCGCCTGCGAGAGCTTCGAGGTTGATCTTTGCCTGTACTTTCTGCTTTTTCATGTGCTTACCTCCTTACCGCAGCCCATACGGCTGTATTTTTTCCGGTTCTTTTGCTCGGTTTCTTTCCGACGACTTCCAGAACTCCGGCGCCTTTCAGCTCTGTGAGTCTCGGCGCCACGAAGTTGCGGTCGTAGTATTTCAGGTGGCCAGCAGCCACCAGCTCGTCGGTGATTTCTTCCACGGTCATTGACCGATTTCCGAGGGTTTCCAGTATTAGCTTGCAACGCTCGCCGCTGCGTGTTCGTATGCCGTCGTAACTTTGGCGGCGTGTCTGTTTAGTAATCCCGTTCATGGTTTCCTCCTTATCTGAACCGGCGGAGCAGTGGCCCCGCTGGCTCTGGTGCTTTTATATGTGCCATGTGGCAAACTCGCGCCCGGTGCTTTCCGGACTCCGCCACACTATGACGGCAGAAGGAAACGGAGCTGCGTCCTCGCCGTTTCCGTCCTCGTCGGTGAATTTCAGGCGGCCGCGGAGGAATCTCACCTCGCTGGCCTTGCCGAAGATCCAGTCGTGAAAATATGCCGTGTCAGTCCGCGAAGGAATGAGCATAACCACGGTGGTGCCGGGCTTCCGGCTTTCTTCGTAGCCTTTGCGTACCCAGTCGGCGATTGCTCGGCCGTATGGCGGATTGCAAAACACGCAATACCCCCCCCAGTCTTGCTTTAGGCCGTCGTCGTCCGGCGTGAAGTGTTTCGCGCACTTGGCGCTTTTGTCGGTGCTGGCCGGATCCAGTTCAAAATGAAACTCGCGATCCAGTTCCGCGAAAAAATCCGGCGGAGTGCACCAGCACATGTTTTTACTGCTCAGCAGTGCGTCGTTCATTGGCTTGATCTCCTTTCTGTGATTTGTAGAGCCCGCAGCCGTTCCCGTTGTTCATACACGGATCCGGGGAGGCCATGTGGTGCATACAAATTTTTAACGGTTCGCCCGTCTGTTTGTTTATGAGCTTTCCGCTCAGCATGGCGCAGGCTTTTGAAATTACAAAAGGCCCGACTCTGCGGAGCTCGCAGTATTCGCATTTCATGGCGTGCCTCCTTCCTCGGTGTAGTCGATCTCCACACCTTCCAGCAGTTTGAGGATCCCGGCGATATATTGCACGCGGTACGGTTCCAGATCTTCGAGCTTCATGTGTTTGCGCCCGTAGATCTGCTTCATGTCTCGCCATACTTCCCACGGTACCCGGTAGAAGTTTTCCAGCCCCACGCTCACCATGATGAAGGCAGCAGCTCCGAGCTTGTGGTGCAGTGTCAGACTTTCCACCTGCTCAGGAGTGAGGCGGCTCTGGTCGATCTTGTCGCTGTCGGTGTGTTTCGCCTCAAATACCACGGCCCGGCCACCGGTGAGCGTTCCCTTGAAGTCCGGCTGTCCGGCTTTGGTGTAGCAAGCAAGGAAACGGCCCTGTCGGTCTGGCTTCCTGAGTGGCTTCATGGGCTCCGGAGTCTTTTCAACGAAGGCCACGCCCTTGTCGCAGTACCAGTTCAGGCTTGCGGTGATCATATTCTCGAAGTGTTCACCGGCTCGCTTGCTCTGGAGTCCTTTCTGGCTATGCTGCACCCGTGCAAGGGCGGTGCTTGCTGTTGGATCCGGGTAGCCTTCGCCATTTCTTCCCGGAACCGTGTCCCAGCTCATTGATCTACCTCCGAGTCTGCGCCTTTGTCGGCCTCCAGCGTGATGTCGTGGCCGGGGTGTCGTCTGAGCTCGATCGCAAGGTCTAAGATCATTTCGCCATTGATCCGCACGGTGGTGGATTCAATCGCGGCGACGCCGTTCAGGTGCCCGACGTGAGAAGGGAGAACGATCAGTGCGTCACCGATCGGAAGTGTTTCGGCTTCGCGGTTTCTGTAAAGCTCGGCAGCGTCCCGGATCGGGATCTGGTGCTGCTTTGCGTATTCGATCTCGCTCCTCATGCCCTCACTCGGATTCTCGATACCGTAAACCCAGAGCTCGTCACACATGGCCAGAAGTGAGAGGCCCATGTCCATGCCCGCGGCGCGTTCCTCCTGCTTGGTGTCGTCAAGAAACTGGGTAAAATATACATGAGGCGCGATCGGGATCACGTCGTCCCAGAGCTCGACGGCTTCGCGACAGTAGCGCTGGGCTTTTTCTATGTTCTTTTCAACGTCCCCGCGGCACGGGGAGCAGATGTAAACCAGTTTTTTTCTCATGCACTTGCTCCTTTCATGGTTTTGCTCAGCAGCTCATTGTATAAATTCCGGTAGAGATCGCGCTCAGTTTCGAGCTTGATCTTTTCAACGTCTGGATCCTGCTGGACGATCCGGAGTGGCTGCTTGCTTATTTCTTCCAGTAAATGCTCCGCTTCTTTGGCTGCGGGCTTCGGATCCATGAAGTCGATCCCCAGAGAGATTGCCAGAGCAGAGTCCACGGCTGTGAGCTCGCTCTTTGTCAATTTTCCGATCAGCGTCCCGATCCTTTTCACGCTTACGCTGTTTACCTGTTCGCATAAGACGGTAGAAGGGGAGAGTGCGCTCCGGATAAATACATGAGTTGGGAGGTCGTTTTTTGGTTTGGTGGTCATGTATACCACTTCCACAACCTCGCTGTTTTCGTTGTTCTTGTCATTGGAGACGATCACCGCAGGACGGCCGCCTCTCTGCTCGCTTCCGGTTTCCCGGTATGTGCTTTCGATATAATAAATTTCACCGCGTTTCATGGTTTGGCTCCTTCCTGAGCAGCCTCAGCGAGTCGCTGCTCTTGTATTTTGCAGGTGTCGGGGTTAATCTCTATCCCGATATAGTTCCGCCCTTCTTTGAGGGCTGCGGCTCCTGTGGTTCCACTTCCTGAGAATGGATCCAGAACCGTGTCGCCCGGTTTGCTCCCGGCCAGTATGCAGATCTTGGCCAGTTCCTCCGGGAACGTGGAGAGGTGGGCGCCCTTATATGGCCGTGTGGCGATCGTCCAGACGTCCCGGCGGTTTCGTTTGCCGGTTTCATTTCTCTGGAGCCCGTGGCTGCCTCGATCCACCTCGGCGCTGTTGGCTTTGGCCTGATCGTGAGTGTAGGCAGTGCCGCCGCGGAAGGTTTTCGCGTTGCCGCGCTTCCGGCCGGGCTTTTTCGGATCGTACCCGACGGCCAGCTCCTTGACGGCCTCGGCGTCGTAGTAATAGGCGGCCGCTTTGCTGAGTAAAAAAACATACTCGTGAGATCTTGCCGGTCTGTCTTTGGCGCTTTCTGGCATGGCGTTGGGCTTGTTCCAGATAATGTCCGCCCGGAGGTACCAGCCGTCACTTCTGAGAGCCAGAGCCAGCAGCCACGGGATCCCGATCAGATCCTTGCGCTTGATCCCTCCGTCCTCGATATGCCTCGCGTAGCTGTCGCCGATATTCAGCCAGAGGGTGCCGTCGTCTTTCAGGACTCTGGCGACTTCCCGGAAGGCTTCCACCAGCTTGCGGGTGTATTCCTCCGGAGAGCTTTCGGTTCCGAGCTGATCGGCAGCTCCGTAGTCTCTGGCGTTGTAGTAGGGTGGTGAAGTTACGCAGACGCTGCAGCATTTGTCCGGCAGCTTTCTGAGTTCCTCCAGTGCGTCACCTTGTAGGATCATCCTAGCACCTCCCCTCTGAGTTCGAGCTTCGTTTGTTCGACGATCTGGCTCTCCAGTCGGAGGGCACCGCGGGTGATAGCCTCCATTTCCTGCTCTTTCCTGCGGCGTTCGCTTTCCCTGTACTCTATCAGGCGTTGGCCTTTGTCCGGAAGGGATCCGGCCGCGTTGTCGATCTTCTCGGTTAATTGTGCCGGTGTCATGCTGCGAGACTTTTCCCGTTCGTACATTGGCGTGTACTGTTGCATGAAGGCTACCCGATCCATGCCGGGCTTGCCGCCTATGTATGCGCTGCGGTGCATTTCCCAGAGGGAAGTCCAGCCGATTGACTCAACGGCCCGCGCCACCAGAGGCGGGAGCTGGCGGGAGAGATCTCCGTGGTTGAATTGTCCGGCGCTGTACATGAGGTCGCTCACGGCCAGCCATGCCTTGTCCGGCTCTATGAGTTCCGGGTGCTGGATCTCCAGCATGATCTCCCGGACTTCGGCCACACTCGGCGGCCATTTGTTTGTTGCAATGTGTTTTTTTACTGCCAGCGCTACGATCCCGGATTCGTCTTGCTCAAACATCATGGCCCAGAGATTCACCGTGGCCTCGATTGCTTTCGCGTCCTTGAACTTGTCAAAATTCGGGTAGGCGGTGACGACGATCGCCACCAGTCGAGCCGCGTCTGCTTTTGTCATATCTCGAAGCCTCCTTCCTCGTTTGCGATTATCCCCGCGAGCACGTCCATGGTGTCAGGTTTTCCACAATTTCCACCCGGTCGCTGTTGATAGCTTCCGGATCCGGCAGGTGGGAGAGGTTCGTCGTCCCAGCGTCCCTGATTGATCCATGTTGACGGGTTGGGAATGAAGCGGCCACCTTCTCGCAGCCATTGTTCCGAGGTTTTAGCTGTTGCCACTGCCTGCATGATCTTCTCGAACAGTTCAGCGTCGGGCTTTGCCTTTTCCCATGCCTTCTGTGCTGCTTTCTTGCCGACTTTCTTCGGGTATGCAGTCCAGAACTCTGCGAAACGTCGTTCCTGAGCGCTTGGCTGCTTCTCGGCTGCGGGGGTTATGGGGGTATCCCCCTTATTTTCTGGTCTACTCTGGTCTACTCTGGTCTGGTCTACTCTACCTGCGGTCTTTTTCTGGTCGCTCTTGCTTGCGTCCGCAGACTGTCCGGCGGTCGTCCTCCGGTCGTTTGACTTAGCAGCAGCGCGGCGGGCTCTCGAACGGTTTTTCTCATTTTCTCGTTGTTCGATCAGCTTTCCGGTGTACTCGCTCCAGTCGTGGATCTCCAGAACGCCGTCCTCCGTTACGTCCAGCAGAGACGCAGAGGTCAGGGCGGCCACAAATTCCTCCGGATCTTTGTCCCACTGGGCCGCTCTTGCGATCATTCTGTCGGATATTCCAGCGAGGGATCCGTCCGGTGCGTTATCAATGGCCCAGAGCCAGAACGAGATCAGCAGGCCGAGCATGTGAGCCGGTTCAATGTCGAGCTCGTCAGCAGCAGCCAGCACCTTGCGGTGGTCTTTCAGTTGTTGGTGAATTTGGATCCATGCCACTGTCGGCACCTCCTTTCGTGGTTTGTTTCTGGTTTGGCCGTAGAGTTCCGCCGGTCTGTCCGGCGGTCGTCCTTCGGTCGGTGTTATTAGTTAAAAGGAAGCTGTCCGTCGTCCGGTATGTCCATGAATCCGTCGTTGTTGGCGGGCTGAGGATTGCCATTTGCGTTGCCTCCGTTGCTGTCTGCGAAGTAAATGTTTGAGGCCACAACTTCCACGGCCTTGCGGTTCTGCCCGGTTTTCTCGTCCTTCCATTTACGGGTGGAGATCCGGCCCTCAACTACGATCTGGCGGCCTTTGGAGAGGTAGCGGCCGCAAAACTCGGCGCGTTCTCTCCAGCACACGATCGGGATATAGTCCGGAGCGGCGTCTTTGTTCTTACTCGGTACCTGCACGGCGAGGTCGAAGCTCGCCACTGGTGTGCCGCTCTGTGTGTATCTGATTTCAGGCTCCTGAGCCAGACGGCCCAGAAGCTCCACATGATTAAGCATTGTTTTGTCCTCCTTGCTGCTTTGCGTTGTCCATAGCGGCGCAGGCTTCGTCGTACTGGGCCCGCGTCAGGTTATGTGGATCCTGCTGTCCGTATTTTTTCAGGATCCATTCGTTGATCGACTGCTGAGAGTACCCGGCGTCCTCGCCTTTACGGTAGAGGTGGGAGAGCTGAGCGTCTGAGAGTGGTCGTGCGGCGCCTGAGCGCCCCGTCTGGCCATTTTGTGCCTGCGGCTGGGTGTTTCCCTGCCGGTTCCCGTTCTGAGCTCCTGTGTGCTGTTTCTGGCTCTGCTGAGGGGGTTCGCTGCTGTGGTCGCTCATGTCTGGATCGTCGTCGCCCTGATCAATGCCGAACTTCTCAAACAGGTAGTATTTGAGGCAGTACGTCCACGCGGAGCCTTTGGCCTTGTCCGGGCCTCCGTCGTTCGTTCCGATTGCGTGGAGAGTAACTTCCAGAGTCTCGTCCGGGTTGTCTGCGTTTGTCCAGCGGATCGTGAGGTCGGCCTCGTACACCCAGACAATGCGGTCGCCGTTTCTGGTGTGCTGCGTGAAGTTGGAGTAGTAGATCGGATCCCCGTTTTCACTGTGCCGGGTGGCCTGCTCGCCTACAATGTCAAAATTGACGCCGAACTCATTCATGGCTGGAGTGAGAAGCTGGTACACGTCGAAGATCTTCGCGAACTTGTACTTTACGCCGTCGCTGTGGGCCTTCTGGGTGATAGAGGGAACGGCTTCGCGCAACTTGATGAACTTCTGCTGCAGCGTCAGCGGTACCGGTGGGGTGGTGGCCGCCTTTGCGGCCGCCGTTTCCTTGGTTGTTGCCATGTGCTACCTCCTTACACGTCCACCGTGAAGGTGTCCGGTTTCTCAATGATCTGCACGCCCTCCACCAGCTCGCCGGTGGTTTTGTCTACGATCTGGCCGCCTACAATTTCGAGGCGTTTCTTGAACTCGCCCCACTTCGGCTTTTCAGTGTTCTGGATCATATCCTCATTGCCGGAGGCTTTCAGATAGGCCAGCAGTGTGTCGTCGTCCTGTTTCATGGTGCTGCCGCCGAGTTTCTTCACCAGAGTGCCGGAGAGAAGGCGGTAGCTGTGTTTTGTCTTGGTTGTCTTGTGTGGGACTGTCTCGAAGTATTCCGCGAGCTTTCCGGTGAGAAAACGGGTGCCGTTTTCATATCTGCGCTGAGCAGCGTCGATTCTCTGCTGGATCTTCTCGATCTGGCTTTCGCCCAGTGCGGTGATTCGGTCGAGCTCGGTCTTTTCTTCTGCGATTTTTCGGCAGGCCCAGTCGGCGCAGCCGTCGTCAGTGATACGCCATGCCGGGCGCGGAGCGCTTTCGGTTTCCTCTGCGTCGAACATGTTCATGTCCATGTTTTCCAGCTCGTCCAGTGTTACGGCCGGAGTTTCCGGCTCTGTGGTGGGTGCTGCGATTGCTTCTTTGATTTCTGCGGCCTGCTCAGCCTCAGCTATTGCTTTCTTTGTCGTTGCCATGGTTCTGTTCTCCTTCCTTTGCTTCCAGAGCCTTGCGGGCTTTCTGGAGTTCTGCCTGCGTGTCTCTCAGTTCCTTGTCCTTGCTGGTGAAAAACTGGTACCACTCGCCTGAGCTTTTCTTGTACTGCTCGGCTTCGGCCTCAGCAGCGGCGGCGCGTTCCGCCATGCTGGCAAGTGCAGCCGTGAGCTCTGCGATCACGCTTGGCTTGTTTTCGTTATTCATTCGGTTGCCTCCTTAAAAAATCGGTGTCCGTTAATGGTCATTACATAGATCTGGGACTCGTGCCACTCGCTGTCCGTGAGAGCGGGAGCGTAAAAGTATTTGATCGGCTCGGTCGTTGCCACGATCCCGAAGTCGAACACGTCCTGCACGGCTTCGAGGGCTTCCTGAGTCGGTTCCGGGCGGCGCTTGCTATATGCGTACACGCGCAGCACTTCGTCCGGTCGGATCCCTTCGTCCTCGCAGGTCTGGAGAATACACTGAGCTACTGCGATCTTTCCGGCGAAGGGTTCGCCTCCAGCTTCGGCCGTGAGCACCTGAGCGATCTCCAGTCGCTCGGCGTCAGTGAGAGCGTAGCGCTTCTGGATCCCTGCCTCTTCGGCCCATGCGTCTGTGACGTCCTCCCAGCTTACGGCTTGCCCGTCCTTGTAGTAAAAAACGTAGGGCTGAGATTCCTCGGCCGCCGGGCTGCTGGTTGTGATCGGGGCTGTTTTTGTCTGGGTGTGTTCTGAGAACATACCCACGACGCCGCGCACTGCGAACACGATCACCACTGTGGTGACTGCCAGCCCGCCGATCCCTTTCCAGTTCAGGCGCTTGCAAAAACGGCGCAGCCGGTATAAAATAGGCTTAGGCTTTCGCGTGGTTTTTCGATTGCCTGTGCGGCTTCCCGGTTCCGACGGGTGGCCGCTTCTTTTTTCTTTGTACCCGGTGTATTCCACCGGGCTGTATACTTTCAGCGAGCTGCTTCGCATTTCTGTTACCTCCTTCTTTGTCTGAGTTTGGCCGGGAGCGTATAGCTCGGAGCCTGCATGTATTTGTTGAAATTCTGTGGCCAGTAGGCCACCTTTTCGATCCGTTTCCCACTTACTCCATACTTCGGGTT
Source organism: Clostridium sp. M62/1 (assembly GCF_020736365.1). NCBI lineage: Bacteria > Bacillati > Bacillota > Clostridia > Eubacteriales > Clostridiaceae > Clostridium > Clostridium sp. M62/1. Next base: position 3,877,829 of record NZ_CP085988.1, on the reverse strand, counting down.
ATATCCGAACACGTTCACATAGCTGAGAAGATCGGAGCGTTCCGCGTCCATGGCCTTGCACACCTCAAACAGTGCCGCCACGTCGTCGATCGCTCTGTGGGAGTTCTGAACCTTGTCCTCCAGCTTATAGGTGAGGATCGCGTTCGCCAGCTTGTGAGGATATGCCCGGCGGTCTTTGTAAACGGTTAGGCTGTCCAGATAGTCGGCAGCTTTCAGGACTTCCGGGCCACCGTTTCCGTGTCTCCGGAGCATTTCAGCAGTAAACAGGAGATCAAACTGTGCATTGTGGGCTACCAGAAGGACGCGGCCGCCGCCGATCAACTCAGTGAAGCGAGCGGCAGCCTCAGTCTCGGTAATTCCTTCGTTTTCGAGCTGCTCGTCTGTGATCCCTGTTAGCTCGACGATCTTCTGAGGGATCCGCTCACCTTCCGGCAGTTTCACGAACACGTCGGCGCTGTCGGCCATGCGGAGGGTGCCCCGTTCGGTTTTCTCGACTCTGATTGCTGCCAGTTCAATGATCTGGCAGCTTTCAGCTTCGAGCCCGGTTGTCTCAGTGTCAAAAAATACGACTGCTTTGTATTTCGCGAATATGTCCCGGAGCTCATTCATGGTCGTTCACCTCCGTTTTGATTGTGATCGAGGTTGTGGCTGCGAGCTTTAACTGCTTAGCGGTCAGCTCGTACATGTCCACGGCTGCGTTCACCTGAGCCAGTGTGGCGCTGAGTTTTGCAGCCTTGGCAAGTTCTTCGTCTGTTGCCTTCTCGGCCAGTTCAGTGAAGCCTTCCGGATCCTCGCCGTGCGCGGCTTCGTAGAGCTTCTGAAACTGCCGGGCGAGTGCCTGCTTGATCCGTCCGATAAAGTCCGGAGCTAAAATGCTACGCTTTTTCGGTTCTGGCTGCTTCTTATCAGAGTCCAGATCGTCCAGAGTGTCAGAGTCGCAGATAAACCGAACGCAAGCGGCACGGAAGCCGAGGCCCGTGCCCACAAGGCCGCGGGAGCCGTTGCCGTAGAGGGAGAACACACCAGCGTTCGCACCGTCGCTCCAGTCGCCCCCGCGAAAAATAACCCGCTCGCCGTTAGAGTCGAGCCAGAAGTATTCGTCGCTTTCGTAGCCGTCGGCAGGATAGAGGCCGAGATCTTTCAGCTTGTCCGGCACGTCCATGTCGCTGCGAGCTTCCAGATCCGTGAACTTTACGCCGTCGTAGTCGGTGCCGTCCGGGTGTACCGGCTGGAGGGTGATCTCTCCGTCGTGTACGTTGTAGTAAACCGGATCGCCGTCCTCGGTGTAGATTGCCTCCCACTCCGGCGAGTCTTTGGACTGATCCGCGCCATAGGCTGCGCCGTTGTTCGGGATCACCTGCGGCATACCGTCCATAAATCGAACGCCGCCGACGTGTTCCCAGATGTTACCGCACATGTCAGCTACACCGTAGGCCGTGCCGTCATGGTTCCACTGAACCGGGCCGGATCCGGTCAAGGTCTTGCCGCAGCCTCCTTCGTATGTAGTGCCGGTCTGCTCCGGGTGGCTGTGACTCTTGCCGCTTGCGGTGTTTCCGGTCGGCATGGTGTCGTTGTCCCAGCTCCAGAAGCCGAGAGCCACCCACTCGTCGTTAGTGATCAGGTGCCAGCCTTCACCCTTGCTCTCGCAGAGGCGGATTGCTTCGTCGTGGCTGATATTCACAGCCGGTTTCATAAATGGGAGAGAGTACGGAACGCCGTCGATCAATGTGTTCTGGTACTTGCTGATCGCGTATTCCTTAACCTTGCGGCCTCTCAGGGTGTCAGGGAGTCCCAGCTCGGACGGGGTAAAAACCACCATAATGTCCGGGCGCCCGTTTTTGTCGTAAATTACTTCGTTTCTCATGGTTTTGCTCCTTTTCTGTATTTGCTGCGGCAGATCGGGCACTTGTAGCCGTACCACGGGATCACCGCCTGCTTGCTTACATTCCAGTCCAGCCCGCACTCTTGGCATACTTCATAGCGGCAGCCGTCGCGCCGGGCATGAGTACGGGCCCGCTTAGGTTTCGCGAGTCGTTCATGGGATCACCTCCTATCCAGCGGCCAGCCTGCTGCATAGCTGCCTCATAAGTAGTCGCTTGTATTTCTTCCGGGTTCTCCATTTCCGTGCGTGTTTGTATAGGTGCCACCATTTCGGGTGGGTGTTGGCTCTATATAGTAGGGAGTCCACAAAAGTGTCCACGGCTTTTCGCGCGTATTGCTGGAACTTCTGGAACCGATCCGCGAGCTCGTCCATGAGTTGTCGGACTGCGCGAGCTGCTGCCTTCATTGCGTCGGCGAGAGCGTCGAGCAGGGCAGTGGCGGCAGGTGGGCCGATCTGGATCGTGAGCTCTGTGTGCTGAGGTTCTGGTGGCGACTCGTCCGGGAGTGGATCGCTTCGCGCCTGATCCGCAGCTATGAGCTGCTGGCGTTTCTCGTAGTCCTCGACGCTCATGTAGCCGTCGAATATATATGGATCCGGTTCCTCGGTGGTTTCCTTGCCGTACCATGGCATATCTGCCGGGAGATTTTCCGGGCGTGGTATCGGCTCAGGAGGGAAGGCCGTCGAGTTTTTCAGGAGATTGCAGCCGCCTTCGTAGTGCCAGAGAATACCGGCCTCCAGTTCTGCGATCGTCATGTTCTCGCCGAAGTGCCCGCAGTAGTAGCCGTTCACCATGACAGCGTTCGGATCCTGTTCCAAAATTTCGGTGGCAGTGCTCAGATCCTCCAGCTCGAAGGTGTCAGAGTCTTGGTTGAGCCAGACGCTTTCCGCGTGCCAGCTTCGGCCAGTTTTCCATATAATCACCCACGCTATACCGTCGCGGATTTCTTCGGCGTACTGCCGAGCTATTTCGTGTAATGCTGCCATGTTGTCGCTCCTTTCTTTTTTATATAGTGGGGGATTTTCGCCCGCGGCACTTAAAGCTCTCAATGAGTCGGCGCTGGGCGAGTTCGGCGCTATACTCTCGGCGCATGTTCTTGTCGAGCTGGCCGGTGTCGCCTCTTTTCAGTTCTTTATAGATAGTCGCCACATGGACGCCGAGGTCGATCGCAATGTCGGCCGGACGTCCTCCGGCTGCGTATTCCGTCTCGATTTTCTCGCGGTCGCCGAATGTCAAATATCGGTAGTTTCGCACGTTCTCACCTCTCTTTCTGTGCTTTTCAGGTAAAAAAATAATGCGTCCGGAGGCTTTCGCTTCCTTTCGCATTTAATATTATCTTTTCCGAAGGCGGGAAAAACTTGAAAAAGAGCTTGATTTTATCAGGGTTCTCTGGTAAGATAATTATTCGTGATATATTATAGAAATTCCTTACTCTCTGTTAAAAGTCAGGGAGTCAGAGACCACAAGGAGGTTTAAGCAGCATGAACAAGTATGAGTTAGCAGTTGTTCTTAGCATGAAGCTGGAAGACGAAGAGAGAGCAGCAGCCATCGAGAAAGTAAAAGGTTACATTACACGTTTCGGCGGTACTGTTACAAACGTTGATGAATGGGGTAAGAAGAGATTAGCTTACGAGATTCAGAAGATGAAAGAGGGCTTCTACTACTTCATCCAGTTTGAGTCTGATTCCGTATGCCCGAACGAGGTTGAGGCACACGTTCGCATCATGGAGCCGGTAATCAGATACTTATGCGTAAGGCAGGATGCATAAATAAAGAAAGTGTGATCGTATGAATAAAGTAATTCTGATGGGTAGACTTACCAGAGATCCGGAGGTTAGATATTCTCAGGGAGAGCGCGCTATGGCAATCGCCAGATATACGCTGGCAGTTGACAGAAGAGGCCGCAGAAGCCAGGATGACGGAGCACAGACAGCAGACTTCATCCAGTGTGTTGCATTTGACAGAGCCGGCGAGTTCGCCGAGAAGTATTTCCATCAGGGAACGAAGGTTCTTGTGACAGGAAGAATCCAGACAGGAAGCTACACAAACAGAGACGGTCAGAAGGTTTATACAACAGATGTAATCGTTGAGGATCAGGAGTTTGCTGAGAGCAAGAACGCTTCCGCAGGCCACGACGGCGGCTACCAGGCCGCACAGCGTCCGGCTCCTGCAAGCGCAATCGGCGACGGCTTTATGAATATCCCCGACGGAGTAGAAGACGAAGGACTTCCGTTCAACTAAGGACGGGAAAAGCGATAGAGAGCGGAGAGTGAACGAAGAGTTCAGACAGTCCGGCAGTCGGATGAAAGGCAGCAAAGCTGCTGTGTTGTTTTGAGTATCAGGAAACTCAAAATGTGGATTGAATAAGGAGGTAGCACCAATGGCATTCAATAAAGGTGATAAGGCAGACGCTTCCAAAGTAAGAAGAGGCGGCATGCGCAGAAGAAAAAAAGTTTGCGTTTTCTGTGGAGAGAAGAACGGAACAATCGACTACAAGGATACAAACAAGTTAAAGAGATACGTATCTGAGAGAGGAAAAATCCTTCCGAGAAGAATCACAGGAAACTGTGCAAAGCATCAGAGAGCTTTAACAGTAGCTATCAAGAGAGCACGTCACATCGCTCTTATGCCGTATACCTGCGACTAATCAGGCGGAGTCAGGCCCGGAAACCGAGAGGTTTCCGGGCCTTTTTTAGGTGGTGCGCCTGGCGGCATTCCTGCTTTACATTTTTTACATTTCTTTCCCAAACCCATTGAACCCCGGATCCCTTTTGCTTATAATATCCCTATGTAGAGATTAAAAACAAAAAGGAAAGACTAACTATTAAAAGTCAAGTCTAAAATGAAGACTTTTGAATGAATTGCGGGAACGCATTTCATAGATCGTTGTACCTTGAAAATCGCACGACAAACAGAGCATCGGATATCGGTGCTCTAAAAGAGTGTTATAGGGCAGAAAAAGTTATGCCGTTTTTATGTAAGGTTTGCCGGATTTTTCCATTGCGTAAATTAACCGTACAAGTTTCTTTGCGGCGTGGGTGATGGCGACGTTGTAGTGTTTCCCTTCAGAAATCTTCTTCTGAAGGTATGCACCGAAAGTTTCATCCCATTGGCAGACGTATTTGGTGGCATTGATCAGAGCAAAACGTAAATAGCGCGATCCCCGTTTCTCCATGTGGGAATAAGAGGATTCCATCTGCCCGGATTGATAGGTAGATGGAGAAGCTCCGGCATATGCCAGGATCTTATCCGGCGAATCAAAGCGGGAGAAATCTCCAATCTCTGCCAGGATCATGGCGCCCATGCGGTAGCCTATTCCTGGAATGGTCAGGATGGGAGAATGGATTTCATCCATGATCCGTTTGATTTCGGATTCAATTTCTGAGATTTCGGAATCCAGTTCACCAATTAGCCGGAGTGTGTGCTTTAATTCCAGAGATTTGGCAGGCATGTTGGAACCGATGGAGGCTCTGGCAGCATTCCGTATTTCAATCGCTTTCTCCCGGCTGTAACGGCCTTTTGAAGCGTTTTCCAACCGCTTCGTCAGGTGTGTCAAATGGCAGGAGGCAATCGTTCCGGCAGAAGGAAACTCGGAAAGAAGGGCGTAGATAGAAGCGATATGAAGCGAAGGAACAAGTTTTTCCAATTCTGGAAAGAGAATGGTAACAAGCCTGGAAACAGACTGTCTAAGCTGAGCGCGTTCCTGAACCTTACGAAAACGATAACGGGTGAGTGACTTTAACTCCTCGTTATGGTATGATGTATCTGAGTAGGACTTCAGGTTCACGTCAGACATGAGCATCAAAGCAATGGTTCGGGCATCAACCTTATCTGTTTTCGTCTTTCTAAGGCTGAGACTTTTTCTGTAAAGATTTGTGTGGAGCGGATTGATAACGAAGGTGTGGAGACCTTTGTCAATAAGATAACCGAGCAGGTTGTAAGAGTAGTGTCCAGTGGCCTCCAGTCCTACTTTTATATTGGACACATCTGAAGAAGAGGATTGAATCCTGGAAAAAAGAACATCAAATCCATCCCGGTTATTCTGAATGGTAAAAACCGGAAAAAGGACTTTGCCATCTGAATTGGTGATAAAGCAGTCATGCTTATCCTTAGCGACATCAATTCCAACGTAGATCATAAGAACACTCCTTAGTAATAGATTTAGATACTGTTTAGGACCACAGAGCTCTCTGCGCTTGTAACCTCGTTCTAAATCAACCGTCATGCGGTATCTAACTGATTAACAACGATACAAAGAGACTGTGGTTGGAGCCTTTCCGTAACCATCAAGTGGTAGGAAAATGAAACCAATCCACAGTATCTCCAAACAGTATAGCATACAGACCTTGGAGAGGGTCTATAAACACTACTACTATATAATACGAGGAAAACAGGGAAGATGAATAAGACCTATGAGATGGACATGTGCAATGGCCCTGTCCTGAAAAAAATTTTGATTTTCTCAATTCCGCTGATGCTTTCCGGCGTTCTGCAGCTTCTGTTCAACGCAGCGGACATTATTGTGGTGGGAAGGTTTGCCGGAAGCCAGTCGCTGGCGGCGGTGGGCTCCACGACGGCATTAATCAATCTTCTGATCAATATTTTTATCGGTCTCTCAGTGGGAGCCAACGTGGTAGTCGCCAGGGCCTACGGAGGCCGGCGCGACAAGGATGTGAGTGAGGCAGTACACACGGCAATCGCTGTCAGCATTGTCAGCGGCGTGATACTGATTGTAATGGGTTTTGTTTTTTCCAAGCTCATGCTGGAACTGATGGGGACACCGGATGATGTAATCGACAAGGCAGTCCTCTATATGCGGATTTATTTCGCGGGAATGCCTGTTGTCATGCTGTACAACTTCGGAAGCGCGATTTTAAGGGCAGTGGGAGATACGAGGAGGCCTCTCTACTTTCTGACAATTGCAGGAGTGGTGAACATTGTGCTGAATCTCTTCTTCGTTATTGTGATGAACCTGGATGTGGCAGGAGTGGCCCTGGCGACCGTGCTCTCCCAGTGTATTTCAGCCGGACTTGTACTGCGCTGTCTGGCAAAGAGTGAGGGCGGGCTGAAGCTAGAGCTCTCCAAGATTAAGATTCACAGGAAAAAAATGTTTCAGATTTTCAAAATCGGCCTTCCGGCCGGAATGCAGGGAGCGATTTTCTCAGTTTCCAACGTTCTGATCCAGTCTTCTGTCAACTCCTTCGGATCGATTGCCATGGCAGGAAACGCGGCCTCAGCCAATATAGAGGGCTTTGTCTACAATGCGATGAACGCTGTCTACCAGACAAATCTCAGTTTTACCAGCCAGAACATCGGCGGAAAAAAGTACACGAGAGTGAACAAAATCCTCTTTACCTGCCTCGGAACCGTGACGGCAGTGGGAATGATTCTCGGCTTTGGAGCCTATGCGATAGGAGAGGAGCTTTTACGCATTTACTCAACGGATCCTGAGGTGATCCGCTATGGAATGCTGCGTATGAGCATTATTGCGACTACATACTTTACCTGCGGATGGATGGATACGCTTGTGGGAAGTCTGAGAGGCATAGGCTATTCGGTGCTTCCGATGATCGTGTCTCTGACGGGAGCGTGCGGTCTCAGAATTCTCTGGATCTTCACAATCTTTGCACAGCAGAAAACGCTGACTTCCCTCTACATCTCCTATCCGGTGAGCTGGGTTATCACAGCGAGCGTACATATGCTCTGCTACTTCCTCATTAAGAGGAAGATGCCTAAAAAGGATGGGATTGTATAGCGGTAATCCTTCTTACAGATGAAAAGGACAGAAAATTTTTGAAAAATAAGATGAATAAATTGATAATTTTTCGCATGTATGATAAAATACAGGTAGAAATAAATCGTGGTATTCAGCGGGAAGCTGTCATATATATGCACAGCTAAAAGCTTTCAGCCGTGAGAGGAGGCCTGTATTATGAGTAAAAGGATTGTTACGATCAGCCGTGAATATGGAAGCGGAGGACGCCAGGTTGGGCAGATGGTGGCCAAAAATCTGGGAATGGAGTTCTATGACAAGAAACTGATTGATCTGGCCGCCAAGGAAATTGGATTTTCGCCGGAACTGATTGCTGACAAGGAGCAGAGGGTGACAAACAGCCTGCTCTATAACTTTGCCATGGGAAGTTTATACGGGATTGCCTATCCGAGAACACCCAAGCCTGAAGAGCTTCCGCTGACGGAGCAGATTTTTATTGCCCAGAAAAAAATCATTGAGGATGCGGCCAGGAGAAGCCCCTGTGTGTTTGTAGGGCGCTGTGCAGACTACATTTTGAAGGATCGGGACGATGTGCTGAAGGTCTTTATCTACTGCGACAGGGAGATCAGACGCCAGAGGGCACTGGCTGAGTACGGCGAGATTGAGGAGTACATCGACGAATTCATGCATCAGACGGACAAGAAGAGGCGGATTCACTACGAAACCTTTACAAACCAGAAGTGGGGTCGCAGGGAGAATTACGATCTGATGCTGAACAGCGGCGCGCTGGGAATTGATTCCTGCGTACAGCTGATCTGCGACGCTGCAAAGCGGGGATAACGGCTGTAAAAGGGCCATTATCCCTGTGCATACCGGTTTCAGACTGTGCTGCTGAAAGCCGGAAGCTGAATTCCGCCGCAGAATGCGAAATAGTGAAACGTAAAGACAGGCAGGGCTCTGCAGGGAGCCCTGCCTGTTTTTGAAAAATAAAATGCGTCCTGAGAAAAGGCTGCGCCTGGTTTGGGCGGCAGCCTTTCACACTCAGGGCGCTTTTTTATTCATCAAAGATGGAGACAATCTCCCCGTCGAGAATCCGGTTCATGTTTTTGACGGCGCAGAAATTTCCGCACATGGAGCAGGTATCCTCCTTTTCCGGCCTGGCGGCTGCACGGTAGCGTCTGGCCTTCTCGGGATCAATGGAGAGGCGAAACATTTCTTCCCAGTCCAGCTGCTTTCTGGCGGTGCTCATTTTTCTGTCCCAGTCCTCGGCACCGGGTATGCCCTTTGCGATGTCGGCTGCATGGGCTGCAATGCGCGAGGCGATGATGCCCTCTTTTACGTCGTCCCTGTCAGGAAGGCGAAGATGCTCTGCAGGGGTCACATAGCAGAGGAAGGAAGCGCCGGCTGCCGCTGCTATGGCGCCGCCGATAGCTGCCGTAATGTGGTCGTAGCCGGGGGCTATGTCTGTGACAAGAGGCCCCAGCACATAGAAGGGAGCGCCCTTGCAGAGGGTCTGCTGAATTTTCATATTGGCTGCAATCTGACCCAGGGGCATGTGGCCGGGGCCCTCGATCATGACCTGGACATCTTTCTCCCAGGCGCGTCTGGTCAGCTCTCCCAGAGTGACAAGCTCCTCTATCTGAGAAATGTCGGAGGCATCGGCAAGGCAGCCGGGCCGGCAGGCATCGCCGAGACTTAAGGTGACATCGTATTCCCGGCAGATGTCGAGGATTTCATCAAAATGCTCATAGAATGGATTTTCAAGCCCGGTCATCTCCATCCAGGCAAAGATAATGGACCCTCCTCTGGAGACGATGTTGGTCAGACGCTTTGCGTCTTTAAAGCGCCCTGCGGTATTTTTGTTGATTCCCACATGGATTGTCAGGAAATCCACGCCGTCGCGGGCATGCATCCGGACAATGTCCAGCCATTCCTCAGTGGTGATCTCCTTTAAGGGCTTGTGGTAATAGACTACCGCGTCATAGATGGGGACCGTCCCGATGATGGCGGGACATTCCGCTGTGAGCTTTCTGCGGAATTTCCGGGTGTCGCCGAAGGAGCTCAGATCCATAATGGATTCTGCCCCCAGGGCCACTGCGTCGTTTACCTTTGAAAGCTCCATGTCCAGATCCATGCAGTCCCTGGACGTTCCCAGGTTTACATTGATTTTGGTGCGCAGCATGGAGCCGATTCCGTTTGGTTTAAGGCAGGTGTGAAGACGGTTGGCCGGAATGACAGCCTTTCCCTCTGCCACCAGCTTTCTGAGAGCCTCCGGTTCAAACTGTTCCTTTTCTGCCACACACCTCATCTCTTTCGTGACAATTCCCTTTCTGGCGGCGTCCATCTGGGTGGTATAGGGCCGCGAGGATGGTGTGATCCCTGATTGCACCTGTGTTTTTTCCATGATAAAACTCCTTTCCTGGGAGGGAACAAGAGGCTGCTGAACTGATACGGGGAAATACTGTCAGGGAAGCCGGCATAAGACAGCTTCTGAAAAGAAAAAGATCTGAACCCAAAGGTACAGATCTGAGAATGACAGAAGAATCAAAATAAAACCCTGTAAAAACAAATGTCACATCTATGATCCCTACGTTGGCATTACCCAAATCAGGTTATAAAGGTCGAAGTTCGGTTACTTCCTCTCAGCCCGCCTACGAGCTCCCTCTTTTCAGCGAAAGTATAGCACCCGGAGGCGGGGGTGTCAAATATTTTCTTTGCAGTCAGGCGCAGAGCTTCCATGCTTAGGGGCGGCGGGTGTCTATGCTTTTGCCTGCTGATTCCCACTGAGTACCGCCTAGACGAACGCCCCCCTTTATGCTATAATCTGATACGATAGGCGAATTATATTTATCAATTCTGCACCGTCCGGTACATACGGCAGGTGCGCGAAAGGGACGAACAGACGGCAGCCGCCGGGGATTTTGGCGGCTGTCCCTTCAGGGGGGGAGATGTTCGATATGAAACAGGAGAGAGAAATGAAAGAGGATATCAGAATACAGGGACAGCTTCGGGTCTATCTGCAGTGGCCGCTTTTTATGGCGGTGATTCTGATGGCGGCGAATGTGGTGATAGGCCTTGTGGATTTAAAGGCCGGCATTGTCATGACGGGCTTTACCCTCGTCTATGCAGTGTTCTGCGCCTGGCTGTATCTGTATAAGAGAAAGCGGCTGCTCGGCGGGCTTCTGGACTTTTCTGCCGAATATGCCAGACTTCAGCAAAACATGCTGGCTGACATGGAATTTCCCTATGCGGTGGCTGATGAGAACGGCCTGCTGCTGTGGATGAATGAGGGATTTTCCGATATTGTCAGGGACGACAGAAAGAACAGGACTCTTTTCGGCCTGTTCCCAGAGCTGACAAGGGAGACTCTGGACGGGATTGACAAGGAGGACACGATCCATGTGACCTATGGAGACAGCTTTTACCGCATGGAGATCCGCCATATCTGTGTGGATGAAAGAGACGGCATTAAGCTGGATACACCGTCCAACGGCGAGGAGGAGGTGCTCTGGGCTGTTTACCTGTTTGACGAAACGGAGATCCTGACTCTGAAGAAGGCCATCACCGATCAGAACCTGGTGGCAGGACTCATCTATCTGGACAACTACGATGAGGCCCTGGAGAGTGTGGAGGAGGTGCGCCGCTCCCTTCTGGTGGCCCTCATTGACAGAAAGATCAACAAGTATATCTCCAATCTGAACGGCATCGTGAAAAAGATGGAGAAGGACAAATACTTCTTTGTCATTAAACAGAAGTATACGAAGGAGATCGAGGAGGAGCGGTTTTCCCTTCTCGAGGAGGTCAAGACAGTCAACATAGGAAATGAGATGGCTGTCACCCTGAGCATTGGTATGGGAATGAACGGGGAGTCCTATATAAGAAATTATGAGTATGCCAGGACAGCCATCGACATGGCCCTGGGACGGGGCGGCGATCAGGCTGTGGTGAAGGATGGAGAGAAGATCACCTACTACGGCGGCAAGTCCCAGCAGCTGGAGAAGACCACCCGTGTGAAGGCCAGAGTCAAGGCCCACGCCATGAGAGAGCTGATGGAGACCAAGGATAAGCTCTTAATCATGGGCCACCGGATCGGGGATCCGGATTCCTTCGGAGCGACTATCGGTATCTACAGAATTGCAGCTGCCTTCAACAAGAAGGCTCATATTGTCATTAACAGCGTCAATTCCTCTGTGCGGCCCATGATGGACCGGTTTAAGGACAATCCCGATTACCCGGAGGATCTGTTCCTGACCGGCGAGGAGGCTGCCCAGCGGGCAGATGCAAACACCATGCTTGTGGTGGTGGATGTAAACCGGCCCAGCATCACCGAGGCGCCTGAGCTGTTAAAGCTGGTCAAGACGATCATGGTGCTTGATCACCACAGGCAGAGCAGCGAGATTATCGAAAATGCCGTGCTCTCCTACGTGGAGCCCTATGCGTCATCGGCCTGCGAGATGGTGGCTGAGATTCTTCAGTATGTGGGTGACGGAATCAAGATGAAATCCGTGGAGGCGGATGCCATGTATGCGGGTATCGTCATTGATACAAACAACTTTATGAACCAGGCGGGAGTCAGAACCTTTGAGGCGGCGGCCTTCCTGAGGCGAAACGGAGCGGATGTGGTGAGAGTCAGAAAACTGTTCCGCGACCGGGTGGAGGATTACCGCGCAAGGGCTGAGGCCGTGAGAAGAGCTGAGATCTTTGAGAAAGAGTTTGCCATCTCCGAGTGCCCGTCCGAGGGGCTTGAGAGCCCGACTGTGATCGGCGCCCAGGCGGCCAATGAGCTCTTAAACATTATTGGAATCAAGGCGTCCTTTGTGATGACGCAGGTGAAAGATACGATCTTTTTCAGTGCCCGTTCCATCGATGAGGTCAATGTGCAGGTGATGATGGAGAAGCTGGGCGGCGGAGGACACAGGACCATCGCCGGTGCTCAGCTGAAGGATACCACACTTGAGCAGGCCAGAGAGAGGCTGAAAGAGATGCTCCTGCAGATGAAAGAGAAAGGAGAAATTTAAAATGGAAGTAGTATTATTAGAGGATGTGAAGTCCCTGGGAAAGAAGGGACAGGTAGTAAAGGTAAATGACGGCTATGCGAGAAACTTTATCTTAAAGAAAAACCTGGGTGTGGAGGCTACGGCCAAAAACTTAAACGATCTGAAGCTGCAGAAGGCCAACGAGGCTAAGATTGCCGCCGAGCAGCTGGCCGCCGCAAAGGAGATGGCCAAATTCCTGGAGGATAAGTCCGTAACCTTATCGATCCGCGCCGGCGAGGGAGGAAGAGCCTTCGGCTCTGTGTCGGGAAAGGAAATTGCAAAGGCCGTTTTCGAGCAGCTGAAGGTAGAGATCGATAAGAAAAAGCTGGTGCTTCCTGAACCACTGAAAACCTTTGGAACTCATGAGGTTCCTGTTAAGCTCCACAAGGAGGTAACAGGCACGCTGCGCGTAAAGGTGACGGAGGCTTAACAGATGGATGAAGCGCTGATTAAGCGCGTGCTTCCTCACAGTACAGAGGCGGAGCAGTCCGTCATCGGCTCCATGCTGATGGACCGCGAAGCGATTATTTCGGCGTCTGAGATTGTCACAGGCGCCGATTTTTACCAGCATCAGTATGGCGTGATGTTTGAGGCCATGGTGGAGCTGTTTAACGAGGGAAAGCCGGTGGATCTGGTGACGCTCCAGGACCGCCTGAAGGAGAAGGATGTTCCCCCGGAGATCAGCAGCCTGGATTTTGTCAGAGATATTATGACGACAGTCCCCACCTCGGTCAATGTGAAGTCCTACGCCAATATTGTGCGTGAGAAGGCAGTGCTGAGAAGACTGATCAAAATAAACGAGGAGATTGCCAATACCTGCTATGCGGGGAAGGACAAGCTGGATGATATTCTGGCTCACACGGAGAAGGCGGTATTCGATCTGCTTCAGAGCAAGGGAAGCGGGGATTTCGTGCCTATCCGCCAGGTGGCCTTAAACGTGCTGGAAAAGATTGAGGCAGCCTCGAAAAACCAGGGCTCGGTCACGGGGATTCCCAGCGGGTTTCATGATCTGGACTACAGGACCTCGGGCTTTCAGCCCTCCGATTTTATCCTGATCGCCGCCAGGCCGTCCATGGGAAAGACAGCCTTTGTGCTGAATGTGGTGGATCACATTGCAGTGAGAAAAAATCTTCCCTGCATGGTGTTCAGTCTGGAGATGTCCAAGGAGCAGCTGGTGAACCGAATGCTCTCCATGGAGTCCAGGGTGGATTCCCAGAAGCTGAGGACGGGAACCCTGTCCGACTCAGACTGGGATGCCGTTGTGGAGGGAATCGGCGTGATCGGAAACTCCAGGCTGATTATAGACGACACGCCTGGAATTTCCATTATGGAGCTGCGCTCCAAGTGCCGGAAAATGAAGCTGGAGCACGGACTGTCCATCGTAATTATCGACTACCTTCAGCTTATGAGCGGAAGCGGGAAGGGAGGGGAAAACAGGCAGCAGGAGATCTCGGAGATTTCCCGTTCCCTGAAGGCTCTTGCCAGGGAGCTGAATGCGCCGGTCATCGCTCTGTCCCAGCTCTCCCGCGCCTGCGAGACGAGGCCGGATCACAGGCCCATGCTGTCTGACCTTCGAGAGTCGGGAGCCATCGAGCAGGACGCGGACATGGTTATGTTCCTCTACAGGGACGACTATTACCACAAAGATACAGAAAATCCGAATATTGCAGAGGTAATCATTGCCAAGCAGAGAAACGGTCCCATCGGAACCGTGAATCTTCTCTGGAGACCGGAGCTCACGAAATTTGAGAATCTGGCGAAGGAGAGGTAGAGAGGGTGGGGTGGCAAAAAAGCCAGTTTTTTCGTTCCAGCGAAGTCACGAAAAAACTGGCTTTTTTGCTGGAGTGAAGTTAATGAAAAAACTGGCTTTTTTGTTGGAGTGAAGTTATGAAAGAACTAGCTTTTTTGCTGGAGTGAAGTTTACGAATAAACTGGTTTTTTTGCTGGAGGAAGGAAATTACAGGGGAAAGGAGGGGGATAAGGGGAGGCGGGATGTGGATGGAGGGGTGAGATTTTTTCTGAACTGTGGATAAGGCTTTTCGAGGGAGATTCTGTTATTTTTGAGGGTTATTTTGACATAATTGGAATTTGGTTTGCATATAGTATAAGTAAGCTACGAAATATTGTGAACCAAAGGAGAGGATTGAATCATGGCTGAGGTACATTATCTGATATCAGACGCTTCCAGGAAGGTGGATGTGGAAGCGCATGTGCTGAGATACTGGGAGGATGAGCTGGAGCTTAAGATACCCAGAAATGAGATGGGACATCGTTTTTATACAGAGTTTCATATCCGTCTGTTTAAGCAGGTGAAAATGCTCAAGGACAAGGGGTACCAGCTCAAGGCGATTAAGACGGCTCTCGCTAAGTCGCTGGAGTCGGACGGCAAGGTGATCATTCCAAATGAAGTGCTGGAGGAGGATGTGCTGGCGGCGCTCAGGGAAGCGGGGGCTTCACAGGGCGGAGAAATTCAGGAAGAAGGGGGACAGGCTGCAATGGACGGGCAGGCTGAGTACAGGAAACAGGGGCAGGAGATTCCGGCTGCAGGCGGACAGGATGGACAGGCTCTCCAGAAAGACGGCGAGGGAGAGGTGACGCTGGCAGCAGAAACCGGCATAAACCGGCAGGAGCCCCAGGTGGGACTTGAGGAGATTCTGGAAAATGGAAAGATGGAGCAGTTCCAGCGGCTCATGAACCACATCATCGGCCGCGCGGTGGAGGAAAACTGCGAAAAACTGAGCCAGGACATCGCCTATATGGTCCATGAGAAGCTCTTAAAGGAGATGGACTACCTGATGCGGGTGGCTGATGAGAAGGAGGAGGAACGGTTTAAACGGCTCGATGAGATTATCCGCATCTACCAGAGGGATAACCAGAGCCGCCTGGAGGCTGCTGCTACGAAGCTTCCGTTTTTCCCGTTCAGAAAAAGAAAGTTTGGGAGGAATGGGAATAAGCTGTAGGGGGCAGAGAAGCGGGAAGCTAAGAGGACAGGGAGGGAGGCCCATGAGCTTCAGTTTATGAATGGCCTCCAGCTCCAGAGGGACAGAAAGAAAATATAGATTCGTGAAAAAGAGGAGAGAATGCTGAGAAGGTGCGCTCTCCTCTTTTGGTTTCTTAGTTTCATCTGTTATATCACCAGATTTCTCTATTATTAGCTGTCCCTCAGGCATATAATTTTCTGCGCCTTTCATGGCAGAGCCCGGAAAACCTGAGAGACTCCTGTGCGGAAATGGTATTATCCTGTCTGTTTTTAATATATTATTCCAAGAAAAATATTTTTGTACAATAAAATAGAAATGAAAAGAAGCATTACCTGATAATAGACAAACAAAACAAATTGTTGTATAATTGATTCAAATGTGCGAAATGCTAATGGTTGATTTTATTTAAAGAATCTGTATTTTATGAATCTGTATTTTATGAATGAAGAGAAGGAGGCCGCATTATACTAAAGTGAGAACGGCTAGAGAGCGGGAAGGGAAGCTTTCTTTTGGCTGTGAGAGGCATTTTGCATGAAGACGGAGCTATTAAAACGGCGCCGGAGGCGCCAGGGTCAGGCAGAAGCCGTGCTTTGCAGGAGAACAGGTGGTGATTAGATGGTGCAGGAGACAATAGAAGCTGTAAAAAAAGCAGAGGCCGAGGCGGAGGAAATGATCAGAAGGGCTTCTGAGGAGGGGCGGCAGCTTGTAAGCAATGCGAGAAGCGAGGCGGAGGCTGAAAGAGAGAAATTCAAGCAGGAGGTTTCTGCAAGGAATTCCAGGTCAGAACTGGATTACGCCAGGGAGGCTGAGGAGCTGATGAGGGAAGCCGAAAGGGAGGCCGGAGAAGAGGCGGCTGCCATGAAGGATAAGGCGGCAGAGAAAACCCCTGAGGCAGTGAAACTTATCATAGAAAGGCTGGTATAAGAGCTGCCGGTCAGGAACAGACAGACACCGTTTAACCCATGCTTCATTTGAGAGTCAGACACAGGTCTGGGGCCTGGAAAGTGAGAGACAGTTCAAGCAGAAGGATGGTCTTGTAAAGACAGGAGGGATGTTTACATGGCAGTTCTGCAGATGAGGAAAATAACCATCTGCGCACTTTTAAAAGATCGGAAACCCGTTTTAGAGCTCCTGCAGGGAGCCGGAGTGGTGGAGCTGTTGAGGACAGAAACAGAGGAGGACAGTGTTTTTAAGCGGCCTGACACGATTTCAGAGCGTCAGTCATGCGAGAGAAATGCGCTCACTGCGGAACAGGCTCTGGAAGCGCTGGGACAGTATGTCCCGGAGCAGACCTCGATCTTTTCAGCTCTCGAGGGAAAGAAGCAGGCGTCGGGAGAGGCCTTCCAGACGCTCAGTGAGAGCCATGACAAGGTGCTTGGGGATGCGAAGCAGATTCTGGACTACAGCCGTCAGATTGCTGAGGACAAGGCCTCTATCGCCAAGCTGCAGGCACAGAAGGAAACCCTCGTCCCTTGGCTGGGCCTAGACGTTTCCATGAAAGCAGCCGGCACAGAGCGGACAGCCCTGTTTATAGGCGCGGTGGGAGGAGAGCTGACTCTGGACCTGCTCTGTGAGAAGCTGGCGCAGAGAGCTCCCGAGACAGATGTCCATGTGGAAATCGTAGGAAGAGACAGAGATCAGACCTGCATAGCAGTTCTGTGTCTGAAGGAAGAGGCCGCTCAGGTGGAGGAGGCCCTTCGGGCCATAGGTTTCGCCCGGCCGGCCCAGGCAGTGGATGAGATTCCCGCTGTGTACAGGGAGGAGCTGGAAGATGAGATTAAAAAGCTGGACGAGAACATCAGGGCCACGGCAGGAAAGCTAAAAGCCTACAGCACAAGCAGAGATAATTTAAAGATGCTCTCGGATTTTTACAGAGTGCGCGCAGAAAAATACAGGGCACTGGGGGAGATGCTTCAGTCGAAACAGACGATCCTGATTACGGGCTATGTGCCGGAGAGGGAGGCAGAAAGGCTGGCAGACAGGCTGAACAGCCGCTTTGAGATTTTTGTACAGACACAGGAGATCCCCGAGGACGAGGAGGCCCCGGTTCTCTTAAAAAACGGTACGCTGGCAGAGTCGGCAGAGGGAGTGACTGCCTCCTTCGGGCTTCCTGCTAAGGGGGAGATCGATCCCACATCGGTGATGTCCCTCTGCTATATTTTCTTTTTCGGACTGATGCTTTCAGATGCAGCCTATGGGCTGATCGTATTTATCGCCTGCTTTGCAGCATTAAAGAAATTTCCGCGGATGGACAGCGGGCTGAGAAAATCTGTCCGGCTCTTTATGTACTGCGGAATTTCCACCCTGTTCTGGGGCGTCATGTTCGGAGGCTATTTCGGAGATGCAGTAGACGTGGTATCCAGAACCTTTTTTGGACGCGAGATAACGATTCCGGCAGTCTGGTTCGTGCCTTTAAACGATCCCATGAAAATGCTGGTGATGTCCATGCTGTTCGGCGTGCTTCATCTGTTCCTGGGACTTGGAATCAAGGGGTACATGCTCCTTCGCGATAAAAAGGTTCTCGACTTTTTCTGCGATGTGGTGCTGTGGTACTGCCTGCTAATCGGGCTGATCCTGATTCTGATTCCATCTGAACTGTTCGCATCCATGGCGCAGATGAACATCGTGTTCCCGGAGCCTGTGAATATGCTGGCAAAGGTGCTTGCCGCTTTCGGAGCCTTGGGAATCCTTCTCATGTCGGGGCGAAGCAGCAGGAATCCGGCTCTCAGACTTGCACTGGGTGCCTACGATCTCTACAACATTACAGGATGGCTGTCAGACGTGCTGTCCTACTCAAGACTTCTGGCACTGGGACTTGCAACAGGAGTTATCGCCTCGGTTATCAACCAGATGGGGAGCATGGCGGGAGACGGAATCCTGGGGGCAGTGGTGTTTATCCTGGTGTTCCTGGTAGGGCATGTGTTCAATCTGGCGATCAACCTTCTGGGAGCCTATGTACACACCTGCCGTCTGCAGTATGTGGAATTTTTCGGAAAATTTTATGAGGGCGGAGGCCGCATGTTCGAGCCGTTTCGCAGAACTACGAAATATGTAGATATTAAGGAGGATTAATTATGAGCAGTATGGGTATTGTATTTGCATTGTTGGGCGCAGCGGTAGCGGTAGGACTTGCGGGCATCGGCTCCGCCATCGGCGTAGGCATGGCAGGACAGGCTGCTGCAGGCGTTGTGACGGAGGACCCGTCCAAGTTTGCCAAGGTACTTATCTTACAGCTTCTTCCTGGAACGCAGGGTATCTATGGACTTTTGGTAGGCTTCCTGGTACTCTCCGGCATCGGACTGTTAGGCGGCGGAGCGGACATGGATATGTCTCTGGCTCAGGGACTTCTCTACTTCCTGGCCTGCCTTCCAATCGGCATCGTGGGACTGATCTCTGCCATTCACCAGGGCAAGACAGCTGTGGCCTCCATCGGCATTGTCGCAAAGAAACCGGAGCAGTTTGGAAAGGCCATGCTGTTTCCGGCCATGGTTGAGACCTACGCCATCCTGGCACTCCTCGTATCCATTCTGGCAGTCAGCGCGCTGTAATGTAATAGGGTAAACAAAAACACGCAGTTTGGCCGGACATGGAGGGAGAGGCAGTATGACGGGACTGGAAAAAATAACGAACCGGATCCTTGAGGATGCCGGGCGGCAGGCCGGGGAAATCCGGGCCGCAGCAGAGGCTGAGGCAGAGGAAATCCTTCGGGAGACGAGGGACAGCCTTGAAAAAATGAGAGAAGAGGCGGACGAGAGTTTGCAGCTTGAACAGAAGAACAGACGAGCCAGGGCAGAGTCCTCGGCCGCACTGAAAAAACGCCAGATGCTTCTCGCTGCGAAACAGGAGATGATAAGCGGCCTTATCGAAAAGGCCCGTGAAACTCTTCTGAATATGGAGGACAGAGAATATTTTGCACTGATAGAAAAAATGGCGGAGTGCTTTCTGCTTTCAGGAGAAGGGGAGATCTGCTTTTCCGAAAAGGATTTAGGGCGTCTGCCAAAGGACTTTGAGGACACGCTTCAAAAGGCAGCAGGGAAAAAGGGCGGAACTATAAAACTTTCCCAACACCCGGTTTCCATCAGCGGCGGCTTTGTGCTGGTCTACGGAGGGGTGGAGGAGAACTGCTCCTTTGAGGCACTGTTTGCAGCCAGGAGGGATGAGCTTTCTGACCAGGTTTCCGGATTGCTGTTTGGAAAGGCGCAGAAAGAGAGTCGGTGACAGGCAGAACTCTGAACATGACAGAACATGACAGTCCCGGCTGACGCTGCGAGGGAAAGCCGGGGCGTGAGAGCATTGAAAGGGCATTGAAGGAGGACAGCGAATGTCTGACAAAAATTACACATATGCAGTTGCGCGCATCCGCGCCATGGAAATGACGCTCTTTTCCGCCTCTGTCATAGAACAGCTGATGGCTGTGAAAACCTATGAGGGCTGCCTGGCCTTCCTGGCTGAGAAGGGATGGGGGAACGGAAATCCCTCCCAGACGGCGGAGGAGATTCTGGAAGCTGAGCGGGAAAAGGCCCAGAAAACGGTAAAGGAGCTTCTGAGAGGGGAGGATCAGATTCTTTCGGTTCTGACCTACCAGAGTCTCTACCACAATCTGAAGGCCGCCATCAAGGGGGCTGTGAACTCCGGTTTTCACGGTTCTGTCTACTATGATGACTGTGCAGTAGACGGAAAGGAAATGGAGCGGATCGTGGCGGAAAAGGACTTTGACGCTCTCCCGGAACATATGAGGGAGGCGGCCAGGGAGGCCTGCGAAACCTTTCTTCATACAGGAGACGGGCAGGCCTGCGACGTGATCGTGGACCGGGCGGCTCTGGAGGCCATTTACAGCGAAGGGAAAAAAAGCAAAGAGCCGGTGATTATGGCCTACGCTGAATCGGTGACGGCGGTAGCCGACATCAAGATTGCCGTCCGCTCCCAGAAAACGGGGAAGGAGCTGGAATTTATGCGCCGGGCTATGGCTCCCTGCGACAGTCTGGACGTGGAGAAGCTGGCCATGGCGGCCCTGTCCGGCGTTCCTGCTATCTGTGAATACCTGGGGGAAACGTCCTACAGAGACGGGGCAGAGGCATTAAAGGAGTCAGCCTCAGCCTTTGAGCGGTGGTGCGACAACCAGCTGATAGAGTCTATCAAGCCGCAGAAATACAATCCGTTTTCAGCGGGCCCTCTGGTGGCCTACCTGCTTGCCAGGGAAAATGAGATTAAAACTGTGCGGATCATCCTGACAGGAAAGCTGAACGGCCTGCCGGATGAGAGCATCAGGGAAAGGATCAGGGAAATGTATGTATAAGATAGCGGTCATCGGAGATTACGACAGCATTTACGGCTTTGCTGCCCTGGGGCTTGACACATTTCCCGTAAAGGAAGCAGAGGAAGCGGAAGAGCTGTTTTACCGCCTGGCCTCCGGGGATTACGCCGTCATCTATATTACGGAGGCGGCAGCCGCCGGTATCGGCCATGCGATCGAAAAGTTTAAGGAGAGTCTGCTCCCGTCCGTCATCCTGATTCCCGGTGTTTCCGGGAATACGGGCAAGGGGATCGAGAGAGTCAAGAGCTCCGTGGAGCAGGCAGTGGGTTCGGATATATTGTTCGGCACAGTTTAGCCGGGCTGACAGGGAAAAGATTAGAAGAAAGGTGGGTGAAGCCTTCCAATGAGCAAAGGTGTGATTAAAAAGGTAGCAGGCCCGCTGGTCATTGCAGAGGGGATGCGGGATGCAAATATGTACGACGTAGTCCGGGTCAGCAGCCAGCGGCTGATTGGAGAGATCATTGAGATACACGGGGATCAGGCGTATATCCAGGTTTACGAGGAGACCTCGGGACTGGGGCCGGGGGAGCCGGTGGAGTCCATGGATATGCCGCTGTCCGCTGAGCTGGGACCGGGACTCATCACGAGTATTTACGACGGAATCCAGCGTCCTCTGGACGATATTATGAAGATAACAGGGAGCAATAACCTGAAGAGAGGCGTGGAGGTTCCCTCCTTAAAGCGTGACCTGAAATGGAATTTCGTTCCCACAGTGAAGGCCGGCGATGAGGTAGAGGCCGGAGATATTATCGGAACCGTGCAGGAGACCATTGTGGTCGTACACAGGATCATGGTTCCAAACGGCGTAAAGGGCACCGTAAAGGAGATCCGGTCAGGAGAGTTTACAGTGGAGGAGACAGTGGCTGTCATATCAACGGAAAACGGAGACAGGGAGCTGACCCTGATGCAGAGATGGCCCGTCAGACAGGGGCGGCCCTACCAGAAAAAGCTGCCGCCTGAGATGCCTCTTGTGACAGGCCAGAGGGTCATCGACGCCTTCTTTCCTATCGCCAAGGGCGGCGTGGCCGCAGTTCCGGGGCCGTTTGGAAGCGGCAAGACCGTGATCCAGCACCAGCTGGCCAAGTGGGCGGAGGCCGATATCGTGGTCTATATCGGCTGCGGCGAGCGCGGAAATGAGATGACAGATGTATTAAACGAGTTTCCGGAGTTAAAGGATCCCAAGACAGGCCACTCGCTGATGCAGAGGACGGTGTTAATCGCCAATACCTCCGATATGCCTGTGGCTGCCAGGGAGGCTTCCATTTACACGGGAATTACCATTGCGGAGTATTTCAGGGACATGGGCTACTCGGTGGCCCTGATGGCCGATTCCACCTCCCGCTGGGCCGAGGCTCTCAGAGAGATGTCAGGCCGTCTGGAGGAGATGCCCGGCGAGGAGGGCTACCCGGCTTACCTGGGAAGCCGTCTGGCTCAGTTCTACGAGAGGGCAGGCCATGTGATCTGCAAAGGAAAGGACGGCAGAGAGGGAGCTCTGTCCGCCATCGGAGCCGTTTCCCCTCCGGGAGGCGACATTTCCGAGCCTGTTTCCCAGGCGACGCTGCGCATCGTGAAGGTATTCTGGGGACTCGACTCGTCCCTGGCCTACAAGAGGCATTTCCCGGCTATCAACTGGCTGACCAGCTATTCGCTCTATGTGGACAACATGGGCAAGTGGTTCAACGAGCACGTTTCATCGGAATGGATGACCTGCCGTCAGGGCATGATGAGCCTTCTGCAGGAGGAGGCAGAGTTGGAGGAGATTGTAAAGATGGTAGGCATGGATGCGCTGTCGCCTTCTGATCGCCTTAAGATGGAAGCGGCCCGCTCCATCCGCGAGGACTTTCTGCACCAGAACTCCTTCCACGAGATTGACACCTATACGTCCCTGAGAAAGCAGTTCCTCATGATGAAGCTGGTGCTCGCCTTCTACGATGAGTCAAGGAAGGCCCTGGAAAACGGGGCAAACGTGCAGGGGTTAATCAAGATGGCTGTGCGGGAGAAGATCGGCCGTTTCAAATACGTGACGGACGATGAGATTGAGAGGGAATACGAGGCAGTTAAAGAGGAGCTTGGGAAGGAAATTGACGACGTGCTCAGAAGGGAGGACTTCTAATGCCAAAGGAATACAGAACCATACAGGAGGTTGCAGGTCCTCTGATGCTGGTGCGGGGCGTTGAGAATGTGACCTACGACGAGCTGGGAGAGATTGAGCTGGCAAACGGAGAGACAAGGCGCTGCAAGGTCCTTGAGATCGACGGGGGCAATGCCCTGGTACAGCTGTTTGAGAACTCCACAGGAATTAACCTTTCCAACAGCAAGGTGCGTTTTCTGGGAAGGACCATGGAGCTTGGGGTGTCTGAGGACATGCTGGGACGCGTCTTTGACGGACTGGGACGCCCCATCGACGGAGGGCCTGAGATCCTTCCGGACGAGAGAAGGGACATTAACGGACTTCCCATGAACCCGGCTGCCAGAAGCTACCCCCAGGAGTTTATCCAGACAGGAGTTTCTGCCATCGACGGACTGAACACTCTGGTAAGAGGACAGAAGCTGCCCATCTTCTCGGCTTCCGGCCTTCCCCACGCAAACCTGGCGGCCCAGATTGCAAGACAGGCCAAGGTGCGGGGGACAGATGAGCAGTTTGCCGTTGTCTTTGCAGCCATGGGAATTACCTTCGAGGAGTCCCACTTCTTTACGGAGAGCTTTAAGGAGACGGGAGCCATCGACCGGACCGTGCTCTTTATCAATCTGGCAAACGATCCGGCCGTAGAGCGAATCGCCACCCCGAAGATGGCGCTGACGGCGGCGGAGTACCTGGCCTTTGAAAAAAATATGCACGTGCTGGTTATTCTGACGGATATTACAAACTATGCCGATGCCCTGAGAGAGATCTCCGCGGCCAGGAAGGAGGTTCCGGGCCGCCGCGGCTATCCGGGATACATGTATACGGATCTGGCCTCCATCTATGAGAGAGCAGGGCGGCAGAACGGGAAAACTGGCTCCATTACCATGATCCCGATCCTTACCATGCCCGAGGATGATAAAACCCATCCGATCCCGGACCTGACGGGCTACATCACAGAGGGGCAGATCATCCTGAGCCGTGAGCTCTACAGAAAGGGAGTTATGCCGCCTATCGACGTGCTTCCGTCCCTGTCCCGTCTGAAGGATAAGGGAATCGGCGAGGGAAAGACGAGAGCCGACCACTCCAACACCATGAACCAGCTCTTTGCAGCCTACGCAAGGGGCAAGGAGGCCAAGGAGCTGATGGTTATTCTGGGTGAGGCGGCCTTGTCCGACGTGGATCTGATTTACGCGAAATTTGCCGACGCCTTTGAGAAGGAGTACGTTTCCCAGGGCTATGAGACAGACAGGAGCATTGAGGAAACCTTAAAGATTGGCTGGAAGCTGCTCTCCATCCTTCCGAGAAGCGAGCTGAAGAGAATCGACGACAAGTTCCTGGATATGTACTACGGGAAGGAATAGGGGAGGTGTGAAGCATGGCTCAGGCCCAGGTGAACCCCACCAGAATGGAGCTTACAAGGCTCAAAAAAAAGCTGACCACAGCTGTCAGAGGCCACAAGCTCTTAAAAGACAAGCGAGATGAGCTGATGCGCCAGTTCCTCGATTTGGTCAGGGAAAATATGGCTCTCAGACAGAAAGTGGAGGACGGAATACGGAGCGCGAATTTAAACTTTGTCATTGCCAGGGCGGGAATGAGCGAACAGGCCCTGAACACCGCTCTGATGGCGCCGAAGCAGGAGGTGTATCTGGAAGCCGGGAAAAAGAATATCATGAGCGTGGACATACCCGTGTTTGAGTACAAGACCAGGACGGCCAGCGAACATGATATTTATCCCTACGGCTTCGCCTTTACGTCCAGCGATCTGGACGGAGCTGTAAAGTCTCTGCAGGACGTGCTGCCGGAGATGCTGAAGCTTGCACAGACCGAGAAAGCCTGCCAGCTTATGGCGGCGGAGATTGAAAAAACCAGACGAAGGGTAAATGCCCTGGAACATGTCATCATCCCGGAAACCCAGAGGAATATCAAATATATTACCATGAAGCTGGATGAGAATGAGAGGAGTACCCAGATCCGGCTCATGAAGGTGAAGGATATGATGCTGGAGGAGGCACATCATTATAAAGATAGGGCATAAAAGTAGGGCATAAAAGTAGGCCATAAAAGCAAAAACTCAGAAACCGAGGGAACGGTTTCTGAGTTTTTCTTTTATGGCGGGGGGAGGAGTGTCGGGCGGGGGAGGGAGTGTAAGCGAGGGGGCTTTTGTGGAGGGGAAGGGAGTGTCAGGCGGAGGAGGGTGTAAGCGAGAATTTCTTTGATGGAGGGAATGGAAGGGGAGGGCAGATGGGGGAATGGTGATTAATATTTGACACGGCTTCTGATACGTGCTACTATGTAGTAGAAAAATCTGTTTCAGGGCGAGGTGAAATTCCTCACTGGCGGTGATGAGCTTTGGCTTCGAGTCCGCGAGCTTTCCTTTGGAGGGCAGAATGGGTGGGAACCCCATACCAACGGTACAGTCCGGATGAAAGAAACAAAAATACGGTTATGTATTTTTCTGGTCTTGAAATTTATTTTCAGGACCTTTTTGTTTCCTGTCAGATTCTTTTCTATATTCACAGCATTCAGGGCCGACGGCCCGGCAGGTCTGTTTTTGTGAAGGATAACCTGTGTGAAGGTGCTTCAGGGTGTCAGCAGAGAGCAGATATGAGGTATCAGGAGACGCCCGGGAGGAAAACGGAGAGTCAATCACAGAAACGGAAACTGCAGGCATACTTTTCTATCAGGAGGAATTTGAAGATGAACAAAACGATGACCCGCTATTCTCAGACAGGCAGGGATCAGACTCTGCGCCTTGTAAAGATGGGCTCCCTTGTGGCAGTTTCCATTGTGCTTGTGTACCTTATCCATTTTCCGCTGTTTCCGGCGGTTGCGTTTCTGGAGTACGATCCGGCTGATATTCCGATTTTAATAGGAACCTTTACCTTTGGACCGGCTGCGGGCCTTGCGCTCACCCTTGTGACCTCGGTGATCCAGGGCGTCACAGTCAGCGCAGGAAGCGGACTCTACGGGATTCTTATGCACCTGATCGCTACGGGAACACTTGTCGTGGCGGCTGGAACCATCTATCACAGGAAAAAGACAAAAACCTTTGCCGTGATCGGGCTGGCGGCGGGCACAGCGGCCATGGCTGCTGTCATGGTAGGGGCAAACCTGATTATCACACCTCTGTTTATGGGTGTGACCAGGGAAGTGGTATGGGATCTGATGGCCTTTATCATAGGCTTTAATGTTATCAAGGCGGGAATCAACGGCCTTGTCACCTTTATCCTGTACAAGCGGATCTCCAATTTCCTGAAACGGAATTAAATGCGTTCCAAGCAGAGAACGGAGGATGACAGCAGAACAGGTGAATGACGGAAGGAAGGGGTGGAGATGAAACTCAACGAGGCATGGCTCCATGCAAAGCCGGCAGGCTGCGACGCTTGCATGGAGATATAATAGTCGCAGAATGAGATGCCGGCTTTGCCTCCTGGCGATTATTTCAAGGAGGAAGCCTGCATGAAGTATATCAATGCGAGAGTGCTTCTGCCAGAACCGTTAGTCAGGGAGCTGCAGAGATATATCCAGGAAGGATATATCTACGTTCCAACCGATCAGACACAGCAAAAGCGGTGGGGAGAAGTATCCGGGTACCGGCAGGAACTGCAGCAGCGAAACAGCCGTATCACAGCGGAGTACCGAAATGGGGTCTCTGCGGAGGAACTGGCTGAAAAATACTGTCTGTCTGTACATGCCATACGAAAAATCATTTATCAGAAATAACCGGCAGGGGCCTCGATGACGGGCCCCTGTCTTTTTGATCTGTTGCAAAGATTTAAAGATTTTGTCCCTTTCAAAAGACACGGCGCCTCTCAAAAATAAGGGCACTCCCCGAGTACACACATACCCGGCCGCAGGAGAGCTTGACGGCTCCGGCGGCCCCGCGCCGGCAAGCCTCCCACCGGCGGGGAAGGTATGAGAACGGGCTTCCTCATTTGGGGACTTTTGATCTGGTACAGTTTCATTCTGTAAAGTCCCGTGTCTTGTTCTGCGCATGCAGACAGAGT
Organism: Clostridium sp. M62/1; assembly: GCF_020736365.1. Classification (NCBI taxonomy): domain Bacteria; kingdom Bacillati; phylum Bacillota; class Clostridia; order Eubacteriales; family Clostridiaceae; genus Clostridium; species Clostridium sp. M62/1. The sequence continues at coordinate 3,850,773 of NZ_CP085988.1, read as the reverse complement.
ATGATAAAAAGAAAAACAGTGAGGAGGAAGGATATGTGTACCAGATTTGTCTATCGGGGAGATGAGGTGATCACCGGGTTTAATTTTGATATAGATCCCGCTGTCTGGGATTATCAGATAATGGAGGAAGAGGACAGATTCTATATTGGAATTCTGCGCCCTGACGGAGCGCGGCATGCCTATCACGGTGTTCACCGAAACGGCAATGCCGGAACACTGCTGTATGTCCATGGAAATCCCGCAGGGACCTATGAGGACAGGGAAGGCTGTGTGACAGTGGCAGATCTGACGGAGCAGTTTATCCGGGCACAGATCACATTCGACGAGGCCTGTTCCATCGCCGGGACAAAGAAGATTGTCTATGCACCGGACGCGACTATGCAGGCCGTGCTGTCCGACAAAGGAGGGCGCACGCTGGTGATTGAGCCTGGAATCGGCTGCAGGGAAGATACGGGGAGGTATTCTCTCATGACAAATTATTCCCTGCTCTCCCCGGAAAGTACTCGCCCTTTCCTGGTTCCGGGTGATGACCGATACGAAAGAGCTGGGAGGATTCTGAGTCAATACGGAAATACCTTTGGGGTATCAGACGCATTTTCTCTCCTCCATGCCGTCCGGCAGGAGGGACCCTGGGCTACCAGAGTTTCTTTCGTTTTCTCCGCCAGGGAGCAGGCCGTCTGCTATGTGGAGAATAATCATTTTGAGCAGGTCAGAACCTTCAGGTTTCCGGCGGCCGGATAAAAAAGGACCGGGATGCATATTACAGCAGACTCGCTTCATCACCATGTGCACCTGTACAGGGGAGCGGTCTGCAGCTCTCCCTCTCTGCCATGTGGTGGGGCACGATGGTTTTAGTGGCCAGCAGGTTCGGGTTTTCAATGTGACTGATCATCTGTGCGGCGGCTTCGGTGCCCAGCTGCAGGGAGTGGACGTCAACAGAGGTAAGCTGAGGTCTTGTCAGCTTTGCAAAGATGGAGTTATTGAAGGAGACGACGGAAAGCTCCTCCGGGATCTGAATCCCGATATCCGTGCAGAGGCGTTCCAGCCAGGTGGCCAGAATATCGTCGCTGACGATGATGCCGGTAGGCCGCTCAGGACTTTTTAAAAGGGCCTCAAGCTGACAGCGCCCGGCCTCGGAGGAGATGGAGGCTTCGATAAAGTATTCCTGCCGCACTGGCAGCCCGTTTTCTGTCAGCGCCAGCATACAGCCGGCCTTTCTGTCGCCCACAAAGAGCTGGGAGTGATCGCCGGACAGGTAGGCGATGCGCCTGTGCCCCAGAGAGATCAGATACTGGGCAGCCTCCCTGCCGGCCAGGACATTGTCGTTGTCCACATAGATAGTCTGATTGGCATTTCTGAAAGCCTTTCCCACCAGCACATAGAGAAGCCCCTCGTCGAACAGATAGCTGATAATCGGATCCTTCTCCCTGGAGTAGAGGACAATAAAGCCCTCCGCCATGCCGTTTTTCGCCATGGTTTTGACGGCTTTCAGGATCTCCTCCTCGTCCTTTCCGGTGATCACAGTATTGATATACTGCTTTTGATTGCACAAAAGGCTGATGCCCCGGATGACCTCCAGGAAAAACGAGTTTTCATAAGTCTCACGCTCAGACGGCGGGAGGATGATCCCGATGGTTCTGGAGTTCTGGGAGGCCAGACTGCTGGCCTGAAAATTTGGCTCATAGCCCAGGATATCCATGGCCTTTCTCACCTTTTCCTTTGTCTGGCGGCTGATGGACGGATGATCCTTGCAGGTTCTGGACACAGTGGAGGGAGATACGCCGGCAAGTGCGGCTACGTCTTTTATGGTAACTGGCATGAATAAACCTCCTTTGCGCTGCTTTGCTGTTTTGGCAGTTCCCCAAACGTCTGTTTAAAGAGGGGGAAAACAGCTCAGATGCTTTTTTATCTAGTTTAAATGTGGCGGGAGAGAATGTCAAACTGTTTTGCAAATTTTGCGCAATCGTTTGCAAAAGTATGCGTAATTTTGCACAAAAAGGCAGATGGTTATTTGTAAAAAAGGGAGAAAGAGAAAAAAATATGACGAAAGTATTGATTTTGCATGATAGCGGATTTATATTTAATGCAAACGATTGCACTAAATAATGCAAACATAGCGGGCGAGAGCAGACTGACAGGAAGGCACAGGAGAAGGCCGAAAAGGAAAAGCGGCTGTAAATAATCGGTTTGCATCAGGCCTGCCGGTAAAAACAGGAGGAGAGTATATATGAAAGAGCAGACAGCAGGAGGATGTACGGGAATTATCCTGAAGGCTCCCGTCACCGGAACAGCAGTTCCCATCGAGCAGGTCCCGGATCCGGTATTTTCCCAGAAGATTATCGGGGAGGGAGCAGCCATTGAGCCCACAGACGGGCGGATTGTGAGCCCGGTAGACGGGGAGGTGGTGTCGGTGGCGCCCACACTCCACGCCTATGGTTTCAGGACAGAGGAAGGCGTAGAGGTGCTGGTTCACTTCGGATTGGAGACAGTGGGGCTGAAGGGCGAGTGCTTCCAGGCGTACGTGAAGCCGGGAGATAAGGTGAAGGCAGGAGAGCTGGTGGCAGAGGCCGATCTGAAGGCGCTGTCGGAGAAAAAGATCAATGCAGTCACCCCTGTTCTGGTCTGCGGCGGGCTGGGAGGGCGCAGCATGAATATCTTCCACGGGCCGGTAAAGGCAGGAGAGACAGAGCTGATTGCCATTTTTGACGACTGCCTGGAGGGCGCAGAGCAGAGTGATGCAGCGGGCGCAGGCAGCACCGATTCACCGGCTGTGGGCAGGGCAGAGTCAGTGGAGATAGGAAGCACGAAGGCAGAGGAGACGACTGCCCCGGAGAGCAGGCCAGAGCCTGGCAGCAGGAAAGAGACGAAAAAAGCTCAGAAAAAGCGTTTCCCCATTAACTTTGATTTCCTCCAGAAGCTGGGCAAGGTGCTGATGACGGTTATTGCCGTCATGCCGGCGGCAGGGCTGATGATAAGCCTTGGAAAGCTGGTGCAGATGGCAGGCGGCGATATGGGAGCTGTCATGACAATCGGAAGCACCATGGAAAACATCGGATGGGCGGTAATCAACAATCTGCATATCCTGTTTGCAGCTGCCATCGGCGGCTCCTGGGCGAAGGAGAAGGCAGGCGGCGCCTTTGCTGCCCTCATTGCGTTTATTCTGATCAACATGATTACGGGCTCTGTTTTTGGGGTGACTGCAGAGATGCTGGAAACGGAAGGCGCTGTGACCCACACTCTGTTCGGGCGTGAGATCGCAGTGGACGGATATTTCACCTCTGTGCTGGGCGCACCTGCCCTGAATATGGGCGTGTTTGTGGGCATCATTGCAGGATTTGCAGGAGGAACCATTTACAACCGGTATTACAATTACAGGAAGCTGCCGGACGCGCTGGCCTTCTTTAACGGAAAGCGCTTCGTACCTCTGGTGGTAATCGCCTGGTCCGTGATTATCTCTCTGGTGCTGGCGGTTGTGTGGCCGGTTGTTCAGACGGGAATTAACGCTTTCGGCGTCTGGATTGCCAACTCTTCTTCCACCTCGCCGGTGCTGGCTCCGTTTATCTACGGAACCCTGGAGCGTCTGCTCATCCCCTTCGGACTGCACCACATGCTGACGATTCCGATGAACTACACCTCCTTTGGAGGAACCTACACGATCCTCACAGGAGCCAACGCAGGCTCCCAGGTATTCGGACAGGATCCGCTCTGGCTGGCCTGGGTAACGGATCTGATTAACCTGAAGGGAGCCGGTGACATGGCCGGCTACCAGGAACTGCTGACAACGGTTACACCTGCCCGCTTTAAGGTAGGACAGATGATAGGAGCTACCGGACTGATTCTGGGCATTGCCCTGGCCATGTACAGAAGAGTAGAGCCGGAGCGCAGAAAGAGCTACCGCTCCATGTTCTTTTCAACCGGTCTGGCCGTTTTCCTGACAGGAGTTACAGAACCTCTTGAATTTATGTTCATGTTCTGCGCCCTTCCGCTGTATGTGGTGTATGCGGTGCTTCAGGGATGTGCCTTTGCCATGGCGGGAATCATCAACCTGAGACTCCATTCCTTCGGAAATCTGGAATTGTTCACAAGACTGCCCATGTCGGTACAGGCAGGGCTTACAGGGGATATTATCAACTTTGTCATCTGTGTGGCGGCGTTCTTTGTGATCGGCTATGCAGTGGCCTACTTCATGATAGGAAAATTTCATTTTGCAACGCCGGGCCGTCTTGGAAACTATACGGATGAGAATGCCGGGGAGGATGAGGGAGAGTCCAAAGCTGCCTTCACAGGAAATGGGGCAGCAGGAGGAGACAGTCAGGCAGAGCGGATTATAGCGCTTCTCGGAGGCAGAGAGAACATTTCCCTGGTGGATGCCTGTATGACAAGACTGAGGGTTACGGTGAAGGACATGGACAAGGTGGCATCCCTGCCGGCCTGGAAGGCAGAGGGAGCTATGGGGCTGATCAAGAAGGATGGAGGCATTCAGGCAGTATATGGGCCCAAGGCAGATGTGCTGAAATCAGATATTAACGATATCCTGTAGCGCCCGGCAAGCTGTGACAGAAAAGAACGCAGGAAGGCAGGCCCTGACAGGGGCTTTCAAAGAGCCGTATGCCGTTTAAAATTTTGAAAAACAGAAGGAGGCAGAAAGAGGGATGAAGCTTTTAACTCTCAACACACACAGCCTGGAAGAGAGGGACTATGAGAAAAAGCTGAAGATTTTTACAGAGGAAATCCTGAAGGAAAAACCTGACGTGATCGCTCTCCAGGAAGTCAATCAGCCTCTGGACGGGGAGGAGGCTGACGGGGAGGTGCTGAAAAAAAGCGGCTTCATCCCCTGCCCGTCAGAGCCTCCTTCCTGTGCTGTCCCTGTCCGGCTGGGGAACCACGGACTTCGCGCGGCTCAGCTTCTGCGCCGGTCGGGCTTTCCTGTTTTCTGGACGTGGACTTCAGCCAAAGTAGGATATGGAAAGTACGATGAGGGGATGGCTCTTATGAGCCGCAGACCCATTGCAGAGGTGTCTCAGCTGTTTCTGACAGACGGAAGAGATTATAATAACTGGAAAACCAGAAAGGCTCTGGCGATTACTTTAAATATAGGGAAAGGGGAGGAACCTGTCAGCTTTGTCACGGCCCACATGGGATGGTGGAAGGATGAGGAGGAGCCCTTCTCCAGACAGTGGGAGCGGTTGGACGCCTTCGCCTCCTCCCTGCGCAGGCGCGCAGATGTGTGGCTTATGGGAGATTTCAACACTCAGGACAGTGTGAGGGGAGAGGGTTACGATCGGATCACCGCCTCAGGCTGGACAGACGCATACCGCGCCGCCGGGAAGCGGGATGGCGGCATCACTGTCCCGGGGGCTATCGACGGCTGGCGGGAAGACGGGGAAGTTCCCGGAATGCGGATCGATTACATCTGGTATGGAAGAAAGCATGACTCCGGGGACAGAAAAAGCAGAGGAGACGTCCTGATTGAAGAGGTGAGGACTGTCTTTAACGGAAGTGACTGTCCGGTTGTATCGGATCACTTCGGTGTTTTAGCTGAGTGCAGGACACCCTGGGACGAGAGCGCAGCAACAGAGGAGTCAGAGCTGTCAAGAAAAGAAACAAGTCAGAAGTTCAGGAGATAATAGATTATGAAGCGAGAGAGCGGAATTTTGCTTCCTGTTTCCAGTCTGCCGTCCAGGTACGGCATTGGATGCTTTTCCAAGGAAGCCTATGAGTTTGTGGATCATCTGAGTGAGGCAGGCCAGTCCTACTGGCAGATTCTGCCTCTGGGGCCTACCAGCTACGGGGACTCGCCCTACCAGTCTTTTTCTACCTTTGCAGGCAATCCCTATTTCATCAGCCTGGAGGATCTGATTGAGGAGGGAGTCCTCACCAGGGAGGAGTGCGACAGCGCAGATTTTGGAAAAAAGCAGGACAGCATTGATTATGCGAAGCTGTACAGACACCGTTTTCCTCTTCTCAGAAAAGCCTATGAGAGGAGCAATATCAGCGAGAACAGAGAGTTTCTCCGGTTCCAGGCAGAAAACAGGTGGTGGCTCAGAGACTATGCCATCTATATGGCAGTAAAAGCCAGATTTGAGCAGAAGGCATGGACAGAGTGGGCGGAGGATATCCGCCTGCGCTGGGACAATGCCATGGATTACTACCAGAGAGAGCTCTACTTTGATATTGAGTTCCACGAGTATCTGCAGTTTAAGTTTATGGAGCAGTGGAGAAGACTGAAAAGCTACGCCAACAGCAGGGGCATCCGCATTGTCGGAGACATTCCCATCTACGTTGCCATGGACAGCGCAGACACCTGGGCCAATCCGCAGCTCTTCCAGCTTGACAGCGAAAACAGGCCCACAGCGGTGGCAGGATGCCCCCCTGACGGATTTTCAGCCACAGGACAGCTGTGGGGAAACCCTCTTTATAACTGGGAATACCACAGAAATACCGGTTATCAGTGGTGGATCAGCCGTCTGGCTCACTGCTATCAGCTCTACGACGTGGTGCGCATCGATCATTTCCGGGGATTTGATGAGTATTTTTCCATACCGGCAGACGCAGACACCGCGATCACGGGACACTGGGAGAAGGGACCGGGAATCGACTTTTTCCACAGGGTCCGACAGGCTCTGGGCGAAAAGGAGATTATCGCCGAGGATCTGGGCTATGTGACGGACTCTGTGCGCTGGCTGGTAAAGGAGACGGGGTATCCGGGAATGAAGGTGCTGGAGTTTGCCTTCGATTCCAGGGATTCCGGCTGCGCCGGCGATTACCTTCCCCACAATTACCCGGAAAACTGCGTGGTCTACACGGGAACTCACGACAATGAGACCATCTCCGGCTGGTTCCACTCCATCAAGAAGGAGGAGAGGGAGCTGGCCAGAGATTACCTGTGCGATCACTACACGCCGGATAAAAAACTCCACCTGGCCTTTATCAGCCTCGCCATGCGAAGCCAGGCCAGAATGTGCATCATTCCTCTTCAGGATTACATGGGACTTCCCAACCGATGCCGGATCAATACGCCCTCCACAGTGGGGACAAACTGGAAATGGCGCTTTCTGCCGGAGCAGATGACAGAGGAGCTGATTTCTCTCATTGGAAAGACCACGCTTCGGTTCGGCAGATGGAACTGGAGATAAGCTGTGTTTGTATCTGTGTGACCAGGTCACAGACAGAAATCAGGTTTGTGCGTATAATGAAAACAGATGGAAACAACAGACAGAAACAGCAGGCAGCGGCGGAGGCAGGACAGCTGCTAGAAATATGAAAAAAGGGCATACTGTATAAAAGAATTACAGAGCCCCGGCCGCCAAAGCACAGCTGAAGGGCGTCTTAAGAAGGCGCCGTCTCTAGGCGTTCAGGCAGAAAGGAAGAGAGAGATGGAGAAAATTCTGACAGACAAAAATTTCGATGAGGAGTTAAAAAATATAGGAGAAGGCAGCCCCATGTTAGTAGACTTCTGGGCTCCCTGGTGCGCTCCGTGCCGGATGCAGCTTCCCATTGTGGAAAAAATGGCGGAGGAAGGATACCATGTGGGCAAGGTCAACATTGACGAGCAGATGGGTCTGGCCGGCCGGTTCGGCGTCATGTCCATTCCGACTCTGATCGTGTTTAAGGACGGAAAGGAGCAGCAGCGCTTTGTGGGAGTGCAGTCCAGACAGGTGCTGGAGGACGCCATGAAATAGGAGACCGGACATCGTATACCTGCGGCAGCCCGTGAAAAGTGCATAAGGCTGCACAGGAAAGGATGGAAGTGGCCGGAAAAGGCCTGAGAAAAGAGCGATAAGAGAGAAAAAGGGAAGGATTTACAGTTCCAGCGAAGTCACTGTAAACCCTTCCCTTTTTCCATCGGAGAGCAGTTTTTCGCTCATCTTTCGCTGGTTCGCAGGAGTGTGCTATAATATAATTGAATGAGTCTGTCCGGGAGGTGTTGTAATTGCTGCGGCAAATCAGATATTTTCAGGCCGTTGTGCGCAATAACAGTTTTTCAGAGGCCGCTGAGGAGTGCCATATTTCTCAGTCTGCCATTTCACAGCAAATTAAGGCGCTGGAAACGGAATTGGGCTTTTCTTTGCTGGAGAGAAAAAACAGGAAGTTTGCTCTGACGCCTGCGGGAGAGCATTTTTATAGAAAGAGTCTGATTTTACTGGCTGATTATGAACAGATTTGCAGTGAGGCGGCTAAGATAGCCCGCGGGGATGAGGTGATTTTAAGAATTGTTTGCTCTGCTGCGAAACGGCGGCGCGGATCTGGTGCTGAACGACCAGCGCAGGGCTTTTTCAGATGAATATGTCAATCTGGTATTATCGGTCAGCGGCATGTATATCGAAATAGCAGCCAGAAATCCAATCGCCGCCCTTCCCGCTGTCACCACACAGGAATTAAAAAACATTCCCTGTATTTTGATTGCATCCAAAGAGCAGAGACAAACGGAACAGGAATACTATCAGACGGTGATTGGCATCCAGGGGGATTTCCTGTACGCGGAAAATCTGGAAGAAGCCCGCCTGCTTGTCACCAGCGGACAAGGCTTCATGCCTGTGGAGGGAAACAGCCAGACCGTGAATTTCGGGACTTCTGTCTGCCGTATTCCCCTCTATCGGGGGGAGGAGCAGATTACCCGGAAGTACTGCCTGTTCTGGAAAAAGGATAATTCCGGTTACTATATAGAGGAATTTGCCGATATTCTGAAACAGAAATTTGTATAACAGCCCGTTTTTTCACAAGGCTGCTCTCGCAATCGGAGGGCAGCCTTGTTCTATTAGAAAAACTTATGCGACAGCTTTATAACTCGAATTGATTGGGCGCCTGCACAATTTTATAATGGAGATACAGAATAAAAGAAGCCAGGAAGGAAACGGCCGTGAACCAGATACGGAACACAGCAGGAAGGTTTCTTTCAGCTGATTTAAAGCAGATTTGAAGAAAGGAAGCCAGCTATGAAAAAAGATGTGATGATTTTAGCAGGCGCGGGACAGATCGGTATGGCCATTGCCCGCCGCATGGGATACGGGAAAAAGATTATTGTCGGAGATAAGAAGGCAGAAAATGCCCGGATGGCTGCAGAGACCATGAATGGGGCGGGCTTTGACGCTCTGCCTGTGGAGATGGATCTGTCGTCAAGGCCCTCTGTCCTGTCAATGATTGCCGAGGCGCAAAAGCATGGAGAAATCACCATGCTGGTCAACGCTGCCGGTGTGTCTCCAAGCCAGGCCTCTGTGGAGGCCATTTTGAAAGTGGACTTGTATGGGACGGCTGTTCTTCTGGAAGAAGTGGGAAACGTGATTGCGCCGGGAGGTGTGGGTGTAACCATTTCAAGCCAGTCCGGACACCGGATGAAACAGCTTACCCCCGAGGAGGATGAGCAGCTCGCCTGCACTCCCGCAGAGGAACTCCTGTCGCTTGCCATTTTACAGCCGGAGTATATCAGGGATACGCTTCACGCCTATCAGCTTGCGAAGCGCTGCAACGAAAAGCGTGTCATGGCAGAATCTGTAAAATGGGGCCGGAGGGGAGCGCGTATCAACTCGATTTCTCCCGGAATTATCGTCACCCCTCTTGCCCTGGACGAACTGAACGGTCCCCGGGGAGACTTTTACAGGAATATGTTTGCTAAATGCCCTGCCGGCAGACCAGGCACGGCAGACGAGGTGGCAAATGTGGCGGAGCTTCTTATGAGTGACAGGGGTGCCTTTATCACGGGAGCCGATTTTCTCATAGACGGAGGTGCCACAGCTTCCTACTTCTATGGACCGCTGAAACTATAATGCTGAACCGTAAAACAAAAGGCAGCCGGATGGCTGCCTGCAAAGACTATTTCTGCTGCTGGACGGCAGCGTAGAGGGCGGGCTTATTCAGAATACAGATCTGGCCTCTGGACACCTGGATCAGTCCTTCGGAACCCATCTGTTTCAAATTGCGGCTGACAGCTTCCCTGGCGCTTCCGATGGCTCTGGCCAGCTGTTCCTGGGTAAGGGACAGGCAGTCCTGCCTCTGGGCGGCCGCCTCGTCTAAAAGGAAGGCAGCGATGCGCTGCCTGAGGCTCATGAAGAACATCCGCTCCATGGCCGCCACCACGTCAGAAAACCGTTCGGTCATGGATTTGTAGGCGAAATTTTCTACAAAGATGTTGGCGTTCATCAGAATGGCGAAAGCAGAGGAGGGGATGATATAGAGCTCGCAGTCTGTTTCTGCCTCGATCTGTACATCGAAAGTGACGGCAGACATCAGGCAGGAGGCGGACAGAAGGCATACCTCCCCGTCGCGCAGGCGGCAGATGGTGGCCTCTCTCCCGTCGCCGGAGAGCAGGTACAGGCGCAGGATCCCCTTTTTGACAAAGACAGTGCCAAGGCACTGGGCTTCCAGGGAGCAGATAGAGCTGCCGGCCGGATAGCGGGAGAGGAGGAGGCGCTCTGATAGCAGCGCCCTCTCATTGCCGGACAGACGGCTGTAAAAGGGGAGGGAAGCCAGAAAGGCCTGCTTTTCTTCGTCGGACAGATAGATGTTTGCATCACTCATAATATCAATATCAACCTCCTGATACGGACTGTAAAACGGCACTTTTGGGGATGGCTGCCTCCGAAATGAAAGACGGCTCTTATTTAATCCTCAACCCGGTCCAGAGACTTCCACCCAAACCGAAAGACGGAAATGACCAGAGAAATTTCAGTCACTATCTCGTCAAGGATACCCGCCAGAGAACCGGACATGAAATTGTAGATAATCCAGAGGGGTGAGTTGATAAACATACCCACTACTCTGATTTTGCGGGGATTATGTGAATATCCTGCAATTGTCGACGCAATATTTGCAGCAATCGGCAAAATGGATATCCATCCCGACCACGTAAAAACAAGGGCTAGAAACTGAAGGACACAGATTCCAATACACATCCCCCAGCCTTTGGCAAACTTCCACCTTCCTCCCAGGCACAGAGAACGGAAGGTATTGATGATATAGCTCACCCCTCCTGTCATGGCACCCAGAAGTATCAGGTGAACTGTATAAATAAAATAAGATAGGAACTGTACACGGAACAGGTTGCGGTTGCTCTTGCACTGGTAAGAAAAAAAGAACAGCAAAGTTCCGGCAAATCCAATCAACTGTATAAGCATATATTTCGTAGTCATACTGTCTGCCCCCTTCTCTTCGGTTTGACCAGGCGTCTGCCCGGCTCTCAGCAGTAAATGCTGAAACAGGAATGCGCAGGTATAATGCCCGCTCCGCGGTCATTATGCCATCTCGACTAGCGTCTCGATGGGCCGCTCGGCAAATGCATGCTCATGCAAGCATGGCATGCGCTTTCCTCGCTATTGTACCATATCCTCCGGATATGTATCTCTCCGAGGGATGCGCACTCGCCGCAATAGTGTTTTGGCTCCCTTCGGGCGCCAGCGGCTCGGCGCAGGTATAATAACCGCTCCGCGGTTATTATACCATACGCTCCATTTTCTTTGGCAGATTATTTTTCTGACTTTCAAAATAAATTTAAGAATAGAAACAGGAGCTTCGTTCTTTTCGTGCAGATTTCTGCATCTAGTGCCGGCGGGCAAGATTTCCGGGAATAATCAGACACGGCTAAGGACAAAAGGGAGCAGAAAGATGCAGATAAAGGGGTGGAAATAAAGAGAACGATGTGCTAAACTGTCCATAATATAAGGCTGCTTACGTGCAGGAAGAAAACAAGCAGAACACAGGAGAGGGATTATGAGAGAAACATCACTGGTAATTATGGCAGCGGGTATTGGGAGCCGCTTCGGAGGAGGGATCAAGCAGCTGGAGCCTGTGGGGCCCGGCGGTGAAATTATTATGGATTATTCCATCCACGACGCCCTTGAGGCAGGCTTTAACCGGATCATATTTATCATAAGGAAGGACCTGGAGAAGGATTTCAGAGAGATTATAGGAAACAGGATAGAGAAAATTGCGCCTGTCTCCTACGCATTTCAGGAGCTTTCTGATCTTCCGGAGGGATATCGTCTTCCGGAGGGAAGGACGAAGCCCTGGGGAACCGGACAGGCGGTGCTTTGCGCAAAGGAGCTGGTAAGGGAGCCGTTTCTTGTTATCAATGCAGATGACTATTACGGAAAAGAGGCCTTCCGCCTGATCCATGATTATCTGGTGAATGCCAGGGAGGACAGGGGGGACGTCTACGATATCTGCATGGCAGGCTTTATTCTCTCAAACACGCTCAGCGAGAACGGGGGAGTTACCCGCGGAGTCTGCCGCGTGGGAGAGGACGGAATCTTAAAAAGCGTGACGGAAACCTATAACATAGAAAAAAGAGACGGGATTCTCACTGCTTCCGACAGAGAGGGCAATCCGGTCAGGGTTTCAGGAAGCCAGCACGTCTCCATGAATATGTGGGGGCTGACCCCGGACTTTATGGGAGCTCTCGAAAAGGGCTTTCCGAAGTTCCTGTCAGACCTTAAGGAAGGGGACCTGAAATCGGAGTATCTGCTTCCGACGATTATTGACCAGATGATTCGTGAAGGAAGGGCAAAGGTGAGAGTGCTGGAGACGAGAGACCGGTGGTTCGGTGTTACCTACAGGGAAGACAGGGAGTCTGTGAGCCGTGAGATCCGCAGGCTCTGCGAGAGCGGTGTCTATCCGGAACACCTGTTTTAAAGCCTGGAAAACAGTTTCACAGTAAGAAAACGGAAAAAACAGCAGAGATTCTGCATATGATACCATATAACTCTATGTAAACAGGAGGAGCCGTATCATATGCAGAATTTTTTTGACAGCCGTCCGTCCGGCTCTGCCCCGATTTCGGAAGAGAGCGGCGGCGGGGCTGACGGGCAGCAGCAGGCGGGACCCTTTGAGCCAAAGGAGAATGGGCTTATGGAAACGCTGAGAGATTATGAGTACTTTTCCGGTTTTTATCCCGCAGGACTCAGAGAGCTGAGAGCCAGAGTGAGGGAGGCCTGTGACCGCCTGGATTATCAGGGCAGTCTGATCTACGATGAATTTCCGGATCGGGTTGCCATAGAACGGATCTGCCGTGATATCGCGCAGAGCATAGCAGGAGAGAACACAGTGACAGAGGAGTACAGAGATTCAGGTGAGGAGCCTAAAAACGGAAATATTCTGTCCTTTCCGGAAAACAGGGGCTATGGCTCTGAGAAACAGGAGACTCAGGACGACAAGAGGGAAGGGAGAGGGCTCAGGGCCGCCTCGGCTCAGAGAGATGAAATGCTGGAGACATATGAACTTCCAAGGTATGGGGCCGGACAGAAACCGCTGCTTAGCTCCTTTGATGCCAGCTTAAGCCCATACAGTGGGACAGTAATCACGGGAAATCCGGGAACATATGGCCGTGGGAAAACCGGGCAGGACAACTTTTCCGGTACAGCTGTTTCGGAGGTGCCTCTTCACACGATGGAGACGGAAAGAGGGGAGGAGAGCAGACAGGAGGAGTCAGTCAGGGCAGAGAACCTGAATCGCGGACGCCGCCCATGGGGTCCGCCGCCACCGCCCAATCGTCCATGGGGTCCGCCGCCGCCCAATCGTCCATGGGGTCCGCCGCCACCGCCCAACCGTCCATGGGGTCCGCCGCCGCCCAATCGCCCATGGGGTCCGCCGCCACCGCCCAATCGCCCATGGGGTCCGCCGCCACCGCCCAATCGGCCGTGGGGTCCGCCGCCACCGCCGGATCGGCCGTGGGGTCCGCCGCCAAGCCAGCCTGGAAAAAGGGGAGAGGTTGAGCTTTCTGACATCATTATGCTTCTCCTGCTGGGAGATGTTCAGCACAGAAGATGCCTGCATAGAAACTGCGGCTGACAGGCCAAACCAAATCAGTCTCCGGAAAACAGATAAATATGGCATAAGCCATGGTGTTCAAAGGGTGCCGATACTGTCGGCGCCCTTTGACCGCGTTCTACGGCACAGGGGGAAACGCTGCCTTTTCCTTGTTAAAAGACTGAAAAATATGCTATAATGGGCCCAAAGGCATTCAAAGCAATAAAAGGTGCCGACAGCAGCCGGGATGGAAGCGGGCGGACAGCTGATTATCAGTGTGCGCTGCCTCTGTTTGCAGGCTCAAAGGAAGGTAGAAGCACGATACAGGAAAACCGATCATTGAGGATGAAGATAAATGAAGAGATTCAGCAAAAAACTTTGGATTATATGTGCGGCAGTTCTGCTGGCAGCGGCTGCGGGAGCGGCTTACTTAGCCCTGCCTCTGCGGGGAGAAAGGAAGGAGGAAACTGCCTATACGCCGATGGAGGACGCAGATTTGCCTGTAGCCTATATGGAGATGTGCGGCCGGCAGATGAATCCCCTTTACGGATTCAGGGAGGATGACAGGGACTGCGCCGGAAGGGGAAATCTGACTGTGCTTCCCCAGGATCGCCGCCTGACGGTGGATTTTTATAACCTGGACAGCAGAATTACGGGCGTGCAGTACGAGATCAGGAGTTTGGAAGACGAGAGACTGATCGAGAGAACAGTGGTACAGAACTGGCACCAGGACGAAGGTTCACAGGAGGCGGTGACGATTCTGCCCATTCAGAACCTGATTGACAAGGATAAGGAGTACATCCTGACGCTGGCGATTGCCACGGAAAATCAGCCGGCCATCTATTACTATACGAGGATTGTCTGGACAGACAATACCTTCCTTGGGGACATGCTCTCCCTGGCGGAAACCTTTTCCGACAATACGTTCCACTATGAGAATGCTTCGGATCTGACTACCTATCTGGAGACAGACGCTGCGGCAGACAACAGCTCCCTGGGCAATGTGACTCTGAAGAATAGCTTTGACCAGATTACGTGGGGCAGTCTGGAGATGGAGAAGGCCGGAAATGTGGAGGTAGAGCTGAAAGAGATGCAGGGCATTATGGCCAGTGTAAGACTCAGCTATTTGGCGGCCCGCATGGAGAACGGAGAAGCTGCGGAGTACTATGATGTCTGCGAGGATTTCACAATGAAGTGGAATGCACAGAGAATCTACATGATGGACTATAACAGAACTGTAAACCAGGTGTTTGACGGGGATCCGGCTCTCTATTCGGGAAAGCGGATTATGCTTGGCATCTCCGACGGAACGGGCCTTCAGGAGATAACCTCCCCAAATGGAAGATTTCACGGATTCGTGACGAACGGAGAGCTGTGGCTGTATGACGGGGAAAGCCAGGTAAATACAAGGGTATTCTCGTTCAGACAGAGTGAAACCGATCCGCTCATCGATGTGACAGGATACGGCCTGAAAATTCTTTCGGTGAGCGATGAGGGGGAAGTGGATTTTCTGGTAAACGGCTATATGAGCAGAGGCAGCCACGAGGGAAGTGTTGGCGTTGCCCTGTGGAGATACAGGATGGAGGGCAATTCCCTGACAGAGAGGCTCTATCTGCCTGCGGACGAGGGGAGCGAGGAGCTTCAGCTTGGCATTGACAGGCTCAGCTACCTGGGAGAAAATGGAATCCTCTATCTGATGATGGGAAATTCTGTCTACTCTGTCAACATGGAAACAAGGGAGTCCCGTATTCTGGCTGAGGGACTGACGGAGGAGAATTTTGCAGTGGGAGCAGGGCAGTCCAGGATCGCCTGGCAGGACGGCACGGATGCCTACGACGCATCTACCGTGCATGTGATGGATCTGAAGACCGGAAGAAGCGATCAGATCCATGCGCCGGAGGGAAAAAATATCAGGATTCTGGGCTTTGTGGGAAGCGATCTCGTCTACGGCCTTGCGGAGGAAAACACAGGTGCCGTCATCAATGGAAGGACGGCGCAGGTGCCCATGTACGCTCTGGAAATCGCCGGGGAGGATATGCAGATTCAGACCCGGTATGAGAAGGAGGGCATCTATATCACAGACGTGGAGATCCGGGACAGCCGCGTGCATCTGGAAAAGCTCTCCCGCGCAGGGGACAGCTATACGTCAGCCGGAAACGACACCCTTGTGTGCAATGAGGAGATGGAGGAGGACACGCTGGCGGGAATCGGGTATCTGGCATCGGAGGAAAAGGGCAGGGTGTATTTTGTCCAGCTGGATGAATCTGTTTCCGGTTCCGAAATCCGCCTTAAGGTGCCGGAAAAGGTGATGGCGGAGGAAAACAATACGGTATCCGTCACAGAAAGCACGCCTCTTGAGAAAAAGCAGTATTATGCCTACAGCGAGGGAAGGCTGCGGGGAAGGTTTGTGCATTTTGCGGATGCGGTGACAGCGGCTTACGACGGTATGGGAATTGTCACAGATGAGGCAGGCCGCGTGTTCTGGGCCAGAGCGGACAGGCCGGACATCAGGACAATCCGGGATCCCCAGAGTCTGGTGACGGATATTGAGCGATACCTCAGGGAATTTGCAGACGGAGAGCTGGAGACCTCAGACGGAGGGGCGATTATTGATGCAGGAGGGCTGAGCCTGAACCAGGTTCTCTACTTTGTGGGAAGAGGCTATCCGGTGGCGGCCTACACGGGAGACGGCTCATATATGCTGATTTACGGGTATGATCCGTATAATATTTCCTGTCTCTGGAACCCCGGAACGGAAAACGCCAATACAGACAAAATGGGGCTTAACGATGGGGCTGACTGGTTTGATTCCAATGGAGGCAATGATTTTGTAGCCTTTCTGACAGATTTGTAGGGGGCAGATCCGGCGGCGCCTTACTGGCTGTTTTCGGGGGGCTTTGCGAAATAAATGGGCATTAACCTTTACAAATTCTGCTGATATGTTATAATCAGTTAATAAAAAGTCAAGAAAATGTAAGAATCAGCAGAGGTCAGAGACCTGGCATTTGTGTTTTTCAATTATAGATAGAGGTGCAAGATGGAACAGTATATCATGAAAGGCGGCAATCCCCTGGTCGGTGAGGTCACCATCAGCGGAGCGAAAAATGCCGCCCTGGGAATATTAGCTGCATCAATAATGACCGACGAAGAAGTGATCATAGAAAACCTGCCGGATGTGCGGGATATCAATGTACTCTTGGAGGCCATCGAGGAGATCGGGGCGAGGGTGGACCGCATTGACCGCCACACGGCGAGGATTAATGCCAGACACATTAAGGAAGTCAGCGTGGACGATGAGTACATAAGAAAGATCCGCGCTTCCTACTATTTTATCGGGGCGCTCCTCGGAAAGTACAAGAGCGCCGAGGTTCCCCTGCCGGGCGGCTGCAATATCGGAAGCCGTCCCATTGACCAGCACATCAAGGGCTTTCGGGCTCTGGGCGCCGAGGTGGAGGTAAAGAGGGGAGCCGTTGTGGCTCACGCCATTGATCTGGTGGGAAGCCATATCTATCTCGACGTAGTCAGCGTAGGGGCGACTATCAATGTGATGATGGCCGCTACTCTGGCAGAGGGAGAGACGATTATCGAGAACGCGGCCAAGGAGCCTCACGTGGTGGATGTGGCCAACTTCTTAAACAGCATGGGAGCCAATGTCAAGGGAGCAGGTACGGATATTATCCGAATCAGAGGAGTCAGGAAGCTTCACGGAACTGAGTATTCCATTATTCCGGATCAGATTGAGGCTGGTACATTTATGTGCGCAGCTGCCATTACCCGCGGCGACATTATGGTACAGAATGTGATCCCCAAGCATCTGGAGGCCATCACAGCCAAGCTGATCGAGATGGGCTGCGAGGTGACAGAGTTTGACGAGGCTGTGCGGGTGGTTGGAAAGCCCCGCCAGAAGCATATGGATATTAAGACCCTGCCCTATCCGGGATTTCCCACTGACATGCAGCCGCAGATTACAGTGACTCTGGCCCTTGCAGAGGGAACCAGTGTGGTGACAGAGAGTATTTTTGAAAACAGGTTTAAATATGTGGATGAGCTGTCCCGCATGGGCGGAAATATCAAGGTAGAGGGAAATGTGGCCATTATCGACGGCGTGAAGGGCTTTACGGGAGCTACGGTCAATGCGCCGGATCTGAGAGCAGGAGCCGCCCTCGTTATCGCAGGCCTGGCTGCCGAGGGCTACACGGTGGTAGACGAGATCGGCTACATCCAGAGAGGCTATGAGAACTTCGAGGAGAAGCTGAGAGGCCTGGGAGCTATGATTGAGAAGGTCGACTCCGAGAAGGAAGCCCAGAAATTCAGACTCAAGGTGGGCTGATGGAGGAAGGCGCCAACTTCTTAAAGAGGAGGGTACCTGAAGATTCAGACAGCGGAAAAACATGAAAATTTCATAAATTCTCTTGACAGCAGAGAGAGAGTAGGCTATCATACATATCGCAGCAAATTCATAGAGTGCGTAATATCCCTTATTCAGAGTGATGGAGATACAAAGGATCTGAGAAGTCACGGCAACCCCGCAGAAACGGAAGGTGCCAGCCTGAGCGAGGAACCGCATGAGCGGCAAATCGAGCAATAAGAGGAATTGATAGAAATGAGATCAAGTCCGTATTGCTACGGACTTTTTTCTTTGCCTGCAAAGAGGCCAAAGCGGTTTCCTGTCCCGGAAAGAGCATGGAGACAGGGGAGACAGGGCGGTGCAGAGAGCAGGCATAACAGGAGATGGGAGATACGCCCTGGGAAATCAAAGAAGGAGGAACAACGTGGAGAAATTACTTTTTACATCCGAATCAGTTACAGAAGGCCATCCGGACAAAATGTGCGATCAGATCTCCGATGCGATTCTGGACGCTCTCATAGAGAAGGATCCTATGAGCCGCGTGGCCTGCGAGACGGCAGTGACCACAGGCCTTGTGATGGTAATGGGTGAGATTACAACAAATGCCTACGTAGATATTCAGAAAATTGTCAGGGAGACCGTGCGCGAGATTGGCTATGACCGTGCCAAGTACGGCTTCGACTGTGATACCTGCGGTGTGCTGACTGCCATTGACGAGCAGTCTGCCGACATTGCTCTGGGAGTTGACAAGGCTCTGGAGGCCAAGGAGCACAGAATGTCTGAGGAGGAGATCGATGCCATCGGAGCAGGCGACCAGGGAATGATGTTCGGCTTTGCCACAAACGAGACAGAGGAGTATATGCCATACCCTATCTCTCTGGCTCACAAGCTGGCACGCCGTCTGACAGAGGTCAGAAAGAACGGCACCATGCCGTATCTGCGTCCTGACGGAAAGACACAGGTTACGGTGGAGTACGATGAGGCAGGAAAACCGTTCCGCCTGGATGCGGTTGTCCTCTCCACACAGCACGATGAGAAGGTGACCCAGGAACAGATCCATAAGGATGTGAAGCGCTATGTCTTTGATCCGGTGCTTCCGGCCGGTATGATCGACACAAATACCAAGTTCTTCATCAACCCTACAGGCCGCTTCGTTATCGGAGGCCCCCACGGAGACAGCGGACTGACCGGAAGAAAGATCATCGTGGACACCTACGGCGGATATGCCCGTCACGGCGGCGGAGCATTCTCCGGAAAGGACTGCACAAAGGTGGATCGCTCTGCAGCTTACGCAGCCCGCTATGTGGCAAAGAACATTGTGGCCGCAGGGCTGGCTGACAAGTGCGAGATTCAGCTCTCCTACGCCATCGGCGTGGCTCATCCTACCTCCATCATGGCGGATACGTTCGGAACGGGAAAGCTCTCCGACAATGAGCTGGTGGAGATTATCAGAAAGCATTTTGACCTGCGCCCGGCAGGCATCATCAAGATGCTGGATCTGCGCCGTCCGATTTACAAGCAGACAGCGGCTTACGGACATTTCGGAAGAAATGATCTGGACTTGCCGTGGGAGAAGTTAGACAAGGCGGATATGCTGAAGGAGTACCTTCCGAAATAGCAGAAAGCTCATTGCCCGCTTGAAATTCTGACCCTGACCATAAACGCCATGGACAGACTTTGGCGGCAGCCGTTTGGATCATAGGGAATTTCCCTTGTGACTGGACGGGCTGCCGCCCTTTTTATTCTCCCAGAATATCGCTCAGACAGTCTGTGCAATAGAAAACCTCGCCCAGGCAGGGGTACCCTGCGGTTAAATATTTCATAATTTTCTGATTAATTATTTTAGATATAAAATTAAACCAATTATTTTCAAAAAATTTTGAAAATATCTTGAATTTTTGGCGTGAAAGGTATATGCCCTTTATATAAGCAGCAGAGGATAAGACAGAAGAAGGACTTTTGCGAAAGATGAAAGCGGGGTTTTAAGATGATTGAAAAAACAATCGGCAGGATGCCGGCCCCAGGAGAAGCAGTAACGTCCGGAACAGGCAGAAAAAATTCTGCGGGCACCTATATTGTCAGGAAAGCGGTAAAATATATTCAGGAGAACTACAGAAATCGTCTGACACTAGCGGTGGTGGCGGAGCAGCTCTTTGTGAGCCAGTGGCATTTGAGCAAGCTGATCAACCGGTATACGGGAAACAGCTTTTCGGAGCTCCTGAATCAGGTGAGGATTGAGGAGGCCAGAAAGCTGCTGAAAGATCCAAAGAGGCGGGTTGGGGATATCGCCGTGGAGGTGGGCTTTTCAGACAGCGCCCATTTCTGCCACGTCTTTAAACGTCAGATCGGCATATCAGCGGGGGAGTACAGGAACAGGGTGATGAAAGGCCTGATAGATGAGGAAAGTGAGGAGGTCTGAGGAAAAGTATCTGTCGGGAAAAAGTTTAGATAACTTTTAGAAACGGAAGTCTTAAAATATGGTATACTTAAAAGAGCTTAAAAGAGTATGAGAAAACCGTGTGGAGCAGGGGCATCCGGTTTTCTCATATTTTTGTAAAGGAGAAAGTATGAAGATCAAAACGCGTCTGGCTATTGCCTTTATCACAATTACAGTGGTGCCGATTTTCCTCATCTATGCGGCGATTACGGCTCTGAGCAATTATCAGATTCGTTCTTTCCAGAAAACCTACGGCCTGAGCGAGCAGGTAGATCTGCTGTCGGGAAATTCCATGCAGGTGTTCAATCGCCTCACCATAAATACGGAGAAAAAAATCCGGGAGGTGGCGGGGACGGAGCCGGAGAAGCTGGAAACGCCGGAATATTTGGACAGAGTGAACAAGGTTCTGGAGGACAAGTATTCCTTTCTCATGGTGCGCAAGGGAGACCGCATTATCTATCAGGGAGCTTTGGACGGGGAGGATCTGGTCGACGGTCTTCCCGCCTACGGCGATTATAATGGAAACGGGCTGTCGGGAGGAGTTTACCTGGACGGTGAAGAGCAGCATCTGCTAAAACAGATTGATTTCCGGTTTGACGACGGCAGTGAGGGAAGCGCATTCATTGTCACAAATGTAGGCGAGTATATGCCGGAGATTAAATCCATGCTCATGGAGATGCTCCTGGCTGGAATCGCCATCATCTGTCTGACAGGCGGCCTCCTGGTGATGTGGGTGTACCGATCGATTTTATCGCCGCTCCACAGGCTCAGGGAGGCGACACAGAAGATACGGGACGGAAATCTGGATTTCACGCTGGACGTGGGAGATGACGATGAGATCGGACTTTTATGCCAGGACT
Source organism: Clostridium sp. M62/1 (assembly GCF_020736365.1). NCBI lineage: Bacteria > Bacillati > Bacillota > Clostridia > Eubacteriales > Clostridiaceae > Clostridium > Clostridium sp. M62/1. The sequence continues at coordinate 3,829,391 of NZ_CP085988.1, read as the reverse complement.
TTGAGGAGATGCGCCTCAGATTAAAGGAGTCAGCGGAGGAGAAGGTTCAGTATGACAAGGAGAGCAAGGAGCTGATCAGCAATATTTCCCACGATCTGAAAACGCCCATCACGGCCATTAAAGGATATGTGGAAGGGATTCAGGATGGCGTGGCCTCCTCTCCGGAAAAGCTGAGCAAATATATCCGCACGATTTACAACAAGGCAAACGATATGGACCGCCTGATCGACGAGCTGACCTTTTACTCTAAGATTGACACAAACAGGATTCCATACACGTTTTCCAAAATCAATGTGGCTGAGTATTTCTGGGACTGCGTGGAAGAGGTCGGCCTGGATATGGAGACCAGGGGAATCGAGCTTGGCTATTTCAACTATGTGGACGAGGATGTGCTGATTATCGCGGATGCGGAACAGATGAAGCGCGTAATCAACAATATTATCGGAAATTCTCTCAAATATCTCGACAAGAAAAAGGGCATTATCAATATCAGAATTAAGGATGACGGCGATTTTGTCCAGATTGTCATAGAGGATAACGGGAAGGGCATAGCGGCGAAGGATCTGCCCTATATTTTCGACCGGTTCTACCGGACAGACTCTTCGCGAAACTCCTCCAAGGGAGGCAGCGGAATCGGTCTCTCCATTGTGAAGAAGATTATCGAGGATCACGGGGGACGCATCTGGGCCACCAGCAAGGAAGGAATCGGCACAGAGATTCACTTTGTGCTTAGAAAATATCAGGAGGTTATTCAGGAATGAGCAGAATTTTAATTGTTGAGGATGAGGAAGCTATCGCAGAGCTGGAGAAGGATTATCTCGAGCTTTCCGGCTTTGAAGTGGAAATCGAAGACAATGGGGAAACCGGCCTGAAAAGAGCGCTGGAGGAGGATTTTGATCTCCTGATTTTAGACTTGATGCTTCCGGGAGTAGATGGATTTGAGATTTGCCGGAAAGTCAGGGAGGCGAAAAATACGCCCATTATCATGGTTTCCGCAAAGAAGGATGACATTGACAAAATCCGGGGACTGGGGCTGGGAGCGGACGACTATATTACAAAACCCTTCAGCCCAAGCGAGATGGTCGCCAGAGTCAAGGCCCACATGGCCAGATACGAGAGGCTGATCGGAAGCGGGATGCCGGAGAATGAGATTATTGAGATACGCGGACTTAAAATTGACAAGACAGCCAGAAGAGTCTATGTAAATGGGGAGGAGAAAAACTTTACCACAAAGGAATTTGACCTGCTCACATTCCTCGCGCAGAATCCGAACCATGTATTCACCAAGGAAGAGCTGTTCAGCCGTATCTGGGATATGGAATCTCTGGGGGATATTGCGACAGTGACCGTGCATATTAAGAAGATCAGGGAGAAGATCGAGTTTAATACGGCAAAGCCTCAGTATATCGAGACGATATGGGGAGTCGGCTACCGCTTCAAGATGTAGGATGGAGCGGAAAAAGCGGCAGAAAAGCCGACGGCTGCAGGCTGAAACGTATGGGGGACAGGGATAAAGAGCTTATCCCTGTCCCTGTTTTGGTGTGAGAGCAGAGACGGCGAGAGAGAAGAGAAAGGCGCAGAGGAGGATTTGAAGAACGGAGATGGAGAAAGGTACATTTTCAGGAAAAATGCGCGGCAGCTGCAGGCGGAGACAGTCTGAAAATATCCGGGAGCAGAGAACCTGCCTGGAGGATGCAGCGGTAATTGTAGTACTTTTTATATTTTCGCTGATTCTGCTGCTGCTTCTTTTTTTCAGTGTGACGAGAAGCGCAACCGTCTACGGCGGGGCGGAGAAGGTGAGGTTTTATACAGATTCACCGCTGTTTCACCTGTTCGTATTCGCAGTCGTCACCGCTGCGGGAGTGATTCTGACCAGGGAGCAGGAAAACGGAAGCCGCCTCTGTCCTGCACTGAACAGGATTCAGTATAAACGCTGGATGACGATTCTATCCGGGCTGTACCTGATCTGGATTATGGGGATGCTCTTTGCCCCCGCGTCAGATCAGAGGCTGGTAGTGGATTCTGGAAAGGCCCTGGCAGAAGGCGATATGTCGCCGTGGAATCCCATCGGTTTTAAGTACAGCGGTTACAGCTGTGAGGGGTATGCCTACACCTATCCCCACCAGAACGGGCAGATTCTGTACGCGGCTTTGCTGGCGCTGATAGCGGGGGAAAACACGGCTTTTCTCTGGCAGATTTTAAATGTAGCTTTTCTGGCGGCCGGAATGTATTATACGGGAATGCTGGCGAAGGAAGTTCTCCCGCTCAGGCGCAGATATGGACTGACGCTTTTCCTGTCTGCCTTCCTTCCGTTTTCCTTCTATTTTACATTTGCTTACAGTACAGTTCCGGGATTTGCCTGTTCTGCGGCAGCTCTCTGGTACCAGAGATGTTTTCTGAGGGGCGGAGGAAGAAAAAATCTGCTCCTCTCGGCCCTCTCTATTGCGGCAGCTATTCTGCTTAAATCCAATTACCTGATCGTGCTGACGGCTATGGTAATCTTCTTTGCGGCAGATGCAGTATTTAAGCGGAGGGCCGCCTCCCTGCTGGGGGCTGTCCTGGCGGTATCTTTTTATGTTATCAGCCACAGCGCCGTGCTCTTTGGGCTCTCTGCGGCAGCCGGACATCCGGTGGAGGGAGGGCCCCCTATGATAATCTGGCTGGAGATGGGACTTCAGGATGGCAGCCGCGCCCCCGGCTGGTTCAACAATTATAATGTATATATTTATCTCGACAACCATGAGGATCCGGAGCTGACTCAGGCTGCCGTGGAGCGGGATCTGGCTATGACTGTCCAGTATTTTCTGGAACACCCTGATTATACGGCCGATTTTTTTGAGAAAAAGATTCAGTCTGTCTGGGCAGAGCCCACCTTCCAGAGTCTCTGGATTCAGGAGGTGAAGGGGCCGGGGTGGCTGTTTCCGTCGTTTACCCGCTCACTGTTCAGGGAAGGAGGATGGGCGAACGAAATCTACTGGGAGCTGTGCAACGCGCTGCAGAGCCTGATCTACGGGGGAGCGCTTCTGTTCGTAATCTTTAAGGGGGGCAGAGTGAGATTTGAAGGGCTTATCTTTGCGGTGATTTTTATCGGGGGATTTTTGTTCCACCTGTTCTGGGAGGCGAAAGGGCAGTACACGGTCTGTTATTTTCTTATGCTGCTCCCCTATGCCTGGAGCGGGTTTGGAGGATGGATTGCCTGGGTTAATGAGCAGCTGGGAGACAGGGCGAAAGGCAGAAAAACGTGAAGGAAGAAAACTGCTTGCAAAGGAAAGAGAGTACGCCTATAATGTAGGTTATATGTGCCTGCATGCCCGAGAGCCGTCCAGGAAATAAGGGCATGGAGAGGCAAAAGGAAATAGAATAAGTTAAGACTGAAACAAAGGAAAAGGGGAGAATGATATGAATGAAGCACTGAGGGGAAGAAAGCTCCTGATCGTGGGGCTTACTCTGTTCTCTATGTTTTTTGGAGCAGGAAACCTGATATTTCCGCCGTTTCTGGCAGCCCAGGCGGGGACGGCAGTGTGGCCGGCCCTTCTGGGTTTTCTGGTCAGCGCGGTGGGACTTCCTGTGCTGGGAGTGATTGCCGTATCACGTTCAGGAGGTCTTGACAGGCTGGCGGGGAGGGTTCATCCTGCCTTTGCCAGAGTATTTACTATCCTGATTTATTTGTCTATCGGTCCGTGTCTGGCAATTCCCAGAACGGCCAGCACTTCATTTGAGATGACAGTGCTTCCGGTTCTCAGAGACGGGCAGGGGACGGCAGTGTGGCAGCTCATATATTCTGTCGGATTCTTTTTCATAGCCGCACTTCTGGCTCTCAATCCGGAGAGACTGACCCAGAGGCTTGGAAAGATTCTCTGTCCGGTACTCTTATGCCTGATTTTTCTTCTTTTTGCAGGAAGCCTTTTTACAGCCGGTCAGACAGCGCCTGAGCCTGCGGCCGCTTACAGCGGGGTTGCACCTGTAAGTGGATTTCTGGAGGGATATCAGACAATGGATACCATTGCCGCTCTGAACTTTGGCATTGTCATTTCTCTGAATATCAGGGAGATTGGGGTGAAAAGCGAGAAAGCAGTGATGAGTTCCACAATCAGGAGCGGACTGATTGCCGGCGTTCTGCTTGCGGTTGTATACATTGCCCTTGCCTACACCGGAATCAAGGCAGGGCCTTCTGCCCAGAGCCTTGACAATGGGGCCAAGGTGCTGACCTTTGCAGCCGGAACCATGTTCGGAAGCGCAGGGGAGGCGATCCTGGGTGTGATCTTTTTTATCGCCTGCCTGAATACCTGCGTCGGGCTCCTGAGCTGCTGCAGCGAATTTTTCTGTCAGCTTATCCCGGTGCTGAAATACAGGATGTGGGTGCTTCTCTTTGCAGCGGTGAGCGTTGTGGTGGCCAATGCAGGCCTGACCAGAATCCTTGCCCTGTCTACCCCGGTGTTGAACGCCATCTATCCGGTGGCCATTATGCTTATTTTCCTCTCCTTCTTAAAAACTGCAACGAGAGGAATGTACCGCCTGGGCGTCCTGTTTACGGGAATCGTGAGCGTGTTCTATGCCTCTTGGGGCGCCGGGATCGCTATCCCGGGAGTAAATGATATGATGGTTCTTCTACCCGGCTACAGCCTGGGACTCGGATGGATCCTGCCGGGAATTGCAGGACTGGCCATAGGCCGGGTGACGGACAGGAGTGCGCTGCCGAAAGAGTAGAGACGACAGGCCTATAAAGAAAAATAAGACGACAGCCTGCTTCCCTTCTCTTCTGTTGGGAAGCAGGCTGTCTTTCTGCCGCTCAGGCCTCGTATTTATCCTCTGAACACAGCCGGAAACTTATTTTGGACCTGTTCTGAATTCAGTTTCGGCAATGTCTGTGATGTCCGTTTGCGCCGGGACTGTTCTGCCCGGGACGGCAGTATGTGCCGCCTCCTGCCCCATCACAGGAACCGTCGCAGTATCCGTTCTCATGGGCACCTGTGCAGTAAACGGAATCGCCGTGCCAGTGAAGTCCCGTTTCCTCACAGTCCTCAAAGCTGCAGACCGCCGGACATAATGCTCTCTGCTCTTCCCCACAGCAGGTTCCTCTGCCATGGTGGGCGTAGGCAGGGACGGCAAAAGTCCCGGCAGCCAGCAGGCAGAAAACCCCGGAGATCAGACATTTTTTTACTGCTCCAACAGACATAAAAACACCTCCTTGGAAGATAGAATCCTGGCAGACAGACGATTGAAGTCCTGGCTTTCTGCTGTCTGCTTCAGGAAACCGAACGATGGTGATACTGTTATTATAGCACAGTTGACGCGTTCGTCCAGTGATTGACAGAAATAAGATTTTCTGATATAGTAAACTGGACGTAAAAGCGGGAAGGTTCAAGAACTGAAACGGTCTTGAATCTTTTTTTATTTAACAGGAAATTCTGTTGAATTTCCTGTTAAATAAAAAGCCCGCCGGGCGGGAACGCACTGGGTTGGAAAGGAATACGGCTGCTTTGCAGCCCCGCCGCAGGCGGAGAATCCTGCAGAGCAGGATTCTTTGTTCGATTAAGGACAGTATGCTTTACAAAAGTTTTCCGAAACTTTTAGACAGGTAAAAATAAGAGGGGAGGCTGTCCGGCAGGAAGGGCAGCCCCCAGACGGTAGCTTTAGAAAGGAACAGAATGGAAACAATCAGATTTGAAGAATTAAACCTGGACGCAAAGATTCTGCGGGCAGTGACGGACATGGGGTTTGAGGCGGCGTCCCCGATTCAGGCGAAGGCGATTCCACTGGAGCTGGAGGGAAAGGATATTATCGGGCAGGCCCAGACGGGAACAGGAAAGACTGCCGCCTTTGGTATCCCCCTTCTGGAAAAGATCGATCCGAAAAATAAAAAGCTGCAGGCAGTTGTGCTCTGCCCTACCAGAGAGCTGGCAATCCAGGTGGCTGAGGAGATCCGAAATCTTGCAAAATACATGCACGGGATCAAGGTACTTCCCATTTACGGAGGTCAGGAAATTGTAAAGCAGATCCGCTCATTAAAGGATGGCGTGCAGGTGATTATAGGAACGCCGGGCCGGGTGATGGATCACATGCGGAGAAAGACCATCAAGTTTGGCCAGGTACACACCGTTGTCCTGGACGAGGCGGATGAGATGCTCAATATGGGCTTTCTGGAGGATATGGAAACCATCTTAAGCGAACTGCCCGAGGAACGGCAGACGGTGATGTTCTCCGCCACCATGCCGCAGGCTATTGCCGAGATTGCGAAGAAGTTCCAGAAGGATCCGGAAATCGTGAAGGTAGTAAAAAAGGACCTGACAGTTCCCAAGGTAACCCAGTATTACTACGATGTAAAGCCGAAGAACAAGCTGGAGGTTATGTGCCGCCTTCTCGATATGTACGCTCCCAAGCTGTCTGTCGTCTTCTGCAATACGAAAAAGCAGGTGGATGAGCTGGTGCTTGCCCTTCAGGGCCGCGGCTACTTTGCAGAGGGACTTCACGGGGATTTAAAGCAGGTGCAGCGTGACCGGGTCATGAACGGCTTCAGGAAGGGCCGCACGGACATTCTGGTGGCAACGGATGTGGCTGCCAGAGGAATCGATGTGGACGACGTGGAGGCTGTGTTTAACTATGACATCCCCCAGGACGAGGAGTATTACGTTCACCGCATCGGCCGTACCGGCCGGGCAGGAAGAGAGGGAAAGGCCTTCAGCCTTGTGGTGGGCAAGGAGGTCTACAAGCTCAGGGATATTCAGCGCTACTGCAAGACCAAGATTGTCCCTCAGCCGATTCCGTCCATTGACGATGTGACAGAGATCAAGGCGGACAAGATTCTCTGCCAGGCGGAGGAGATCCTCCAGGACAATGACATGGATCGTCTGATCGACATTATTGAGAGGAAGGTTCTCGAGGAGGACTATACCACCCTTGATCTGGCGGCAGGGCTTCTCCGGATGATCATGGGTGAGGATAATGAGGATATTATCGAGGATTCCCGTCCTCTGCGCTCCCTGGATGACCTGGGTGACTGGAGAGACAGAAATTACGGCCGCGGCAGAGGCTCCAGATCAGGCGGACGGGGAAACCGTTCCGGCGGGGATGACATGGCAAGACTGTTTATCAACATCGGAAAGAATCAGAATGTGAAGCCGGGAGACATCCTGGGCGCTATCGCGGGAGAGTCCGGAATGCCTGGCAAGATGGTGGGAAGCATTGACATGTATGATAAGTATACCTTTGTGGAAGTTCCGAGAGAGCAGGCGGACATTGTGCTTCAGGCCATGAAGGATGCGCGGATCAAGGGCAAAAACATCCATATCGAGAAGGCAAACAGGAGATAAAAAGAAATAAACAAGCAGAAATAACAAGGCAGAACCTGAAAGAAAAAACGGAAAGACAAAGTAAAAAGCGGAAATAGATAGCGAAAACAGAAAGCAAAAATAAAAAGCGGAAATAAAAAGACGCAATAAAAAGGCTGGAAGCTGCAGACGCCGGGGAGAGGCACCTGCAGTTTCCGGCTTTTTTCGCGTGGCTCCGGCGGCGCGCGCCTCGTTTTCTTTAGAATTTCTTTCGTTTTTTATGCAGGCTGTGTTTAGATTTCCCCGCTATACTGTCACTGACAGAGAGGAGGGGGAAGAGATGAATTATGACGGGCTTATAACGGCAGTGCTTTTCGTATTTGCCGGCATAACGGCAGTGAACCTTGTGATTCAGTTTTTTCAATTTGCGGCAGAGGAGAGGAAAAAATGTAGTATAATCAGAACAGAGCCGAAAAACATAAAAAAGGTGAAATTTTGCGGCAGCTTATCAGGGTACCGTCAGGGTAAAACGGGCGGCTGTATTTGTGATACAGAGCTTCCGGCAGCTGCGGCCCTGAACGGGCAGAGGGGACAGGCAAGACAGGCGGCCAGGCAGCCAGTATGTCCCGCGGGGCAGAAAATATAAAAGACGGAGATGAAAAGGGATATGGAAAAGCAGACAGGCGCGGATGCAGGGCACATTCTGATTGTGGAGGATGACAGAGAGATCAGGCAGGGCATCGAAATTTTTCTGAGAGGCCAGGGATACAGGGTATTTCAGGCAGCAGACGGAATAGAGGGGCTCAGAGTGATTGAGAAGGAGGAGATCCATCTGGCTATTGTAGACATTATGATGCCCAGAATGGACGGAATCACAATGGTCATAAAACTCAGAGAGCAGTATGATTTTCCGGTTATCTTCCTGTCAGCCAAGTCAGAGGAGGTCGACAAGATTATGGGACTCAACATGGGAGCTGACGACTATGTGACTAAGCCGTTCACTCCCATGGAGCTTCTGGCCCGGGTCAATTCCCAGCTTCGCCGCTACCGCCGGTTTATGAAGCTTCTGGAAGAGAAGGAAGCAGGCGGACAGGAAGAACAGGATAAAAATGTCTACCGCATCGGCGGACTGGAGTTAAATGAGGACACGGTGGAGCTCTTTGTGGATGGCTCACCGGTGAAGGTGACGCCCATGGAGTTTAAGATCCTCCTCCTTCTCATGAAGAATCCGGGACATGTGTTCTCGGCGGAGGAGATCTATGAGCGCGTATGGAACGAGCGGGCCGTCAATATTGACACGGTGATGGTCCATGTGAGAAATATCAGGGAAAAGATCGAGATCAATCCCAGAAATCCAAAATATTTAAAGGTGGTGTGGGGCGTTGGCTATAAAATTGAGAAGCAGCAGTGAGAAACAGATTTTAAAGGATGAAGGCAGAAACTGTGGACGGAACCTGAAGGGCAGAATTATGGGGCTTTTCCTGGCTCTTTTCCTGGCGGCCGCCGTAGCGGGAGGAGTGATGGCCTTTTATCCCTGGCTGTCAAAGGAGATGCAGGCCGGAAAGACCATTGTGCCTGCAGAGGAATGGGAGAGCGGGCCGGAAGAATACGCGGGCAGTGCGGAGAGCCTCTATGGGGAGGAGACATACGTCTATCCCGGCTATGATTACTATGTGGAAAGCCGGGACAGCTCCTCATACGAAGGCTATGTAATCTATATGGAGGATGAGGTATGGGTTCTGCCTGGCTATATCAGAGTGGAGGATGCCCTGGAGGCCATTACTCTGGGGGCTGCAGTGCTGGTGGTGCTCCTGGCCTTCTTTCTGGCAGCAGTCCGGTATTTCCAGATGACGGACATCCTGATTTTTAAAATGCCCTTTGAGCTGATGGTTCTCACTGGATTTCTGATCTTCGGGATTTCCATGGGAAGCGGGATGGGCCCCCAGATGGCCTGCGCCGCCCTGAGCGGAGAGAGCATGGCTCTCATGAGCGGCGGATATTACCAGATGAGCCCTGAGAGCGCTGAAACCGTGCTGGCTGCAGTCAATTATGCATCCTGGTTTTTCCTGGCCCTGACGCTGTTCTGGATGGCGGAGACGGCTGCCTCCTTCTTTACCCTGGGACCGGCCAGATGGTTCAGGGAGAGGACGCTCACCGGAGCATTTCTGCGGTTTTTAAAAAGGTTTGCCGTGAACAGCTACAGACAGGTGGAGAAAATAGATTTGAGGGAGCGCTCCACAAAGACGCTTATCAGGATCGTGGGAATCAATTTTGTCCTTCTCACTGTATTCTGCAGTCTCTGGTTCTTTGGGATTTTCGGGCTGATCGTATACTCTGCAGTCCTGTACCTGATTCTCAGAAGGCTGTATGACCGGATGCAGGAAAAATATAAAATCCTGCTCAGAGCGACGAATGAGCTGGCGGAGGGAAATCTGGATGTGGAGATCACAGAGGATCTGGGCGTGTTCGAGCCGTTTCGGGATGAGATACAGAAGATCCGGACAGGCTTTAAAAAAGCAGTGGAGGAGGAGGTAAAGAGCCAGCGGATGAAGACGGAGCTGATAACCAATGTCTCCCATGATCTGAAAACGCCTCTGACGGCGATTATTACTTATGTAAACCTTTTAAAGCAGCCCCAGCTCACGAAGGAGGAGCGGGAGGCGTATATTCAGATCCTGGATCAGAAGTCCATGCGGCTGAAAGCACTCATAGAGGATCTGTTTGAGGTCAGCAAGGCCAACAGCGGAAGCATTGCCCTGAACCTGGTGGAGGTGGACGTGGTAAGCCTGATGAAGCAGGTAAGGCTGGAGCTGGACGACAGGATGAGAACGAGCGGGATCGATTTCCGGTTTCAGCTGCCGGACAGAAAGATAAAGCTCCTTCTGGACAGCGAAAAGACCTACCGGGTATTTGAAAATCTGCTGATAAACATTGTCAAATACGGAATGCCGGGAACCAGGGCGTATATCGAGATAACGGAACGGGAGGAGGAAGGCCAGGAAAAGACAGGCGAGGTTCGCGTTGCCATGAAGAATATCTCTGCCGCGGAGCTGTCTGATGACGGACGTGATCTCACAGACCGTTTTGTGAGGGGAGACCAGTCCAGAAACACAGAAGGCTCCGGACTGGGCCTTGCAATCGCCAGGAGCTTTGTGGAGCTCCAGGGAGGAAGATTTGAACTGGAGACAGAGGCAGATCTGTTCAAGGTGACGCTGATGTGGAAAAAAGACGGGGAGAGAGAAGAGACGGCTTTCTCATAATACAGAGTACCCGAGCCTTACCCCAGATTCGCCTTTGGCAGGCTGAAAATAAACTCTGTTCCAACCCCCTCGGTGCTGACTACATCGATATTTTCGTCGTGGGCCTGAATAATCTCCTTCACGATGGCAAGGCCCAGGCCGGTCCCCTTTTTGTCCTTTCCGCGGGAAGGGTCGGACTTGTAAAACCGCTCCCAGATTTTTTTGATGCTGTCCTTTGGTATCCCCACTCCCGTATCTTTGACGGAGACGAAGATCTTCTCGTGCTTTTCTGCAACCTGGATATAGATCACAGAATCCTCGTGGCTGAATTTGATGGCATTGTCGATCAGATTGTACAGCACCTGCTGGATTTTTCCCAGGTCCGCGAAAACCATCTGGATGGAGTCACTGAACGTCAGATCAAAGGTGATGCCCTTGGCATTGCAGGTGCCCTCAAAGGCGGCCGCCGTATCCTTGATGACCCGGTTGATATCAAAGTTGGTGCGGGTCAGAAAGCCCTTGCTGTCAAGGGAGTTTAAGGTCAGCATTCCCTGGGTCAGTTTGTTGAGCCTCTCCGTTTCTGCAATGATGATATTCAGATATTTTTCGTACAGCTCCGGCGGGATAGTGCCGTCGATGATGGCTTCCAGATACCCCTTGATGGAGGTCAGAGGTGAGCGGAAGTCGTGGGACACATTGGCAATGAACTTGTGCTGATATTCCTCCATCTTGTTCAGCTCCATGGCCATGTAGTTCAGGGTATTGGCCAGATAGCCCATCTCGTCCTGAGTGTGGAGCTCTATACTGTAGGACAGGTTTCCTGCCGCGTACTCCGTGGCCGCCCGGGTAATTTTTTTCAGCGGGAAATACACGGTCTTGGTGAAGAAGAGCAGGAGGATCAGCGAGATGGCAAAGATAATTCCCGCTGTAATGTATATAATATTCAGAATACTGTTCTGTTCCTCTGTCACCAGGCTCATGGGCATGTGGATCACAATATAGCCGTATGTGTTGAAATTTCCCGTTATGGGAGACGACACGGACAGCACCTCATCAGAAAACATTCCGTAGTACATTCCAATCGCATAGGGCTTATTGCCTCCAGCCGTCGGGTCGAAATCTTCAATGGAGCTTCCGGTCAGTCGGCGGCTGCTGTCCATGATGATGGTGCCCTCGTGGTTTACAATCCAGATGTCGGAGGAGAGGTAGGATGCCATAGCTTCAAGCTGGGGTTTTGCCGCCTCCAGATTCAGCTGTTTTCCTGTGTAGACATTGCTGCAGTTTTCTGCAATCAGGTTGGCCTCATCGTACAGCGCCTCCGCCTTCTGTTTTACCAGATAGTCATGGGTTATGTCTGATGAGAAGGTGGCGATGGTCACAAAGCCCAGGAAACCGAAAATGAGATAGCCGAGAATAAATTTATAGTACAGGGAGTGGATCATGGGAATTTCACCTCTTAAATTCTCAGTCCGGCAGCCGGGAGGGCTGTCTGCCGGATGAAAAGTAATATTCAGATTTCATTACGGCGGAAGGGGAGAGCCCCATAGAAAAAAACGGGGCTGTTCCCTTCCGCCAAAATTCAGGGGCATATCTGCGCCCCGGCATTCACACAGTCCTACCGCTTTACTTCAAATTTATACCCGATGCCCCAGACCGTGGTTAAGGCCCATTTTTCGTGATCTTTGATCTTTTCGCGCAGGCGCTTGATATGCACATCCACCGTTCTCGTATCGCCGATATACTCATATCCCCAGATATGGTCGAGAAGCTGCTCCCTTGTGAACACCTGGTTCGGTGAGGAGGCCAGGAAGTATAAAAGCTCCAGCTCCTTGGGAGGCATCTCGATGGAATGGCCATTGTAAATGACAGAGTAGTTGGTCAGGTTTACAATGAGATCCGGAAATTCCACATACTGTCCCTTCTGATCCGGACCTGCCGGTTCCTGGGGCTGGGGGGCCGCCTGGTAGCGCCTGAGAACAGCCTTCACCCTGGCCACCAGCTCCTTGGAGTCAAAGGGCTTGATCATATAGTCGTCGGCGCCCAGCTCCAGTCCCAGAACCTTGTCAAAAATCTCTCCCTTGGCGGAGAGCATGATAATGGGTACCTGGGAGGAGGAGCGCAGCTCCCGGCACACCTGGTAGCCGTCCATGCCGGGAAGCATCAGGTCAAGGAGAATGAGGTTTGGCTTAAAGACCGGGAACACCTTCAGGGCCTCCTCGCCGTCGCCTACAATCTTCGTCTCATAGCACTCCTTGGTCAGATACAGGGAGATAAGCTCCGCAATATTTTCGTCGTCATCCACAATGAGGATTTTCTGTTTTTCTGCCATGATATTCCTTTCTGTCCTATTTAAAGGTAACAATGGTCACGCCGGAATCCCCCTCGCCGAACTCGCCCAGATGGAATTCCTTTACATATTTAAGACGCCTTAAATGCTGGTGTACGCCGGCTCTCAGCGCTCCCGTTCCGCGGCCGTGCACCACCCGCACCTGGGGAAGATGGGCCAGATAGGCGTCGTCCAGATATTTATCAAGCTCCGGAACGGCCTCGTCCACAGTAAGTCCGATCAGATTGATCTCCGGGGAAACGGAGAAGGACTTGGACATCTTGATTCCGCTCTGGGAGGAGCCGCCCTTCTTTCCGAAGGCTCCCGGCGTGCGCATGGGGGAGCCGGCTTTCTTTCCCGCTCCGTTTAAGCCGCCATGGCTTTCCAGGCCGGGGCCGGAGATGGAAGATTCGTTTAAGAGCTCCAGATCCCGGATGTTCACAAGGGAGCGGAGAATTCCCATCTGCACGTACAGATCCCCCTTGGCATTGGGCAGGGAGCTGACAGTCCCCTTCAGGTTCATGGAGAGCACCTTCACGCCGTCGCCGATTTTCAGAGACTTGGGAGAAATGGTCTTTCTGGGAGCCTGAGGCTTCTTGGGAGCCAGCTTTTTGTCCACATCCTTGATTTTATTCCTGAGCTTTGAGCGCTGTTCCTCCAGCTCCTTTCCAGCTCCGGACTGGTTGGCCAGTTTGTTGATATTTCGGATCGTGGAATCAGCGGTGTCCTTGGCATCCTGAAGGATCTTCTGGGCCTCCTCTCTGGCCTTCTCGAGAAGACGCTCTTTCTGATCCTGGAACCGCTCCTCCTTCTGGGTAAGCCTCTGCTTGAGCTGGGCGATCTCTGCCTTGTAGGCGCTAAGCTCCTCCCTCTCCTTTTCAATGGTTATGCGGCTCTCCTCCAGGTTCGCCAGCAGATCCTCAAAGGCCGCGTCTTCCTTCTCAATATGCCGCTTGGCGTCCTCGATAATATAGTCGGGAAGTCCCAGCTTCTTCGAGATGGCAAAGGCATTGCTCTTTCCCGGAATACCGATGAGGAGGCGGTAGGTGGGGCGCAGGGTTTCCACGCTGAACTCACAGCAGGCGTTTTCCACCCCGGGCTCAGTCAGGGCGAAGACCTTTAATTCACTGTAGTGGGTGGTGGCCATGGTGCGGCACTGCATGTTGTGGAGGAAGGTCAGGACGGCCACAGCCAGGGCAGCGCCCTCTGTGGGATCCGTTCCGGCTCCCAGCTCGTCGAACAGGCACAGGGAGTTGGAGTCTGCCTCATTCAGGATCGAGACAATGTTCGTCATATGAGCGGAGAAGGTACTGAGGCTCTGCTCAATGCTCTGCTCATCTCCGATGTCCGCGAACACATTGTCAAAGACTGCAAGCTCCGAGCCGTCAAAGGCCGGAATGTGAAGCCCTGCCTGGCCCATGAGAGTGAAGAGGCCCACGGTCTTTAAGGAAACCGTCTTTCCGCCTGTGTTGGGGCCTGTGACGATGAGAAGATCAAAGGAATCGCCCAGGTAGATGTTGATGGGCACTACCTTCTTCGGATCCAGAAGGGGATGGCGACCGTCCTTGATGTTGATGTAGCGTCTGTTATTAAACTTCGGCTCCGTACAGTTAAAGTGCCTGGACAGGGAGGCCTTCGCGAAGATGAAATCCAGTCTGGCCAGAATGGAGAGGTTCTCTGCGAGAGTCTCCGTGTAGGGGACAAGCTGGGAGCTCAAGGCCATGAGGACGAACTCAATCTCCCGCTTTTCCTGGATTTCCAGCTCCCTCATCTCATTATTCAGACGGATCACGGCCATGGGCTCGATAAATACAGTGGAGCCTGTGGCTGACTGATCGTGAACCATGCCGGGAACCTGGTTTTTATGCTCTGCCTTCACAGGGAGGCAGTATCTTCCGTCCCGCATGGTAATCACGGCGTCCTGCAGGTAGGTACGGCTGGAGTTGAGCACAGAGTTCAGCTGGGTGTGGATCCGGTCGTTGATCACCTTCATCTGGCGGCGCACCTGGCGAAGGCCCGGGCTTGCGTCGTCGCTCACCTCATCCTCGGAGAGAATACAGCGCTTGATCTCCGTATTGACGGGGGTGAGAGGCTCTAAGAGCCGGAACATCTCATCCAGGGAGTCGTCGGGAAGCTCAGATTCCTCCCGGCGGCCGTAGGACTTGGCCCTGGCGGCCACCGTGAGAACAGAGCTGACAGCCAGAAGCTCCACGATATTTAAGGAGCTGCCGATTTCCAGGCGCTTTAAGGAATCTGTAATGTCCTTCAAACCACCGAAGGACAGGCTGCCCTTCTGCCGCACCCTGGTGACGGCGTCGGTGGTTTCCTGCTGGTTTTGTACAATCTCACTGTAATCGCAGGACGGCAGAAGCTCACGGCAGAGCTTCTTTCCCGGCTCAGTGGAGGCATACTCCGTCAGGATGTCAATTATTTTATAATATTCCAGAGTTTTTAATGCTTTCTGATTCATATTCATTCACCTGTTAAAAAATTTAGACGGGCGGTTGCAAAATCCCATGATGATTATAACACAAAGGCCACAGAAATTGCTAGATTCAGTTCTCTCTTTCCTGGACGGCTGCGTTTTGCGTCTGATTTTATAACAATATTCTTGCAATCACCAGGGAAGAAACGTATAATACATATATGTTGTCCGCCGCAGACAGGGCGGACAGACGGATACTGAAACCAGATTGGATTCTCCTGTCCTCTCTGTGCAGGAGATAGATGGAATGAAGGAGAAGAATTATGCCAGATACGGAAGGACCTGATAAAAAGGTTCCCCGCGAGCGCGAGTTCATGAGGGAGAAGATAGTAAAACGCCCGCTGACAAAAAAACAGATAGCGGCGCGGGCGGCTGTTCTCCTCCTGTCGGCAGCTGCATTTGGGGCTGTGGCAGCCCTGAGCTTTGCGGCGGTAAAGCCGTGGGCGGAGAGGCGATGGGGGAAAAATACAGAGAATGAGAGCCCGTCTATACAGTTCGACAGAGATGATCCGGATGCCCTGCCGGAGGAAACCGCTGCATCAGCGGCGGAAACTGCCGAGAGCCAGACACAGCCTGTGGAGGATGTGGTGAAATCCTATATGGAGACATATAAGTTTTCCGCTGAAGATTTAACATCCATGTACGAGGGCATCAGACAGGTGGAGCAGCAGGCGGACAAGGGAATTGTCACCATCAATACGGGTAAGCAGCAGACCGATCTCTTTGGAAATCCCATTGAGATGAGCGGCTACTATGCCGGCGCCGTGATTGCCAGGACAAGCGGCTCCTATGTAATCCTTACAAGAGCTGAGGCTGCGGAGCAGGCAGACTCCATCCATGTGGTGTTTTTTGACGGCACTGAGGCTGCGGGGACCATACTCCAGACTGACGAGGTGATGGGGATGGCTGTGATCAGTGTGGATGCGTCCCTGGTGGATGCTGAAACCAGGAAGGAGATTCACGTAATCCCTCTGGGAAATTCCTATTCCGTAAAAGAGGGAGATTTTGTCATTGGCGTGGGGGCGCCTGCGGGAATCGTCCATTCCTCCGTTTATGGAACGATCACCTATGTGGCCAGAAATATTCCGGTGACAGACGGCTTGTCGCGCATTCTGTTCTCGGACTTAAGCTGCAGTGACGGAAAGGGAACCTTCCTTTTAAACACAGATGGGGAGATGATCGGCTGGCGGGATGAAACGCTGAAGGGAGAGAGTCAGATCTTCGGCAGTTCCGTTACGAGTATTTCCGATTATAAGGGAATCCTTGAAAAGATGACAAATGGCGAGGAGGTTTCCTATTTCGGTGTAAAGGGCCAGGAGGTAAACGACTCTATGCTGGAAGAGGGAATGCCGGCCGGCGTCTATGTGTCGGATGTGATTGCCGGCAGCCCTGCTTACGAGGCAGGACTGCAGAACGGGGACATCATTGTGAGCTTTGAGGAACACAAGGTGGCCACGCTGAAGGAGCTCAGCACTCAGATAGCAGGCTACCAGGTGGGAACCGCCGTCAAGGTGACGGTTATGCGAAGAGGACGCGAGGGCTACACCCCTCTGGACTATGAGGTGGTAATCAGAGGAAGATAGAGCAGGCGTCTGCCGTTTAAGGCTGCCTGAAAAGATGGAGAGTTCCGCTTAGGGGACTCTTCTGTTTCTGTGGAAAGCGTTTCTGCGGAGAGTATTTCTGCGGAAAGGCGCGGCTGTGCAGGTGCAAAAAGCCAGGCATGGCGGAGCCTTTTGGCCGGCTGATATGAGGCGGGAGATGAAAGAACTGCCGGGCGCGGCAGGGGAGCAGTGATGAGAATGAAGATGAAAGAGGATAGAAAATGAAGTATATCGGACAGTTTTATGACGGAATGCATGTTTCAGACGTGTATCTTTGTAAGAAAAAGCAGATTGCACTGACGAAGAACGGCAAGGAATACGGGGCCCTTACCCTTCAGGATAAGACCGGAACCGTGGACGCCAAGATCTGGGATCTGGGTTCTCCGGGAATCGGCAGCTTCGAGGTGCTGGACTATGTGTATATAGATGGAGATGTGACCGTATTCCAGGGCGCCAACCAGGTCAATATACGCCGGATCAGAAAGGCAGACGCAGGAGAATATGTGGAGAGTGACTATCTTCCCGTCAGCTCCAAGGACATTAAGACCATGTACGGGGAACTGAGAGGGCTGATCGATTCCATGAAGAATCCATTCCTGAGAAAGCTGGCGGGCAGCTATTTCATAGAGGACAAGGACTTTATGCGCCGCTTCTGCTTCCACTCCGCAGCCAAGAGCGTGCACCACGGCTTTGTGGGAGGGCTTCTGGAGCACACCCTGAGCGTGATGAAGCTGTGCGACTATTTTGCTGCCGTCTATCCGCGTCTGAACAGGGATCTTCTGCTGACAGCGGCCCTGTTTCATGACATCGGAAAGACGAGAGAGCTGTCTGCCTTCCCGGAGAATGACTATACGGATGACGGGCAGCTTCTGGGGCATATTATAATCGGGACAGAGATGGTGTCTGAGCGGATCAGGGAAATTCCTGGATTTCCGGAGAAGATGGCCGCAGAGCTCAAACACTGCATTCTGGCCCACCACGGAGAGCTGGAATACGGCTCGCCGAAAAAGCCGGCGCTGTTTGAGGCCCTGGCTTTAAGCCTGGCGGACAACGCAGACGCGAAGCTGGAAACCATGAACGAGGTGCTCACCGGCGCAGGCGACAACAGCGGCTGGCTGGGCTACAACAGGCTCTTTGAGTCCAATGTGAGAAAGACCACGGAGCTGTAGGCGGAGAACAGGGCAAAGAGTACAGGAAGTATAGGAGCATCTGAAATTTAGATTAAGTTGGCAAAGGAGAACAGAGATGAAAATTGCAATAGGAAACGATCACACAGCAGTGGAGCTTAAAAATATTATTAAAGAGTTCGTGGAGTCAAAGGGATATGAGGTCATTGACATGGGAACAAATTCCAGCGAGAGCTGTGATTATCCGGTTTACGGTGAGAAAGTAGGCCGTGCAGTGGCTTCCGGCGAGGCAGATCTGGGGATCACCATCTGCGGCACCGGTGTGGGAATCTCCCTGGCAGCCAACAAGGTGAAGGGCGTGCGCGCCTGCGTATGCAGCGAGCCGTACACGGCAAGGCTGTCCAGGATGCACAACAATACAAACGTGCTGGCCTTCGGCGCAAGGGTAGTGGGAAGCGAGATGGCCAAGATGATCACCGAGGAGTGGCTGGACGCCAAGTTTGAGGGCGGAAGACACCAGAGACGGGTGGATATGATCATGGACATCGAGAACAGGTAAGAAAGAGGACGATCAATATCGGGAACACCGGAAAGCGGTTCGGAAACGGCCGGGAAACGGCAGAAAACAGCCGCGCATTTTGTGACTTTTAGAGGAACAGAATGCGCGGCTGTTTTTTTGCACTTTTTTGTGGAAGAGGGGATGGGGGGGGGGAAGGCAGATGGCCATCGGGATACGAGGGCTATCTGGAAACAATCCCCAAATGGCGGAGGTATCAGCTGTCAATGCTGATGATAAGGACGAGTTATCATAATTTGGTCTTTATGATATTAAATAAAAAAGTTGCATAATTTTTGAAAGCGAAATAAAATAGAATTAAAATATAACAGATTTATTAAATAAAGAAAGGATTAAATTACAAAATACATAAAAAATGTTGAATAATAGTAAGATGACAATGTTATTGGTAAAAATGAAATAACATAGCAATATAACTTGAAAAAAACTAAATTTTGCAAAAATATACAGTATAATCACATGCTGCAAATATATTTCCCTCAGATTCAGATAAGAGACAGGAGTATGTCATAACAGCTCCTGAAATTCCATTATCAGATTTATAAAGTTCAGGCCTTATAGATGGAACAGCCTCATTACAGATGCGGAAAAGACTTTGGATGCATGGATTAAAGGCACAGATGTCATGCTTAGCCTGCTTGCTTATTAATGATGGTGTTTCTGGCTCGAAGACCAGCTCTGTTTACCAATATAAAAATCTAAAACGAAATGTAATTTAAAATTATTTTTACAGGAGGTGTTTCCAATGGGATGTGATTCAATGTAATTATTGTTAATAAAAATTGCAGGAGGTAGCATATGAAAAATATGATGAAAAGATTTATTTGCAGTTTATTAATTGCATCTTTAATGTGTGTCAGTATTGGGACTTCTGTGTTTGCTGCTGATAATGTTAAGGCCGGTGTCACGGGGGTATTAGAGATTCCTCATGAAGCTGATGATTTAGAACGTAGATTGAATGAAATGACATATGAAGAATTAAGAACAGTGCTGATGGAAGAGTTTGGCGCTACGCCGGAAGAAGCTACGTTATTGGCAAACTATCAAATGATGGGAAATGTGCAGACAAGAACCTTCCCATCAAATCCTGAAATTGGAGACGTTCATAAAGAATCTTTTACTGTTCATGTTGCACTAGATGCATCTGTTGCAGCATTAGCTGCTGCCATTGTATCTGGATCAAAATATATAACTCTAGCAAAGGCTTTGACAATTGCCAGCGCGATCCTTAGCGTTGGTTCTAATGTATTAGGAAATACTGTCAGAGTTACAGTAAACTATACATATGGGTATACAAATGATGGAGTTCTGGGATGGACACCTGGGTACTTTGAATATGAAATTCTGTAGGTGATGTCAATGAGCTTTTTCATCAACGAAAAAAAACAAAATTATTTCCTGGGTATTCTCTATCTGATTGACGCGCTGGCCATATATACGGACAGCCGCCTCCTGATATATTTTTTTACAGGGGCTATTCTTGTTCTTCAAACACTCAGTCTGATAGAGGCTTTGAGAAATCCCCCGGAAAAAAGCATTTCGCAGAAGGAGGAGAACAGATTCAGCAGCCTGGTATACAGGGCAGGGCTGGTTCTTTTTGCTGCCGCCATTTTGATTCATGCTTATCTGTAGCGATATGTGATTTATTTTCAGGGAGTATCCCGGAATCTTAAAGGGGGGGGCTGCCGGTTCTCCGGCAGCCCCCCAGGCTATGAATGCCATATCCTGAAAAAATCTGTTCCCGTCTTTCGCCTTAGAGCGCCACTGTCACAAAAATGTCATAGATCGCTTTCACAGCCGTCTCAAAATCTTCATTTTTGACCCCAATGATAATATTCAGCTCGCTGGAGCCCTGATCGATCATCTTTACATTGACTCTCGCATGGGCCAGGGCGGAAAAGATCCTTCCGGCTGTGCCGCGGGCCGACTTCATCCCCCGGCCTACCACGGCGATGAGGGCCAGATCCGAGTCAAGCTCCAGGTGATCCGGGGCCACGGCCCGGTGGATTCCGGCGATGACAGACTGCTCCTGCTTCTCGAACTCAGACTGGTGAAGGAAGATGCTCATGGTGTCAATGCCGGACGGCATATGTTCAAAGGAGATGCCGTTTCGCTCAAACACGTCCAGCACCTTTCTGCCGAAGCCGATCTCCGTGTTCATCATGGCCTTTTCAATATTAATGGCGCAGAAGCCCTTCTTTCCGGCAATTCCTGTGATGGTGTAGCGGGGCTTCTTCAGAGTGCTCTCCACAATCATGGTGCCCGGATCGTCCGGCCGGTTGGTGTTTCGGATATTGATCGGAATGCCTTCCTTTCTCACCGGGAAGATGGCCTCCTCGTGGAGTACGCTGGCGCCCATGTAGGAGAGCTCGCGAAGCTCCCTGTATGTAATGGTCTCGATGGTCTTTGGGTTGTCCACGATCCTGGGATCCGTAACCAGAAAGCCCGATACATCCGTCCAGTTCTCATAGAGATCCGCGTGAACGGCCCTGGCCACGATGGAGCCTGTGATGTCGGAGCCTCCCCGGGAAAAGGTCTTTACCGTGCCGTCAGGCATGGAACCGTAGAAGCCTGGAATTACGGCGCGGGGAGACTTCGCGAGGCGGGCGGAAAGTTCCGCGTTGGTTTTTTCCGGCAGAAAGACGCCGTTCTCGTCAAAGAGCACCACCTCTGCCGCATCTATAAACTCGTAGCCTAAGTAGGAGGCCATAAGAATTCCGTTTAAGTATTCGCCTCTGGAGGCTGCGTAGTCGCGGCCCTTTCTCGCCAGGAAATTTTCTTCGATAGTCTTAAACTCATAGTCGAGATTCACATTCAGGGACAGACCCTCGATAATCTGCTCATACCGCTCTGTGATGGCGGAAAAAATTTTTTTATAGCTCCCGCCGGAGGAGGCCGCGTCATAGCAGGCGTAGAGAAGATCCGTCACCTTATCGTCTTTGCTGCTCCGCTTTCCGGGGGCCGATGGGACAACATAGCATCTGGACTTGTCAGCCGTAATAATATCTTTTACCTTTTTAAACTGTTTTGCGCTGGCGAGAGAACTTCCGCCGAACTTCACAACCTTTTTCATGTCTTACTCTCTCCTCTCACCGGCGTTTCCTCGCCGGAGAATTTTATCTTTCCAGTCAGTCTGGCGGCTGCTTCCCTATTCCCTGTACGCAGCCGGTGATCAAAGCACATTCGAATCATGGCCTGTGCCGTCATTTTTCGTTTCAGGCCTGGCTGACAGGGCTTAATGGAGAATCTGAGGATTCGGGAAGTATTCCAGATAAACCTTGGCCACCAGATCCTCTTTTGGCACATATTTGTGCTCCCAGAACCGGGCATCATTGGAATTATTCCTGTTGTCGCCCAGCATGAAGTAATGGCCCTCAGGCACTTCATAGTGAAGGTGATCCTTTCCGTACATGTCCATAGGCTCATGCAGGTAAGGCTCGTCGAGGGGCGTATCTGAACCATCAATATAGATCTTTCCGTCTACGATGTCAACCGTTTCACCGGGAAGACCGATAATACGCTTTACATAATAGGTTTTCTTGCCTTCAGCCTTGTCGTCCGGGTAGATGAATATGGCGATATCGCCCCGCTCAGGCTCGCTGAATTTGTAGGTAAGCCGGGAACCCAGCACGCGGCTGTGAGCCATAATGGTATTTTCCATGGAACCAGTGGGAACGGTACTGTTTGCGATAATACAGCTGTTGAGAACGAGGGCTATGATCCCGGCGATGACTAAAATCTGAATCCAGCTTAAAATTTCCCGTTTCCAGCTGAAAGGCTGGTTTTCCTCATCGCGTTTCCTGCTTTTGGGAGGCTCATCATGTCTTATGCTTCCAAGACGCTTTTCTTTATTTTCCATATTTCAGCTTCCTCTTTTCATGGTTTCTGGACGAGGAGGAGAATGGCAGCTCACCGCCGAATCTGCTGTCCTCTGCCCGAATTGCTTTTAACAATGAATTACATGTCCTTTAGTTTATCTGAGTTTTTTTGATTTAGCAAGTATTATGCCTAAAAAAACATGGATTTTTCATATCAGGGAAATCCCGTCTTTTGACAGATGAACTGGGGGATTCTGCGGAAAGTACAGTTAAAATGGGCGGCAGAGCGTCGAAGGATGAGAGATTTTGGAGCGGCTGAGGCGAAATTTGTAAAATTATGGAATATTTCCTGAAAAAGGACCTTTCATCAGCTGGATGTAAAATATATTGTATTATTCAGGGCGAAATGATAGAATAGGAACTACCACAGAAGGAATTACAAGGGGGCGCATTTATGGACAAAGTATTATACGATCTTATGGACTGGGCAGGCATTGAGGAGCTGGTGTACTCTGAATCTTCTGATCCTCACCGGATGCTGGGGGCGCATCTGACGGAGCAGGGGATGCTGGTGCAGGCGTTTATACCCACAGCCAGAGATATTACAGTAAAGCTCTCAGCCACGGGAAAAACCTATCCCATGGAGATGGCAGATGAGGCTGGCTTTTTCGCCGTGCTGATTCCGAGAAAGACACTGGCCGACTATACGCTGCAGGTGTTCTATGACAATGGGACGCTGGGGGAGATCCGCGATCCATATTCCTTTGCGCCTCAGTTCACAGAAAATGATTTAAAGAAATTCGAAGCAGGAATCCACTATTCCATCTATGAAAAAATGGGAGCGCACCCGATGACAGTAAAAGGCGTGGAGGGAGTTTACTTCGCCGTGTGGGCGCCCTGTGCCATGCGCGTCAGCGTGGTTGGGGATTTTAACTTCTGGGATGGGCGCCGCCACCAGATGAGAAAGCTGGGGGATTCCGGTATCTTTGAACTCTTTATCCCGGGCCTTAAGAAGGGAACCATTTATAAGTATGAGATCAAATTCAGAAACGGGGATCCGGCTCTGAAGGCGGACCCATATGCAAACTATGCAGAGCTTCGACCGAATACTGCGTCTATTGTATGGGATCTGGGAAAATATGAGTGGAATGACGGGGACTGGATGAAGCAGAGGGCAGCCGCCGACAGCAAGGACAGGCCTATGTCTGTCTATGAGGTGCATCTGGGCTCCTGGAAGAGAAAGGAGTTCTCTCTGGACGAGCATGGCGATGAGATACCAGGCTCTGAGTTCTATAATTACCGCGAGATTGCACCGGAACTGGCGGCCTATGTGAAGGACATGGGCTATACTCATGTGGAGCTGATGCCGGTGATGGAGCACCCTCTGGATGCGTCCTGGGGATACCAGGTGACTGGCTATTATGCGCCTACCAGCCGCTACGGCACCCCGGATGATTTTATGTATTTTATGGATTACATGCACGGTCAGGGGATCGGCGTGATTCTGGACTGGGTTCCGGCCCATTTTCCGCGGGATGCCTGGGGAATGGCCCAGTTTGACGGCACCTGCGTCTATGAGCACCAGGATCCGAGGCAGGGCTCTCACCCACACTGGGGAACTCTGATCTACAATTACGGCCGTCCCGGGGTATCCAATTTCCTGATTGCCAATGCCATGTTCTGGGCAGACAAGTATCACGCTGACGGAATCCGCTTCGATGCGGTGGCATCCATGCTCTATCTGGACTATGGAAAGAACCCGGGAGAGTGGGTGGCAAATATTTACGGAGGCCATGAGAATCTGGAGGCCGTGGAATTTTTAAAGCATTTAAACTCTGTGTTTAAGGGAAGGAAGGACGGCGCTGTGCTGATTGCCGAGGAATCCACAGCCTGGCCGAAGGTGACAGGCTCTGTGAAGGAGGACGGCCTTGGTTTTGACTACAAGTGGAATATGGGGTGGATGAACGACTTCCTCGGATACATGAAGTGCGATCCCTACTTCCGCTGCCACCATTACGGGGAGCTGACCTTCAGCATGATTTATGCCTACAGTGAAGATTTCATCCTGGTATTCTCCCATGACGAGGTGGTCCACGGCAAGGGCTCCATGGCGGGAAAGATGCCGGGAGATACCTTTGAGGCGAAGTTTGCGAACCTTCGGGCTGCCTACGGCTTTATGATGGGCCATCCGGGCAAGAAGCTCCTGTTTATGGGACAGGAGTTCGGACAGATTGACGAGTGGAATGAAAATAAGAGCCTTGAGTGGGAGCTTCTGCAGTATCCGATTCACAGAAACATGCAGACCTATGTGAAAGCCCTCAATCATTTCTACAGAGAACATCCGGCCCTTTACAAAGAGGATTACACGCCGGACGGCTTCGAGTGGATTAACTGCATGGATTCAGCAAATAACATTGTAGTCTTTCTCAGAAAGACGGGAAAGCCGGAGGAAACGCTGCTTTTTGTCTGCAACTTTGCGCCTGTAGAGCATCAGAAATACCAGATCGGCGTGCCGTTCGCAGGAAAATACAAGGAAATTTTCAACAGCGAGTCCCAGGAATTCGGCGGCTCAGGAGTGGTTAACCCGCGGGTGAAAACCTCAAAAGAGGAGGAACACGACGGAAGGGAGAATTCGATCACTGTGCGCATCGCTCCTCTGGGCGTCAGTGTTTTCTCGTGCACACCGGATGAAAAAAAGAGCGCGAAGACATCTGCGGCAGGCAGGAAAGCGAAATCAGCAAAGAGCAGGACAGGAGCAGGAAACCCGAAGAAAACGGCAGGGAAGAAAAAGGGTTCCAAAACACCAGAGACAGCCTTCCCTGTAAATGAAGAGAGCGCTTCTGAGGACAGAGGGGACGCCGGGGATGAAAGGGAGCCTGCCAGGGGACAGGTGATCTCATTTAAAGCAGAAAAAAGCCTGTACGGCGCCCTGGCAGATTTGAAGGACGACGAGGAGGCCAGGGAGAGGCTCAAGAAAGAGATGGAGGGCAGCCGGACGGAACCAGAAAAGCAGCCCGAGAGTGTAGTGAAGAAGGCAAAAAAGGCTCAGAAGGCGGCCAGAAAGAAAGCCCAGGAGGCGGCAGATACCCTGATTGCAACTGTAAATGGGGTAAAGAGGGCAGCCAGAGAGAAGATAGAGAGTGTTCAGGAGCCGGACAAGAGAGAAAAGCCAAAGCATCCTGACGGAAAAGCAGAGCAGCCTAAGAAAGAATAAGGCAGAATGGTTCCTCCGGCCGCTCCTGAGATATCGTAGAAAGAGAAAAAACAGACAGGAAAAAACAGAATGAACATTTTATATACAGCAGAGACAGAAGGTTTGGCAGAGCTGGGGACAGAGCTGCAGGAATTAAAGGAGCTGAGCCAGCCGGACGTGCTTCTTGATATGGTGAAGGGATGGATTCCCGATTTGACCTCTCTTGGGATTAAACTCCTGATAGCCCTGGTTATTTTTCTGGTTGGGCGCAAAATTATCGGTCTGATACTGAGGATGGCCAAACACTCCTTTGAGCGGGCGGGAATGGAAATCAGCGTCATGAAATTTCTTAATTCCCTGATAGGCTTCTGCCTGAATGCCCTTCTCATATTCATAATAGCAGGACAGATGGGGATTGACTCGGCATCTATTGTGGCTATTCTTGGTTTTGCCGGTCTGGCCCTGGGCCTGGCCCTTCAGGAGAGTCTTAAAAATCTTGCCGGAGGCATTGTCATCCTGATAATGAAGCCATTCCGGGTGGGGGATTATATCCTGTCGCCTCAGGCTGAGGGAACGGTTGCCCTGATTGGGCTCGTATACACCACCCTTGTCACCATTGACAACAAGACGATCTCTATCCCAAACGGAACTCTTTCCAACTCTGTTGTCACCAATGTGACGGCTATGGACAGGAGACGCCTCGACCTGACGGTGGGCATCGGATATAATTCTGATCTGAAACAGGCAAAGGAGATTTTGAAGCAGATCTATACGAGACATCCGTCGATTCTCAAGGAGGAGGAGATATTAGTCTATGTGGACTCTCTGGCCGAGGACAGCGTGGTGCTTGGCGCAAGAGGCTGGACAAAATCGGAGGACTACTGGAAGACCAGATGGGATATTACCGAGCAGATGAAGCTGGAATTTGACCGGGCAGGTATCCAGATTCCTTTTAAACAGATGGATATCCACATCAGCACCTTCCCCCGGGAGGAGACGGCGGGACAAGAGCAGATGCATCTGCGGGCTGCCGGGTTTGACGGGGATGAAAAGGAACAGAAGCCCAGGCTGTAAGGAAGCTCTGCGGGCGAAATTCAGCACTGGATGACGGAGAGATGCAGGAAGAGGAACTGCCAAAGAATGGAGGAGGGATCGAGATGGATGCGGAAGAGACGCCAGACGGCATAAGGACAGCCGGGACTGTCAGGCTGATTCAAAAGGCTGCAGCCTTTGCGGCCAGAGTTCATGCAGGGGCAGTGAGAAAGGGCGGAGTAATTCCCTACATCACACATCCTCTGGACGCGGCTCTGATCGTTTCATCTATTACAGAGGATGAAGAGCTGATTGCGGCAGCGATTCTGCACGATACTATGGAGGATGCAGGAGTCGCTTTTGAGGAACTGGAGAGGGAATTTGGCTCCCGTGTGGCCTGGCTGGTGGCAGGGGAGACAGAGGACAAAAGCCGCCCATGGAAAGAGAGAAAGCAGGCTACCATCGACTACCTGAAGCAGGCTGACACAGATGCGAGGATTCTGGCTTTGGGCGATAAGCTGAGCAATCTGCGGAGTACGGCCAGGGATTACCTTCTGATGGGAGATCAGGTGTTCGAGCGGTTTAACATGAAGGAAAAAAGGTGGCAGGGCTGGTATTACACCTCTCTGATTGAAGGATTCTGGGAGCTTAAGCAGTTCCCGGAATATCGGGAGTTTGTAAGACTGTGCCATATGGTATTCGGATAAGCACAGGCAGGTATATGAAGGAATACTTAAGAAGATGAACAAAGAACAGGAAAACTGAGGTGACAGCGGCTTCGGACAGCCGCCGCATATTCCCGGAAGAATGTGGCCGGAGATATGCGGCGGTTTTTATTTTTGCGAATATTCTGGCAAAACATAGTCTGCAGAATCCGGTATGGCAGAGCATTTGGCTGGGGCATTGACAGGACAAAAAGAATACTTATATAATGTATAGCAATCAGGCACAGAGTTTTTTCAGCAGAAAAAGGAGAAGAGGTATGATTTTAAAAGATATTTGGCTTGACGTAAAGGCAGTGAAGGAGAGAGACCCGGCAGCCAGGAACTCGCTGGAGGTCCTTCTTCTGTATCAGGGCGTCCATGCACTGATCTGGCACAGGATCGCTCACTGGTTTTATAAAAAGAGAATGTTTTTCATTGCCAGGCTGATTTCCCAGATAGCCCGGTTTTTTACACTGATCGAGATCCACCCGGGCGCAGAGCTTGGACATGGCATCCTCATTGACCACGGCGCAGGCGTCGTGATAGGGGAAACGGCGGTGGTGGGAGATAACTGCACCATCTACCAGGGAGTGACGTTAGGGGGCGTGGGAACGAAGAAGGGCAAGCGCCACCCTACCCTCGGCAACAATGTGACAGTGGGCTCGGGAGCTAAAATTTTAGGTTCCTTTGAGGTGGGAGACAACTGCTCCATTGCCGCCAATGCAGTTCTTCTTCAGCCTCTCGAGGAAAATATCACGGCAGTGGGAATCCCGGCCCGCCCGGTGAAAAAGGACGGGGTAAAGCTTCAGAAGAAGGAGAAGGTGGTTCTCGGAGAGCATGATAAAAAGCTGGTAGAGCAGATAGAGGCTTTGCAGGATGAGGTAAGTCAGCTGAAGCGGGAGCTATGCCGTATGGAGAAAGAGCTTCAGGGCAGGAAGGAAGCTGAGAAGAAAGGCGAAAAAAAGGTTGGCTGAAACAGGGTCTGAAAAAGATGGGAAATCCGCTGCACAGCGGCATCAAATACGGATTGGACGGAAATTTATGGAAAATACAAGTGTGAATATGGACGGCCTGAGGGCAGAAAGTGTGGAAAAGAGGGAGCATAAGGAAGCGGCTGCTCAGGCAGGAGACTGCAGCGGGACGGCTGCAGAGGATCGGTGCAGAGAGATCGAGAGAAGCATTATCAAGAAATTCCGAAAAGAGATCTGGCGGCCCTTCGTGAAGGCGCTCAATGAGTACGACATGATTCAGGAGGGAGACAATATTGCCGTGTGCATCTCCGGCGGAAAGGATTCCATGCTGCTGGCCAAGTGCATGCAGGAGATTCTGCGCCACGGGAAAATGGAATTTGGTCTTCACTTTCTGGTAATGGATCCGGGCTACAACCCGGAAAACAGGAGGATGATAGAGGAGAATGCCAGGATCATGGGCATTCCCATCACCGTGTTTGAAAGCGATATTTTCAATGTGGTGGTAGATGTGGACCAGTCGCCCTGTTATCTGTGCGCCCGCATGAGAAGAGGCTATCTCTATGCAAACGCTAAGAAGCTGGGGTGCAACAAGATTGCCCTGGGACACCATTTTGACGATGTAATTGAGACGATCCTCATGAGCATGCTCTACGGGGCGCAGGTGAATACCATGATGCCAAAGCTCCACAGCACAAACTTTGAGGGCATGGAGCTGATACGGCCGCTCTATCTGGTGAAGGAGGCCGACATACAGGCGTGGAGAGATTTTAATCAGCTTCGCTTCCTGCAGTGCGCCTGCCGCTTTACGGAGGCCATTTCCAGGGAGGAGGAGGCCCACCTGTCAAAGCGCCAGGAGATGAAGGAGCTGATTTCAAAGTTCAGGACCATCAATCCTCATATTGAGACGAATATTTTTAAGAGTGTCGAGAACGTGAACCTGGACGCCTGCATCGGGTATGTGAAGGGCGGGGAGAGGCATCATTTTCTGGAGGAGTATTAAAGTGGGAAACCCTGGAAGATTTACAGTTCCAGCGAAGTCACAGTAAATCTTCCAGGGTTTCCCTGGGAAGAGTGGAGGAAGATTTACAGTTCCAGCGAAGTCACGGTAAATCTTCCAGGTTTCCCTGTGGGGAGAGTGGAGGAAGATTTACAGTTCCAGCGAAGTCACAGTAAATCTTCCAGGGTTTCCCTGGGAAGAGTGGAGGAAGATTTACAGTTCCAGCGAAGTCACGGTAAATCTTCCAGGTTTCCCTGTGGGGAGAGTGGAGGAAGATTTACAGTTCCAGCGAAGTCACGGTAAATCTTCCAGGGTTTCCCTTTGGGAAGGTAGTGGAAGAAAGGGAGAGAGCGGAGGAAGAATGGAAAGATGCGGGATATGCTCTGGAAAGAGGGCATATCCCGCATTTTCTGTGCATAGACTTTCACAAAGCAGTTGTGAAGGAAAGGCGTGGTGGCAGAGATGATGGAATTGGTTAAGAATAATATTCATATGAACCGGCAGAAGGGGACAGCCGTTTCGCAGATTACACTGGATGACGACTTTATTGTGCCTGATACGATGGATGATGTGTCGTCTGTGCTTCTTGGAAGCGGGGACATTCAGATAGAATCTTCAAAGATACAGGGGGATAAGGTGCTGATAAGGGGGAAGCTGATGTTCTGTGTGCTCTACCGGAGGGAGTCGGGGGGACTGCAGGCGCTTAAGGGGGAGATCCCGTTTGAGGAGACGGTCAATGTGCCGGATTTGGAGGAGAGGGATTACACACAGGTTTCCTGGAACCTGGAGGATCTGAGCACGGGGATGATTAACTCCAGAAAGCTGAACATCAAGGCGGTAGTCGTGCTGGAAGTGCGGGTGGAAAGCCTTTACGATGCGGAGGCCGCTGTGGATGTCCAGACAGATGACGGGCAGGTGGAGCTGTGCAGGAGAAATATCGATGTGGCTGCCATCGCGGTCAGGAGGAAAGATACATACCGGATACGGGAGGAGCTGTCTCTTTCTGCCAATAAGCCCAACATGGAAACGATTCTGTGGCGGGAGATGAAGCTTAGGGGAACGGCCTGCCGCTCCGGTGAGGGGAGTATGCATCTGGACGGAGAGCTTATGATCTTTGTGATTTATGGAGGGGAGGGGGAGAATACTCCGGTTCAGTGGGTGGAGGAGAGTATTCCCTTTTCCGGCGAGGTGGAACTTCCGGAGGCGTCAGAGCAGATGATCCCCTTTGTGTCTGTAAGACTGCTCCACCAGGAAATAGAGATGAAGCCGGACCGGGACGGAGAGATGAGGGAACTGTCGGTGGATGCCGTTCTGGAGCTTGACATGAAGCTCTATGAGGAAAAGAATGTGGAGCTTTTAAGTGATATGTATTCTACAGGCTGTGAGCTGGTTCTGGACACGGGAAATGCCTGCTTTGACCGTCTCCTCACCAGGAATACCTGCAAATGCAGGGTTGCGGAGAAGATCTCCCTCAACAGGCCGGAGCGGATCCTCCAGATCTGCCACAGCGCCGGTACCGTGAAGCTGGATGCGGCTGAGGCGAAGGAGGACGGCCTTCACATGGAAGGCGTTCTGGAGGTGGGGCTTCTGTACCTGACAGACGATGATGGGGAGCCGGTGGGATACACGACAGAGCTGGTGCCTTTCCACTGTGTAGCGGAGGCCAAGGGAATGAATGAGGAGAGTGTTTACCAGCTGAATCTGGGACTGGAGCAGCTTACGGCGGTGATGCTGGGGTCGGAGAGCGTGGAGGTGAAAGCGGTTATCACAGCAGACCTTCTGGTGCTGCAGCCAGTGTGTGAGCAGGTAATTACAGGGGTGAGGGTTGAGCCTCTTGACATGAAAAAACTGCAGGAGATGCCGGGAATCGTGGGGTATATTGTACAGCCTGGGGATACGCTGTGGAAAATCGCGAAGAAATTTCACACAACTGTGGATCATGTGGCTGAGGCTAACGGCCTGGCCCAGAACGATGTAAAGCCTGGAGAACGTCTGGTACTTGTAAAAGAGATTGCCCAGTAAACTATGCTGAAAGCAGATGGAATTCAGCCCTGGCATAAAAGAAACGACGACAGACACCCAAAGAGCATGGAAGGTATGAGAGAGGCAGC
This sequence comes from Clostridium sp. M62/1, assembly GCF_020736365.1. Classification (NCBI taxonomy): domain Bacteria; kingdom Bacillati; phylum Bacillota; class Clostridia; order Eubacteriales; family Clostridiaceae; genus Clostridium; species Clostridium sp. M62/1. Next base: position 3,797,942 of record NZ_CP085988.1, on the reverse strand, counting down.
AGGAAAAGAAAGAGTTTAAAATAATAAAGGCAAGGAAAACGGAGAATTATGGGACAATAATGGAAAAACGGGAGAAACCGGAGCTGCCGGTTTCTCCCGTTTTTCTGCGGCGGATAAAGCAGCGTCCTATTTCAGCTCTCCGTATTTTGACTCATGTTCCCTGATGGCCTGTCGGATCAGGTAGATGACCTCTCGGTTAATCGAACGTCCCTCGAAGTCGGACAGGAGCTTCAGTTTTTCGTGCGTTGCCTTGTCAAGCCGCAGACCCAGATGTTTTTGACTTTCCATACTTTTATTCTTCTCCACTAAAGAAAGGCTATACGGGTTTCAAGTAAATACATTTTAGTCATATTTATGGTAAAATGGTAAAAAAGAACTTAAATTAAGTCCATAAAATTTCAAAATTGTGTCAAAAGAGGTGAAAATATGTATTTATCGGAGCAATTTTTGGATAAGGTGGGAAGCGATTTTTCCATGGAATCAATTCGTCAGGCAGTTCGGATATGCAGCAGGGAATTTTTAAACAGATACAGAGAGATGGACTGGGAACGGGATGCGAGAGCGCTGTTTTTTTATGAGGAAAACGGAGAAGTCAGGCCGACGGCTCAGTTCTGGGAGCTGATGGATTTCTGGGAGGTATTTCGGGAATTTTCCAGTCTGTTCGCAGGAGAGAAGGGGGAGGAGATGGAGCTTCTGCATACAGTCAGGAAGATTGATCAGATGTACCACTGCCTTCTGAATGGCAGCATTGTGAAGCGTCTGGGGGAAGAGGGCAGAAACCGCCTTCTGGAGCTGTGCAGGGATATGGAGAAGGCCGGGGAAGACAGGACGGTCAGAATCTTTTTCAGGGGCAGCAGGGGAATGGGACTAGTTTATGAAATGCAGGAAGACAGAGAGAAGGAGCGCCAGATCGGTCAGCTTGCCCTGCAGAATCGTCTGGCTGAAGCCATGGAGACGGGGGGAATGGCGCTGGCATATGCCGGCGCAGAGAAGGAAAACCGGGGAGTGAAGCAGGAGGAAGCAGGGAGAGCGCACTCAGGGAATGCGAGAGGATATGTTTTAAAGAAGGGAGACTGGAGTCCCTGCAGCGCAGAAGAGCTTTCGCAGATGCAGGAAGAGTTTTCAGGAGAGGACTGGATGGCCAGATTTCGGGGGGAGCTGAGGGGGCTGTAGCGCTAAAGGCAAAGCTGGCTGAAAGGAAATAACACCCCGTGCCGGCGAAGACTTTGACTTTCTTTGCATATCGTCTATAATAAATCCATACGTTTGAAACAGGTCTGAAAAACCCTGAGCTGCTGTGAAAAGACGGATAGAGAGGAGGCGCGCCATGCGTTTTACGTATATCCGCATCAGAAATTTTAAATCCATCCGGGATATGGAGCTGTCAGAAATTGACAGTGCCCTGATTCTGGTGGGAAAGAACAATACGGGAAAAACTTCTGTGCTGGATGCTGTCCGACTGATGACGGGCGGGCGGAAGGTGCAGGAGAGCGATTTTCTGGAGAGCGGACAGAACATTGAAATTGAGACAAGGCTTCAGATCGAAAAAGAGGATCTGAGACTGTTTCACGAGCTGGCAGTGGTCAGCGCCTACAGGAGGTATGAGGTCTGGGAGAGGGATTTTCAGAAAAAGCTGCCCTCCTTTCAGAAAGGGACCCTCTCCTTTACCTGTATGGTGAACCGGGAAGGGAGGATGCGTTTTTCAGACGGGGTGAGAAAGCACAACCCCTATATCGAGGAGGTGCTCCCCAGACTGCTCTACATTGACACAGACAGAGAGCTCGATGTGTTCCAGAGCGACCTGTTTCTCCTTGGAGAAAGCCTTCTGATGAACCAGATGAGGGAGGGAGCCTGTCTGTTTGACGCAGGAAGAAAGTGCTCCCATTGTTTCCAGTGCATCGGCCTGATTAACCAGAAAAAGCCGGAGGAGCTGAATGCTCTGGAGGCTCAGAAGCTGTTTGAGTATAAGCTCTATCAGCTCAACCTGGGGAAGATGGCCCGGCGCATCAATGAAAATTTCGAAAAGAACGGGGGGTATGACGAGATCCGCTACAGCCTGAAGGGAAATCTGGACGAGCTGTTTTCAGTAAAGGCAGAGGTCTACAGCAGTGAGAGGGGAACTATAAGCCCTGTCTCCAGAATGAGCCGAGGTATGAGGTGTATTTATATGCTCTCCCTTCTGGAAACGTATGTGGAGGGGGAGCATCAGCTTCCGTGCATTATTGTGGCAGAGTACCCGGAGCTGTTTCTGCACCCAAGGCTTCAGAAGACAGCCAGCGAGATCCTGTACCGTCTCTCGAAGAAGAACCAGGTGATCTTTAACACCCATTCTCCCCAGCTTCTTCTGAACTTTACCTCCCGCCAGATCCGCCAGGTAGTTCTGGACAGCGAGTGCTTTTCCACTGCCAGGGAGAACGTGGACATAGGGGAGATCCTGGACGATCTGGGATATGGGGCAGGGGATGCCATGAACGTGGATTTCGTGTTTATCGTGGAGGGAAAGCAGGACAAGAGCAGACTGCCTCTGCTTCTTAGAAATTATTATTCTGAGGTATACCGGGAGGACGGAACCCTGTCCAGGATTTCCATTATCACCACTAACAGCTGTACCAATATCAAGACGTATGCCAACCTGAAATATATGAACCAGGTAAGGTTCAGGGACCAGTTTCTGATGATACGGGACGGGGATGGAAAGGACAGGGAGGAGCTGAAGCGGCAGCTCTGCCGCTATTACAGCGAGCAGGGGAAGAAAGACGCAGACCGCCTTCCGCCGGTGACGGAGAAAAATGTGCTGGTTCTCAGGTATTATTCCTTTGAGAATTACTTCCTCAATCCAAAGATCATGGAAAAGCTTGGAATCGTGGAGTCGGAGGAGGAGTTTTATCAGATTCTGTACGAAAAATGGAGAGAATACCTTCACAGGCTGGCATCGGGAAAGAAACTGGTGGAGGTGATGGGAAGGGACTTCGATTCGCCGGAGGATATGAGGGGGCATATGGAGGAATTCAAGATCCATATGAGGGGACACAATGTGTTTGACATCTTTTACGGGAAGTATAAAAAGCAGGAGACAGAGCTGTTAAACCGCTATATTGAGCTGGCTGACAGGGAGGAGTTTGCAGACATATTGGACGCTATTGACCGGTTCCTGTATTTTGACAGCCGGAAAAAAATGCCTGGATGAAAGTTGCATTTCAGGAGAAAATTCATATAATAGAGTATAAACCGGAGAGTCGGAAGGAAATTCCGGCGCTTTGGCTGGCCAGGAGGCATTCCGCATCCGGCCGATGCTTTAGATAGATACGGGGTTTTAGGCTCTGTCTGTTCTGAGGCTCCGGGCGGCAACGGCACATCTGCGCAGGGTGCTGCTGCCGTTTACATAGCCCGGATTTCACAGGACAAAGGAGCGGCGAGAATCTGGCGGGAGGAGCGGCAGACGGTGAATTATACATATCTTCTGCGCTGTGCGGACGGGTCTCTCTACTGCGGGTGGACAAACCGCCTGGAGGAGAGAATTCTGGCTCACAACAGCGGAAAAGGGGCGAAATATACGAAAACCAGAAGGCCGGTGGCTCTGGCCTATTTTGAGGAGCATGCCACAAAGAGCGAGGCCATGAAACGGGAGGCCGCGATTAAGAGAATGACAAAAAGCCAGAAGGAAAGGCTGGCCGACCAATTCGGCCGGAAGAACCAGTCTGGCGGGGAAGGGCAGGAGCCGCAGCAGGCCTGCCCCTTTTGTCTGAAAAAGGGAAGGAAAAGGAGAAAAGAGCCGGTGAGCATGAAAATAATTATTTCACCTGCGAAAAAGATGCAGATAAGAAATGACGATATGCCATGGAGAGAGACTCCGGTGTTCTGCAGGGAGGCGGAAGAGCTGCTTAAGCTGCTTCAGAGCTTTTCTGAGGAGGAACTGGGAGAACTGTTTAAGGCGAATGCCGCTATTACCCATGAAAATTATCTGAGGTATGCGCAGATGGATCTGAAAACAGGGCTGACGCCGGCGGTGCTGGCCTATGTGGGGATCCAGTACCAGCATATGGCTCCTCAGATTTTTACTGGAGAGGAGTGGGAATATGTGTGCAGGCACCTCAGGATCTTAAGCGGCTTTTACGGAGTGCTGCGGGCAGATGACGGGATTGTGCCCTACCGCCTGGAAATGCAGGCAAAGCTGAAAACAGATTTACATAAGGATCTGTATGGATTCTGGGGCGATAAAATTTACCGGGAACTGGCCGCCGATGGGCCGGCCGTGATTTTAAATCTGGCGTCTAAAGAGTACAGCCGGGCGGTGGAACCTTATCTGAGGACGGGCGACCGGTTTGTCACCTGCGTGTTCGGGACACTGAAGGACGGAAAGGTCAGGGTAAAGGCTACAGAGGCAAAGATGGCGCGGGGGGAGATGGTGCGCTTCCTGGCAGGGACTCAGGCCTCGGAGCCGGAGGAGGCGAGAGCTTTTAACGAGATGGGCTTTTCCTTCTGTGAGGAGCGCTCTACGGACTGCGAGTATGTATTTCTTAAGGAGGACTGACAAGAGATGGTAACGCTGCTGGAAAAGCTTTTTGTAAAGAAAAAAACGGGGGCTGAGGAGAGACGGGCCTACGGCATATTGTGCGGAACCCTGGGAATCACCCTGAATATCCTTCTGTTTGCCGGAAAGTACCTGGCAGGAGTGATCAGCGGATCCATTGCCATTATGGCGGACGCCTTCAACAATCTGTCCGATGCCGGCTCTTCCGTTATCACGCTTTTAGGCTTTCAGTTTGCCGGAAGACAGGCCGATGAGGAGCATCCCTTCGGCCACGGAAGGATAGAGTACCTGTCCGGCCTGGCCGTATCCCTGGCAATCATTGTCATGGGAGTGGAACTTCTGAGATCCTCGGTAGAGAAAGTTCTCCACCCGGAGGCTGTGGACACGGGATTTCTGGCAATGGGAATCCTTGTGGTTTCGGTGGCTGTGAAGCTGTACATGAGCTATTATAACAGGAGAATCGGGAAAAAAATTGATTCGGCAGCCATGAAGGCAACGGCGACGGACAGCCTGAGCGACGCCCTGGCTACCTCCGTGGTGTTTTTATCCATGATTGTCCTGCGCACGACGGGCATTAACGTGGACGGCTGGTGCGGCGTGCTGGTGGCGGTTTTCATCCTGCGCGCCGGATATGGGGCAGCCAAGGAGACTCTCAACCCGCTTTTAGGCCAGGCGCCGGAGCCGGAGTTTATTGACGAGATCGAAAAAATCGTGCTTTCCAGGCCTGAGATTATCGGAATACACGATCTGGTGGTGCACGACTACGGTCCGGGTCACAGAATGATTTCCCTCCACGGGGAGGTGGACGGCAGCGGCGATATTTACGCCCTTCACGATGCCATTGACAGCGCGGAGATGGAGCTTCATGAGTGCCTTGGCTGTGAGGCGGTGATCCACATGGATCCGGTGAATCTGAAGGATCCTGAGATGAAGGAGAAGAGGGCTGCCACGGAGGCTCTGGTAAAGGAGATAGACAGCCGGCTTACTATCCATGATTTCCGCCTGGTACATGGAGGAGGGGTGACAAAGATTCTGTTTGACGTGGTAGTCCCCTTTGAGATGAAGATGCCTGAGGAGGAACTGAAGGCCAGAATTCAGGACAGTGTGAGCCGGACCATGGAGAACTGCGCGGCGCTGATCAATGTGGATCATTCCTATGTTTAGGCAGGAATTTCCGCTTTATGGATATTATGGATGAGCCGGCAGCTCGCTGAGACGGCAGAGAGATGATGCAGAGAGTAGAGGGATATACATATGAGGAAAAGAAAAACAGCGCTGGCTGCGGCAATAGCCGGGCTCTGTCTGTTTGCTGCCGGATGCCAGAACCAGACAAAGCCGGCGGCTGTTCAGTCTTCTGAGGCGGAGAGTGGAAGTGAGAGTACTGTTCCGGCTGAGGAGGAGAGCACGGACGGCAGTGAGGAGACGCTGGAGAGCCAGACAGCGAAAGAGGAGAGCCGGGATGAAACGGAGGAGGCAGAAACAGAAAACGGTGAAGAGGGAGAACGGGAGGATGAACCTCTCCATGAGATAGTCGTTGCCACAGACATGCACTATCTGGCAGAGGAGCTGGCGGGAAAACGCTGCCAGAGCTTCGTCCAGATGACCTACGGAAGCGATGGCCGAGTTCTTCTGTATGGCTGGGAGGTGATGGACGCCTTTGTGGAGGATATGAAGGAAAAAAGGCCGGATCTGGTGGTTCTGAGCGGGGATCTGACATTGAACGGGGAGAGAGCCAGTCATGAGGAACTGGCGTCCATTCTGAGGGAGCTGGACGAGGAGGACATTCCGGTGCTGGTCGTCCCTGGAAACCATGATATTAATAATCCCAACGCTCGCCGGTTTTCGGGCACACAGTCCTATCTGGTAGAAAGTGTCAGCCCGGAGGAATTTGCGGATATCTACGCAGACTTTGGCTATGTGGCTGCCGACAGCAGAGATCCCTCCTCTCTGAGCTATCTCTATAAGGTGGATGACAGCCTGTGGCTTCTGATGCTGGACTCCTGCCAGTATGATCCGGCCAATCTGACAGGGGGAATGATCCAGAGCGGAACCTACCGGTGGATGGAGCCAATTCTCTATGAGGCGTGGGAGAATGACACGGAGGTAATAACGGTTACCCACCACAACCTGCTGGAGCAGAGCGGAGTCAGCGATGCCTTTTACGATGACTGCACTATTGAACACAATGAGGAGCTTCTGCAGATGCTCTCTGACAATGAGGTGAGGCTCCATCTGAGCGGCCATCTCCACCTGCAGCATTATATGGAGGAGGATGGAGTGACAGAGGTGGTGACTGGCTCCCTCGTCATGGCGCCGTGCGGATACGGGGTAGTGGAGCTGTACGAGGACGGCTCCATTACCTACCATACCCAGCCGGTTAATGTGGAAAAGTGGGCCAGGGAGAATTCCTACAAAAACAGAGATCTGGCTGACTTCTTTGACTACAGTGAAGATTTTCTGAGGGAGATCTCCTACAGTCATGCGGTAAGAGATCTGGAAAAACAGAACAGACAGGGGATTTTAGATCTCTCTGAAGACGAGATTCAGGAGATGGCCCGGTTTTACGCAAAGCTCTGCGTATATTATTACGGCGGGCGGATGTATGAGATCCGGGATGAGGTGGAACACGATCCGGCCAGGGAGCTGTGGGACAGATACCAGTACGCCAGTGATCTGAGTGATTTCCTTCAGAGGATCCTGGAGGATGACGCGAAGGACTTCGGGAGACTGTATCTGGAGGAGTAGAAGTGAACTGCAGGCTGAAACCGGCAAACAGCGGGACAAAAGAATGAGACAGGAGGAAACGCCATGAGAGAAAAATCACAGCTTACCACGCTCTGCTATATTGAGAAGGACGGGAAGTATCTGATGCTTCACCGGGTAAAGAAGGAGAAGGACGTCAACAAGGACAAGTGGATTGGCATTGGAGGCCATTTCGAGGAAGGTGAAAGCCCGGAGGAATGTCTGCTCAGGGAGGCGAAGGAGGAGACAGGCCTGACGCTGCTGTCCTGGCAGTTCAGAGGCATTGTGACATTTATCGCTGATGGATGGCCCACAGAATATATGTGCCTGTACACAGCCGACGCATTCGAGGGAGAATTAAGAGAGTGCAGCGAGGGGACACTGGAATGGGTGAAGAAGGAGGAGCTTGATAAGCTCAATCTCTGGGAGGGAGACCGGATCTTTTTTGGGCTCCTCGCAGAGAACCGGCCGTTTTTTTCCTTAAAGCTGAGATATGAGGGAGATCATCTGGCAGAATGGAGTCTTGACGGAGAGAGGAAAAAAGGATGATAGGAACTTTTGTAAATGTAGGCACAATTTTGGCAGGAAGCCTGATAGGAAGTGTGGTAAACAGGGGGATTAAGGACGAATACCAGGGAGCCATGTTCAACGCCATGGGTCTGGCCGCCGTGATGCTGGGCGTCAACTCGGCGGTGAGCCATATGCCGGAGAGCAGATATCCGGTGCTGTTTATCGCAAGTCTGGCGGCAGGAAGCCTTCTGGGGACGATCCTGGATCTGGACGGCAGGTTTAAGAAACTGACAGGAGTGCTTCGTTTTGGCTCCTCCAATCTGGGGGAAGGCCTTTCCACTGCAGTTCTTCTGTTCTGCATCGGAACCATGTCTATCGTAGGGCCTATCGAGAGCGCGGTAAATGGAAACCACACCTATCTCTTCACCAATGCTACACTGGATTTCGTCTCTTCCATTGTCCTGGCATCTACCTATGGGATCGGGATTGCCCTGGCCGCTCCTGTGCTGTTTTGCTGGCAGGGGGCCATTTATATGGGTGCCAGCTTTCTGGCAGGCTTTCTCTCAGAGCCGCTGATGGCGGAAATCTCCATCGTGGGCGGAGTCCTGATTGCCACCTCCGGCCTCTCGATCTTAAATATAAAAGACTGTAAAACCATGAATATGCTGCCGTCCCTCCTGGTTCCTCCCCTCTGGTTCCTCCTTGCGGGAGTTCTGGGACTGGGCTGACAGGCAGCTCAGGGGCGCTCCGGAAGGATGCTCAGGACAGACGGGAGAGGAATACAGAAGAAGGAAGCAGCAGAAACAGCAGAAACAGCAACAGAAGATACAGACGAAAAGGAGTCAGGCTATATGGCAGAACATATGGACAGACATAGAGCGGCTGAAGACAGGATAGAGGCTGTCATTTTTGACATGGACGGGCTGATGTTCGACACAGAGCGCCTCTATGCGGACTGCTGGATTCAGGCCGGCAGGGAATTCGGAGTGGAGATCGGGGAAGAATATCTGAGTAAGGTCAGAGGAAGTTCGGCGAAGGAGGCAGGAGAAATATTCAGACGCTTTTTCGGAGAACAGCCGGATTTCTGGGAAGTAAGGAAGAGAAGGACAGAGCTGGCAAAACAGGCGGTAAGAGAGCGGGGAGTGCCTGTTAAGCCGGGGTTAGAGAAGCTTCTGAGCTATTTAAAGAAGCACGGGTATCGGATCGCCCTCGGCACATCCACAGAGTCCGGACGGGCTCTCATGTACCTGGAACAGGCCGGGGTGAAGGGATACTTTGACGCCTTCGCCTGTGGGGAGATGGTGGAGAAGGGAAAACCTGATCCGGGAATCTTCCTCCTGGCCGCCAGACTTTTGGGATGCGCGCCGGAGCGCTGCGCCGTGCTGGAGGACAGCTTTAACGGAATCCGCGCGGCCAAGGCGGGCGGATTTATCCCTGTCATGATCCCGGACATTACACAGCCGGACGGGGAGATTGAAAAGATGCTGGCAGGCAGGTACGAAAGCCTCGATGCAGCGATTGAGTTTTTTGCTGCCCGGGAGGGGAGGATACAGGATGGGATTTAAGCTGCTCTATGAGCAAAAGAACGGTACGGCGAAAATACTGAGATGTTTCGGTGAGGCAGAGGAAATTTCCCTGCCTGCTTTTGTGCACGGCTGTCCGGTGACTGAGATTGGAGATTATATCTTTTCGGCAGGCATGAGGACGGAACCCTTCGGATATCTGTGGGAGGAGGGCTGCCAAAAGCTTCCGGTCAGAAAGACGGCCGCCTCAGAGCTTGGTCCGGCCTTCTGCGGGGACAGGGTTCGGGAGATTTCCCTGCCGCCTGAGCTTTTGCGGATCGGACGGTATGCGTTCTACAACTGCGACGGGCTTCGCAGGCTTCAGTTTTCCTCAGGGATCCGCGACATAGGGGCAGGTGCTTTTAACGGGTGCAGGAAGATTGAGGAGCTGACGGTGACGGAAAACAGGGAGGAAAAATCCTGTCTGAAGGAGATCCTGTCAGAGCTGAATGAGACGGTGGCTGTACACTATCTGTTGACGGGACCTGATAAAGACAGGCCCGGCTCTGCTCCTGTGGGGGAAGAAAACCGGGCGGAGCTTCTGTTTCCAGCCTTCTACGAGGAGGCGGTGGAAAATACGCCTGCCAGAATTACAGAAACCCATGTCCATGGCTGCGGACACCGGTACAGATACTGCTTTCAAAATACCAGGTTCCAGTTTGCAGAGTATGACAGCCTGTTTCCCTACATGAAGGCGCAGGAAAACGTAAAAGAAGCCGTCAGGCTGTCAGTGGGAAGACTTCGCTTTCCCATGGAGCTGTCAGAAAAAGCCAGGTGCAGCTACAGGGCGTATCTTCTGGAACATCTGGAAGATACGGCCGAATATATCTGCTCCCTTCAGGATGTGTCTGAATGGAGATGGCTTGTAAATGAATGTTTTGGGATAATAAAGGTTGAGCACGCCGCTGCGGGTTGGTTGGGGAATGAGGGTTTGGCAGGGCGTGCTCACGAGGAATATTCAAATATAAAGGAACCGGCTCTTGATAAAACCGGATTTGATAAGCTGATTCATACTGCCGTCCGCCGCAGTCAGACGGAAGCGGTAAGCTTTCTGATGGATGCAGGCCGCAGAGCCTTCCCACCGAAGCGCAAAAAATTTGAACTGTAGGGCAGAAGTTTATGAAATCTTGATGAACTTTTGCTCTATGGCTTGATTATATACCAGGCTTGGTATATAATCAAATTCATATAGGAAAATAATTATTATTAATTTTTGATTATAGGAGAAAGCATGTTTGACGGAAAAGAATATGTATACGCGGTTTATGAGGAAAAGAGCTTTTCCAAGGCCGCGCAGAAGCTCTACATCACTCAGCCGGCTTTGAGCACCGCCATCAAAAAGGTGGAGAAAAAGATTGGAAGCCCTATTTTTGACAGGAGCACCTCTCCCATCGGTCTTACGCCCAGCGGCGAGGTCTATATTGACGCCATTGAAAAGCTGTTCGCTCTGGAGCAGAACACCATCAACCAACTCAACAATCTGAACGGCCTTCTGGCCGGAAAGCTCACTATCGGCGGCACGGTTTTTTTGACTTCCTACATTCTGCCGGGCCTTCTGGCGGAGTTTTCCAGGAAATATCCTCAGATTAAAATTGAACTGGTGGAGGGAACCACCTCCCAGCTGACGGACAAGCTGCTGTCAGAGGAGATCGATCTTCTCATAGACAATTCGGAGATGGACGACAAAAATTATGAAAAGTATTACTACAGCACGGAACGGATTATTCTGGCTGTTCCGGCCGGGTTTGAGATCAACGAAGAGCTCAGGCAGTATCAGATCTCGAGAGATGCCATTGAGACGAGAGCGTACCAGTCAGAGAAAATGCCCGCGCTGCCTCTTCCCCTGCTGAAAAAGACGCCGTTTATCTTCCTGAAGGAAGAAAACAGCATTTATAAGAGAGGAGTAAAAATGTGCAGCCGGCAGAACTTTACTCCCAATATTATCCTGAAGCCGGATCAGGTCATCACAGCCTTTAACATGGCAAGCAAGGGCGTGGGGGCCACCTTTATCCCGGATGCCCTGGTCAGCAGCGTGCCCTACGATGTGCCTCTGTGCTATTATAAGATGGACGACGATCTGGCCATCAGAAATGTATATTTTTATAAAAAGCGCAACAAATATATGACAAAGGCCATGGAAGAGTTTCTGAAGGTGACGGCAGGAGACGGAGAGCTGAAGCCTGTTCCCGTGCCGGAAAAGCCCTGCGGTGCAGCCGGAAGAGCCTCCCGGCAGGAATAAATGGCAGGAAGCCGCAAAACGCCAGGCTGGGAGACCGGCAGATAGAAGCGTTGCAGGAAAACGGCACAGGAGGAGACGGCGATGGAAAAATCCCCGATTGTCTGGGAGCAGGAGAAGGCAGAGGCGCTGACAGGCGTCTGCACCGATATTTTGAAGAATGCCAGAAATGAGCTGTACCTGAACATGAGATTTCTGGACGTGGCCTTAAGCTCCCTTCTGTTTTCACCGGACTTTAAGGCTGAGGGAATCGGAACGGACGGGTTTGTGCTCAGGTACAATCCAAACAGGCTTTCAGAGCTTTTCAGAAAAGGGAGGGTTTATGTAAACCGTGCCTATCTTCATATGATTTTTCACTGCCTGTTTGTCCATATGGACACCAGAGGAAGGAGAGCAAAGCCGTACTGGGATCTGGCCTGCGACATTGCGGTGGAATCCATGATTGACGGACTTCTGATCAGGGCCCTGAGAGTTCCTCCTTCCCCGGCCAGGCGGGAGCTGTACCAGCGCATTCAGGGAAAGATTCCCGTTATAACGGCCCAGGCGGTTTACGCATTTCTTCAGAAGGAAGGGCTGACGGAGGGGCGGTATCTGAGCCTTGCCCGGGAATTTTACGTGGACAGCCACGCGCTCTGGGAGGATGAGAAAAACAGGAAACCCAGGGCCCAGGAGAGAAAAAACAGGTGGGATGACATCCGACAGAGCATGGAGACAGAGATGGAAACCTTCTCAAAGCTGGCCTCCGACAAGGCGGGAGACCTGCTTGAGCAGGTAAAAATCGAGAACAGAGGCCGGGTGAACTACCGGGAATTTTTAAGAAAATTTTCCGTCATGCGGGAAACCATGCAGGTGGATACGGATGCTTTTGACTATATTTATTACGATTACGGGCTGAGAACCTACGGGAACATGCCCCTGATTGAGCCCCTTGAGACAAAGGAAATCAAGAAGATAGAGGAGTTTGCCATCGTCATTGACACCTCTATGTCCTGCTCCGGGGAGCTGGTGCACAGGTTTCTGACAGAGACCTACAGCGTGCTGTCGGAGGCAGAGAGCTTCTTTACCAGCGTGAATATCCACATTATCCAGTGCGATGAAAAGGTACAGAGCGATAAGCGGATTGCAGACAGAAAGGAGCTTTCCGACTATATGGAGCATATGGAGCTTCGGGGCCAGGGAGGGACAGATTTCCGGCCTGCCTTTGAATATGTGGATCAGCTCATTGCGGAAAAGCAGTTTACGAATCTGAAGGGGCTTATCTATTTTACAGACGGATACGGAATGTTTCCTGTAAAGATGCCGGCCTATGAGACGGCCTTTGTCTTTATGAGGGAGGACTACAGCGACGCGGATGTGCCGCCCTGGGCGATCAAGGTGATCCTGGGGCCGGGGGAGATAGAAGCGTCTGAGGAGATATAGAAGGAGCGTACAGCCTATGAGAAGAAATGACAGGGAAATTACAGATTTAAGGGAGATCCTCCGGCTGATGGATCGCTGCGACGTGGTGAATCTGGCCTTTGCGGACAATGGAGAGCCGTATGTGGTTCCGGTAAATTTCGGCTATGTGAGCGACGGGGAGACGAAGGTTGTCCTCTATTTTCACGGGGCCAGGGAGGGGAGGAAGGCATCTCTCGCCGAAAAGACAGGGAGGGCAGCGTTTTCCATGTACGCTTCCCACACACTGGAGCTTGCAGGAGAGGGAGAGCCTGCCTGCCGCTCCACTATGAAGTACAGCAGCGTGTGCGGTGTGGGAAGCATCGAGCTGGTTGAGGACAGGGAGGAAAAACGCCTGGGCCTGAATGCCATTATGGGACAGTACAGCGAGCCGGATGAGCAGGGCTTTTCCTTTGAAGAGGCTTCCGTGGACGCAGTGGCCGTTTGGCGGCTTACGGTGGAGGAAATCCACGGAAAGAGCAACAGAAAACAGGCATGACCTTCAAAAGGAGCAGACAGAAACGATGAATATTAAACGCGCAAAGCAGGAGATAAAGAACTGTATTGAGGCCTACCTTCTGAAAAATGAGAGAGGGGAATACGTGCTTCCGGCTGTCCGGCAGAGACCTCTGTTTTTGATTGGGCCGCCGGGAATCGGGAAAACCCAGATCATGGAGCAGGTGGCCAGGGAGTGCCAGGTGGGGCTTGTGTCCTACACCATCACCCACCACACCAGGCAGAGCGCCATCGGTCTTCCGTTTATTGAAAAAAAGCAGTACGGAGGCAGAGAGTATGCGGTGACAGAGTACACCATGAGCGAGATTGTAGCCTCGATCTACAACCAGATCGAGGAGACCGGGCTTAAGGAGGGAATCCTCTTTATCGATGAGATCAACTGCGTGTCAGAAACCCTGGCGCCCACCATGCTTCAGTTCTTACAGTGCAAGACCTTTGGAAACCACAGGATTCCGGAGGGCTTTATTATTGTAACTGCAGGGAATCCGCCGGAGTACAATAAATCTGTGCGGGAGTTTGACATAGCCACTCTTGACCGTATCCGACGGATCGAGGTGGAGGCAGATTTTGAGGTGTGGAAGGAATATGCCGCGGATATGGCGGTCCACCCGGCGGTGATCTCCTATCTGGAGGCCAGGAAGGAAAACTTTTACCGCATTGAGTCAACTGTGTCCGGAAAGCAGTTTGCCACTCCCAGAGGATGGGAGGATCTGGCCCGGCTGATGGAAGTTTATGAGAAGCTGGGAAGGAAGGTTGACAGAGAGGCAGTGGTGCAGTATATTGAAAATCCCGGGATTGCCAGGGACTTTGCGGCCTACCTGGAGCTGTATTATAAGTACAGGACGGATTATCAGATAGACGTGCTGCTGTCGGGAAAGGTGCCGGAGCGCGTATACGAAAAGCTTTCAAGGGCTGCCTTTGACGAGAGGTTAAGCGTGGTAAATCTGATTCTGGCATATCTGAACGGAAGATTCAGGGAGGCAGAGGACAGGGAGACATATCTGTCTGTTCTCCTGGAAGAGCTGAAGAAATTCCGGGATGGCCAGGTACCGGAGAGTGAGCAGGACAAAGAGGAAACACAGAAAGGCAGAGAGAACCACAGTCAGACTGCAGGAGGAGAGAAAAGGGCATCCGAGCTGCTTGGATTTCTCTCAGAGGAACTGGATCGAAATACAGGCTGGAAGAAGAAGGCAGGTTTTCTGGACAGGCGGGAGGAGTACACGCTGCTTGCTGTCTCTGACCGGCTGAGATTCTACGGCTCCATACTCGAGAAGGAGGAGTTAACCGGCAGAAATGAGGGCTTTTCGCGTGTGCGGGAGCTGTTTTCGCAGGAGCGGGACAGTTATGAGTCCTTCTGCCAGGAAACGCTGGAAATGCTGGAGAGAGCCTTTGATTTTCTGGAGGCTGCATTCGGCGACAGCCAGGAAATGGTTATTTTCGTCACAGGGCTGACTACGGGAAAGAGCAGCGTGCGCTTCCTGCAGGAAAATGAGTGTGAAAGATATTATGAGTACAACAGACGGCTGCTGTTTGAAAACCAGGAAAACAGCCTGCTGGAGCGGCTTGACAGCCTGAGCAGGCAGTTCCCTCTGCAGTAAGAAAAACATAGGAAATGATACGATGAATGAAGGAAAAGACAGGCAGCAGTTTGTGAGAGCGCTCATTTATCTGGGGGAGATTGCCATTCTCATTGCTGCAGTAGCGCTCGCAGTCCGGTTTCTGCCGGGCCAAAAGGGAGGGGGAGATGACGGCGGGACAGAAGCTTCAGGGGAAACAGGGCCTCTCACAGAGCTGACAGAGCCGGCAGAGACGGATAGGGAGCTTCCGAAGGAGACGGAGGAAGTACAGGAGCCCGGGACAGAAGAGGTTTTTTGGGAAGAACAGTGGAAACCGGCCCACCAGACAGAGGAGGAACCGGGCGAGCCTCCCTATGAACCGCCGTTTTTTATTGTAGCTTCTGATATTCATTACCAGTCGCCGAAGATGACAGACTTTGTCGGGGAGGCCTTCTGCCAGTTTGTCAGGTGGGACGACGGAAAGGTGATTCCGTATCTGGACACAATCACAGATGCATTTCTCGAAGAGGCGGCAGAAAAACAGCCGGATGCTCTGATTCTAAGCGGTGATCTGACACAGAACGGGGAGCTTGTGAACCATGAGGAGCTGGCAGAAAAGCTGCGAAAAGTGGAGGAACAGGGGGTCCCGGTGCTTGTGATACCGGGAAACCATGACATTAACCACCCTGAGGCGTCTTATTTTGAGGGGGCAGAGAGAAAGAAGGCTGACAATATAACCGCCGATGATTTTTACTCCATCTACCGGGAATTCGGATATGACGAGGCCATGGATCGGGACGAGGCTTCCCTGAGCTACATGTACCGGGCGGATGACAGGTACTGGCTGATGATGCTGGATTCCTGCCAGTATGATCCGGAGAATAAGGTTGGCGGCAGGATAAGGAAGGAGACGCTGGCCTGGATGAGCGGGTGGCTTGAGAAGGCCAGGGAGGAGAATGTCCTGGTGATTCCCATTGCCCACCACAATCTGCTGAAGGAAAGCACCCTCTACCCTGAGGACTGTACGCTGGAAAATTCCAGTCAGGCGGCAGAGCTCCTGGAGAGCTATGGGCTTCCCGTTTACATAAGCGGTCATCTTCACCTTCAGAGGATTAAAAAAAATATAAACGGCGGCCCGTCTCAGACAGAACCGCTTTACGGAATCTATGAGATTGTGTCAGATTCTATGGCTATTCCTCCCTGCCAGTACGGGGAGCTGAGATGGCAGGAGGACGGGAGCTTTGACTATCGAACCTGCCGGATCGATGTGGAGAGCTGGGCCAGGGATCACGGGATTACGGATGAGAACCTGCTCAATTTTAAGCAGTACAGCGAGGACTTTCTGGTGGAAACCATCCAAAGTCAGGTTTACGGCCAGCTCTCAGGGATTCCCAATGACAGAAAGTTCCATATGGCCAAGCTGTACGGCCAGCTCAACAGCGCCTACTGCGCGGGGACTCCCGTAAACAGGAGAGGCGTGAAGGAAAACCAGATGTATTTCTACTGGGAGAGGTACCTGGGTACGAGCGCATGGTATGATCAGATGCAGGCCATTTTAAAGGATGTAGGCCGGGACAATAATTCCCTCAGCCTGAAAGCCGGATCAGATTTCCCGTATCAGTACAGGGAAGAGAAGGACAGCAGTCTGGCCGGAGGCGAAGAGGGGGAGATATCCGGTGCGCAGGCAGCTGAGGAACCAGAACCCCAGTCTGGGGCGCCAGAGAAAGATGACGCCTCCGGTCCCGCGGGAGAGACTAAGCAGTAAAGGTCTGAGAACCCAAGGTCAGACAGAACTGGAAAATAGATTAAAGGAGAACAGAAAAATGAAATACGAGGGAATTGTTTACCGTCCGCCCAGCGAGGCGAGAAGCCTGATTGTGCAGGTAACCATCGGATGTGCCCACAATACGTGCACCTTCTGCAACATGTACAAGGCAAAGGATTTCCGTGTCAGAAGCATGGATGAGATTATGGAGGATCTGAGAGAGGCCCATGACGGCTACGGAGCGTATGTGCAGAAGGTATTTCTGGCAGACGGCGATGCGCTGGTGCTTCAGACTGAGAAGCTCCTTGCCATTTTAGATGCAGTGAGAGAGCTGTTCCCCAACTGCGTGAGAGTGGCATCCTACGGCACAGCGCAGGATATCCTCAGAAAGTCTGAGGAGGAGTTAAGGCAGCTGAAGGAGGCGGGGCTTGGCATTGTGTATGTGGGAGCCGAGTCCGGAGATGATGAAATCTTAAGGGAAATCAACAAAGGAGTAACGGCCCGTGAGCTCAAGGAAGCCGGACAGAAATTGAAGCGCTGCGGCATTCAGACATCTGTGACGCTGATTTCAGGGCTGGGAGGAAGAAAGAAGGTAAAGGAACACGCCCTTGCCTGCGCGGAGCTGATTACGGCTATGAATCCGGAGTATGCCTCTTTCCTGACGCTGCGGCTCTATGAGGGAACTCCCATGTATGAGGATGTAGTGGAGGGACGGTTTGAGAGGATAACTGCCGACGAGATTGTGGATGAAATGAAAATTTTCCTGGAAAATGTGGATTCACCGGGAACAGTATTCCGCACAAACCACGCATCCAACTATGTGGTGCTGGCGGGAACCTTAAATGAGGACATTCCGTCCATGCTTACTCAGCTCGATGAGGCGAAGAGAAACCACCATTACAGAAGATTCAGGGAGACAGGAGATCTGTAGGAAACCGGCGGCCGATCCGGATACTGCATTCGGCAAAAGAAGAAAATCGCGGATGCGAGAAAAGAGGAGAACAAGATCCCTGCTGGAAATACGGAACAGGAGCCGTATGATCCGGCAGGGATCTTTTGCATCACAAAAAGCCGAGCCTCCTTATCTCTCTCAGAATGCAGGAAATGAGAAGGCGGAGATTCAGGATATAAAAGGGAAAACAGAGATGATTTTTTAACGGATTTGGAGTACAGGAAAGAAACTTCAAATCCGTCTGCTTTTTTGGGATATAATCGAATTTTGGATAACATATATAAATTGCAGCCGATGTTAAAATAAATAACAGAAAACGAAATATGAGAGATAGAGGAAGGTACGAATGATTATTCTCGCTTCGATGATTGACGAGCCGGGAGATCTGGTAAAATTTCAAACTCTGTATTCTCTGTACAGCGGCGCCATGTATACGACAGCGTTTAATATACTGGAGAATGCAGACGATGCCGAGGACGCTGTTCAGATATCATCGCTGAAAATTATTAAAAATTTGAACCGACTGGAAATGGAGGAGATACACGACATAAAGACTAAGAGTTTCCTGCTGACCATTGCAAGGAACACTGCTCTTGATATTTGGAGAAAAAGGAAGAAGGAGCCGGTTTCTGTGGAAGAGGTTGAAATGGATGGACTTGCGCCAAGTGCAGAGAAGATCTATTTTGATAAGGTTTCCGTAAATAATCTGGCGGAGGCGATTGGCCGTCTGGACGGAATATATCAGGATGTGTTAAGACTTTACTATGTTCATGAGCTGCCGTCAAAAGAGATTGGGAAAATTTTGAATATTAACCATCTGACAGTCAACACCCGGTTAAAGAGAGCCAGAGAAAAGCTGTTTAAGATGCTGAAGGAGGAAGGGGCATGAAAACTAGGGATAAAAAAGATGAAATGATTCTTACCCTGGCCCTTCTGGAACAGATGGAAAATGACGAGGATCTGAAAGCATTTGATGCCTGTGCGGATGAGACAACAGGACAAAGCGGCACAGCAGGCCAGGGAGCAAAGCCGCATGTCTTTTCTGAACGCCATAACCAGAGAATGAAAGAGATTTTTAAAATTGCAGCCAGGGCCGAAAAGCGGAGAAAACGCCGCCGCATCGTTAAGAGGGCCGTCGCAGGCCTTGCGGCCTGCATCTGCGTCAGCACCTGCATGGTATTCTCGTCATCAGCCTTCCGCATTCCAGTGATGAATTTTTTCACAGATGTAAAGGAGAAGTACAGTGAGCTGGTTGTGGACAAGGGAACAAAAACGTATGTGACAAAAAACTTCCAGGAGTATGAGCCGAGGTATGTGCCTAAGGGGTTTAATGTCGCGGAGGTGGTAGAAAACAAGAGTGATTTTAGGATTTCGTATATAGCGGATAATGGACAATGGTATGACTTTTGCTGTTATGAAGAACCGTATAATACTCAAATAGATACAGAGGATCTGAGAAAAAAAGATATAGAGATAGATGGTGTTAAGGGAACATTTTGTGACAAGGGAGTTTATAGCCAAGTGGTCATTTATCATAACTCTCATCAGTTTATCGTATTAGGTAATATTCCTGTAAATGAATACAGAGAAATTATTAAAAGTATAAAAAATTGGGAAAGTTGAAATATTGATTAAGTTTTTTTCGTGTATAAATATAGAACAACATAAAGGAGGATTTACTATGAAAAGAGTAAAAAGAATTGTACAGTTATTGTTGATTGTAAGTGCAGTTTTGAGTTTTTCAACGACAGCATTTGCAAAGACCCAGGTTGATCCAAGGTGGTCATACTTTACTACCGTTGTAGGGGATTTGGATATAAGCAGTAGCGGCAAGGCTACAATTCTTGCAACTGTTTCTGCAAACAGAAGTTTGGTTGATGAGGTAAAAGCAGACTGCAATTTACAGAGATTAGAAGGAAGTACATGGAAAACAATCAAATCTTGGTCGGAAGAATCTTCTTCTGGTGCTCCTCATATTGTAGACTTTCGTAAAACATATTATGTAGAAAAAGGATACAGCTACAGAATTCAGGTGAAATCAAAAGCATATAAGGATGGTTCCTTAAAGGAATCTATTACCAGCACGTTTGATTATGGTTATTTCAACTAACTTTAACAGTTCTTCTTACACAAACCGCAATGCAGTTGGGAAATAGATGTTCCCAAACAGGGGCAGGTGTGACTCATACGAGTTACACCTGCCCCTGAAACTTTCTCACAAATGAGAAGGAAGGCCCTGAAGCGCAAGACACCGCTGCCGATAAGCCCGTACCGCAACTCAGGATTGGAAGCCTGTTCTGGCCAAGAAATTTTCTACCTCACCTTCCCTCTCCTCACCCTCTCATAATAGAATATATACTGCTGCATAACCCCCGCATACCCCTTGTACATGCCAAAGTGATCGGCAATCATTTCCTGATACAGCTTGGACTTTGGAAGGGAGTCATATTTTTTCTTCCGTTTCCTGTAATATTCCGCCATCAGGATCTGCTCGATCCAGGTGTCCACGGGAAAGGCCTCGATATGGTGAAGGCCGAACAGGCAGATACAGTTGGCAACCTTTGTTCCGATTCCGTAAAAGCTGCCAAGATAGGTCATGGCCTCGCCGTAGCTCAGCCTCTGGAGCAGTTCCAAATCCAGCCGCCCCTCCACAGCATCCTGGCAGAGGCGAAAAATATACTTGGCCCGGTACCCCAGCTTCAGCTCCCGCAGTTCTGTCTCCGATGCCGCTGAGAGCTGCGCCGGGGTCGGGAAGCTGTACCAGACGACGGTATGCTCCCCTTCGTCATCGTTTACCACTGTTTCATGCCGCGTCCCATAGTTTCTGCTTAAAGCTTCCACTGCCTCCCTGATCTTTGGGATGGTTTTCTGCTGTGAGATGACAAAGGTGATAACCATCTCCCAGGGATCCTGATTCAGAATTCTTATGCCGCTTCCGGCCCGGGCTGCCTGCGACAGATAGGAGTCTCTCTTTCTGACGGAATTTATGTAAACCCCATAATCGTGTTCCAGATCAAAGTAGTGTTCCCAGAAGTGCAGCTCTTCCTCATCACAGCAAAAGGTGAAAGACCGTTCTGCTGCATGGTCCTCGCCCGGTCCCTGAACAATCTCCAGGTAATGCTCCCCGCTTATAACAGAAAAACGCTTGTCCTGCAGCTTCGCCATGCGGAAGGACTGGCCGGAATCGGCGATCTGTCTCAAATCCATATAAGAAATTTTCTTTTGTATTCTATGAACCATTGTCTGCTTCCTTTCACGTATCGGCTGTCGCTGTCAGCCCTTATCTAGTTATAACAGCGCCTCTGGCGAAATACAAGAGGTTTTGAGAGTTTAGCCACCAGCTGACCTGGAATGGCATGGAAACAGAGATGGGACAGCCTGGCAGAGAGGAAAAGAAAAAAAGGCAGAGAAAGAGGGGGAGAGAAAAAAGGAGTGAGAAAAAAGGGAAGAAAAAAGGGAGAGAAAGGGGACAGAGAAAAGACCGGGGGAAAGGCAGAAGAAAGAAAAGCGCAGGCTTCTGATAAAATTATAGAGGAAAATCGGTTGCGAAACCCGGTATGATTTTGTATACTTGTATCAGATTTTTTCGGACAGGCATTCAGACGTCAGAAGGGCTGGGAATGCGGCAAAGAGGAAGGAGAAATATGATTTTTATAGGCGGGATCAGCTCGGCTGTAAAGCAGCTTAATTACCTGAAAACGGTTATCTGCAGCAGATGCGGCGGATACGGGAGATACCAGGTTTTCATGACATACACCTATTTCAGCTTCTTTTTTATTCCTGTTTTTAAATGGAACCGCCAGTTCTATGTAAAAATGTCCTGCTGCGGTTCTGTCTATGAGCTGGATCGGGAAGTGGGAATGAAAATCCTGAGAGGGGAGAGCGTGGATATACGGGAGGAAGATCTGACGCTTATAAAAGCGGGCGGAAGGAGCTTTGAGCTCTCCGATTTTGAGGAGGAGCGCACCTGCCCCGGATGCGGAGCCTCTGTCTCTGAAGATTATTCCTACTGCCCCTACTGCGGAGAGCCCCTTGACAGAAGGTAAAAACGGAAATTCTCCAGAGAATACTCTGTTTTGCAGGCATCCAGCCGGCAGGATGAGAGCAGGGGTCAGGCCTTTTGAGTGCCACAGCGCCAACCGAAAGATTGACAGCAAGAGCTGAACCTGCTGAACATTTGGGACAGCAGGACAGATAAATAGAATCAGAAAAGCAAAGAGAGGTAAATGAACATGTTAGAAGTGGGAATTAAGGGCAGAGAAGAAGTTATGGTGACAGAGGAGAATTCAGCGGCAGCAGTTGGCAGCGGCCTTTTACCGGTCTTTGCGACGCCGGCTATGGTGGCACTGATGGAGCAGACCTCCTGGAAGTCTGTGGCACCGTACCTGAATGAGGGAGAGGGAACCGTGGGAACCAGCTTAACGATCTCCCACAGCTCTGCGACACCTCTGGGAATGAAGGTGTGGTGTGAAAGCGAGCTTACAGAGGTAGACAGAAGACGCCTTGTGTTCCATGTAACCTGCTACGATGCTGCAGGCGTAATCGGTGAGGGAACCCATGAGAGATTTATTGTAGGCAATGAAAAATTCCTGGCAAAAGCACAGGCGAAAAAGGATGCAGAGAAATAAATGCAGAGATAACGGCGGCGGGCGAAGAGATGTCCGGCCGCCGTTTTTCGAGAATCGTTGTATTTTTTACAGGTGTCCGTTATAATGAAAACAGATGCAGGGTACAGGCTTTGGCGCAGGTTTGTGCAGGCAGATCTATCAGGAGGAGAGAAGATGAAAATTACCTATATCCACCACAGCGGCGTTTCCGTGGAGACAGAACATGCAGTGCTGCTGTTTGACTATTTTAAGGGACAGCTTCCTGCATGGGATGAAAAAAAGCCGCTGTTTGTGTTTGCCAGCCATTTCCATGAAGATCACTACAGCCCGGTTATTTTTGAGCTTCTTGAGGACAGGGAGGACGTGCATTATATTCTCTCAAAAGACATCAGGGGACGGAGGATTCCCCCCAGGGCAGAGGGGAAAATCCGGTTTGTGAAGCCAGGGGAGGTGTTTGCGTCTGCGGCAGACAGAGAAGGAATCACTCTGCGGGTTCAGACCTACAAATCCACAGATGAGGGAGTGGCCTTCTGGGTGACTGCAGACGGACAGGAGATTTACCATGCAGGAGATCTGAATAACTGGTGGTGGGAGGGGGAGGATAAAGCCTGGAACCACAATATGGCCGCCAATTACAGGCGGGAGGTGGAAAAAATCGCTGCCGATCACCCGGAAGGGGCAGATGCTGCATTTATCCCTCTGGATCCCCGACAGGAGCAGTGGTTCTATCTGGGAATGGACGATTTCCTGCGCCGGGTAAAGGCAGAGACTGTATTTCCGATTCACTTCTGGAAAGACTATACAGTTGTAAAAAAGCTCAGAGAGCTTCCCTGCAGCGAGCCGTACCGCAGCAGGATTAAGGAGATTGAGAGAGAAGGAGAGGAGTTTGAGATATGAAATTTACATTTGCACACAACAATTTCAACGTCATGAATCTGGAGAAATCCCTGAAATTTTATGAGGAGGCCCTGGGACTTAAGGAGGTGCGCAGGAAGGAGGCAGCCGACGGCAGCTTCATTCTCGTGTATCTGGGGGACGGTGTTACCCCGCACCAGCTTGAACTGACCTGGCTCAGAGACTGGGAAAAGGACAGCTACAACCTGGGAGACAATGAATTTCATCTGGCTTTTGAGGTGGATGATATGGAGGAGGCCCATAAAAAGCATGAGGAGATGGGCTGTATCTGTTTTGAGAATCCTTCCATGGGGATCTATTTTATCGCAGATCCGGACAACTACTGGCTGGAAATTGTGCCGAGGAAGATGAAATAGCAGAGGAACCGTCTGGTCAGCAGAGAGAAAGACGAGATGAAATCACGACACAAAAATTAGAAAATAAAAATTAAAATAAAAGCAGAAAACGAAAATCAGCAGAGGAATATGGGATGATAATTAAACATGGCCGGATGATTGATCCGGGAAGCGGTTTTGACGGAATCGCAGATATTGTTATAAAAGACGGGAAAATAGAAAAAATTTACAGAGACGGCGAGAGCTGTCCGGAGCCGGAGGAGGGGGAAGAGATCGTTGACGCCTCAGGCCTGGTGGTGGCTCCGGGACTTGTGGACGTGCATGTGCATTTCAGAGACCCGGGACTCACCTATAAGGAGGACATTGAGACGGGAGCTGCAAGCGCCAAGGCAGGGGGCTTCACAACCGTCGTCATGATGGCAAACACGAAGCCTGTGATTGACAATGAGGAGACGCTCAGGTATGTGCTGGAAAAGGGCAGCCATACGGGCATCCATGTGCTCTCAGCTGCCAATATTACCCGGGGAATGAAGGGGAAGGAGCTCACGGATATGGAAGCCCTGAGGGAAGCGGGGGCAGCCGGGTTTACGGACGACGGAGTCCCGATTATGGATGTGAAGCTCCTGATGGAAGCCATGGAGAGGGCAAAAAAGCTGAATGTGCCCCTGAGCTTTCACGAGGAGGATCCGGCGTTTATCACCAATAACGGAATCAACAGGGGAGAGGTCTCCGAAAAGCTGGGGATCGGCGGATCGCCCAGAGTGGCGGAGGATTCCCTGGTGGCAAGGGACTGTATGATTGCCCTGTATACGGGGGCCTGCGTCAATGTCCAGCATATCAGCTCCAGGAATGCAGTGGCTGCAGTGGCCATGGCGAAGACCCTCGGGGCAGATGTGTGGGCGGAGGTGACGCCTCACCACCTGACTCTGAACGAGACGGCAGTGCTGGAGCACGGGACACTGGCCAAGATGAATCCTCCTCTCAGAACCGAGGAGGACAGGCTCGCACTGATCGAGGCGCTGAAGGCCGGAACCATCGATATGATTGCCACGGATCACGCGCCCCACAGCAGAGAGGAGAAGGATAAGCCCCTTGTGGAGGCTCCCAGCGGCATTATCGGCCTGGAGACCTCCCTTCCTCTCTGTGTGACAGAGCTGGTGAAAAAAGGCCATCTCAGCTATGTTCAGCTTTTTGAAAAAATGTGCCTGAACCCGGCAAGGCTGTACCGCCTGGATGCGGGGTATCTGGCAGAGGGAGGACCGGCAGATCTGGTAATCTTTGACGACTCCCGTCTGTTTAAGGCAGGGCCTTTTGTATCCCGCTCATCCAACTCCCCGTTTACGGGAAGGGAACTGTTCGGAAAGGTGAAGATGACGATCTGCAGCGGAAAGGCGGTATACAGGGATTGACAGAGAGAAACATGGGAGAAGAAAGCCAGGGGAGCGGAAAGCTCGGAAAAGCAGACAGGAGAAAAAAGCGCTACCGGGCCCTGTTCTTAGATCTTGACAATACTCTGCTGGACTTCGACGCCTCGGAGTCAGAGGCCTTTAAAAAGGTTCTTGTCCGGTTCGGAATGAAGCCGGAGGACGAATTTGTGCGGGAGTACCACCAGATTAACCGCCAGTGCTGGGAGCTCTTTGAGGAGGGAAAGCTGGAAAAGAGTACGGTTCTGATAAGAAGGTTTGAAATTTTCTTTTCCGGACACGGCAGAGGGGAGGTCAGTTCAGAGGCGGAGGCTCTCTACCGCGCCTTCCTGGGAGAAAGCGCGATTCTGATACCGGGGGCCCTGGAACTGTGCCGGGATCTGAGCCGGGAGTACCGGCTTTACGCAGCCACAAACGGGGTGGCGCAAACCCAGTATAAAAGACTTAAAAAAAGCGGACTGACGCCCTTTTTCTCCGGTGTATTTGTTTCCGAGGAGGCGGGCAGCCAGAAGCCTCAGAAGGAATTTTTCGATTACTGTTTTCGAAAAATCGAGGAGGCCTCCCTGGGAGCAGGGGAGGGCAGCGGCTGCAGCCTGGCAGGGGAGAAGGACAGACATCCGGTCAGGCCTGAGGAGGTACTTTTGATCGGTGATTCCCTCACCTCCGATATGAGAGGCGGGGAAAATGCGGGAATTGACACCTGCTGGTACAACCCGGGACGCATTGCAAACGACCGCGGAGCGGCGGTGACCATGCAGGCGGCCTCCTATGAGGAGATACGAAGCATACTCCTTCCGTGAGAGGGGTGAGGTAAAAAATATGTTTCTTACCCGGATCGTAAGTCTGCGGGAGCCGATAGGCAAAAGTAAGCCGCGGCTGAAATGAAAACTGAATTATAACTACAGGAGAGTTACATATGACAACAATGCTGAAGCGGGGCGCGGGCATCCTTATGCCCATTTCCAGCCTTCCGGCTCCATATGGAATCGGCACCTTTGGAAAGAGCGCCTATGAATTTGCAGACAGTCTGAAACGGGCAAGACAGAGCTACTGGCAGGTGCTGCCCCTGGGACCCACCAGCTATGGGGACAGCCCGTATCAGTCTTTTTCTGCCTTTGCAGGAAATCCGTACTTCATTGATCTGGACACGCTTCTTGAGGAAGAGCTTCTGACGAAGGAGGAGATTGACGCCTGCTACTGGTTGGACAGCGAGGAGGAGGTCAAATATGACGCGGTCTATTATTACCGCTTTCCGCTGCTGAAAAAAGCCTATGAAAGAAGCCGTCACGGGGAGACAGAGGAGTACCGGGCATTCTGTGCTAAAAACAGCCACTGGCTGGACGATTATGCCCTCTACATGGCTCTGAAAGGCCATTTCGGCAATAAAGAGTGGATGAAATGGGAGGAGCCCATCCGGCTCAGAAAACCGGAGGCTGTAAAAAGGTATGAGGAACTTCTGAGGGAGGAGATTGGCTACTGGAAGTTTCTGCAGTTTAAGTTTTATGAGCAGTGGGAACAGCTGAAGAATTATGTCAACGGGCTGGGCATCAGCATAATCGGCGACATCCCGATCTATGTGGCCCTGGACAGCGCGGATGTGTGGACCCATCCGGAGCTGTTCCAGCTGGATCCGGATACGCTGACACCCCTCAGAGTGGCGGGCGTTCCGCCGGATGCCTTTTCTGATGACGGCCAGCTCTGGGGAAACCCGCTCTACGACTGGGATAAAATCGAGGAAACCGGCTTTGCCTGGTGGAAGGACAGGATGAGGGCTTCTGCCAGACTCTACGATGTGGTGCGGATCGATCATTTCATCGGTGTGGTGCAGTATTATTCGATTCCCTACGGGGCAGAGGACGGAAAGACGGGAGAGTGGAAGCAGGGACCAGGAAAGAAGCTGACGGATGCCATCAATGAGGCGGCCGGGGACGCAAAGATCATTGCTGAAGATCTGGGAATCTTCTGCCCGGCGGTCAAGGAGCTTCTGCGGGAGACTGGATACCCGGGAATGAAAATCATCGAGTTTGCCTTCAGCGGCGACCGGTTTAACGAGCATCTGCCCCACTGTTATGAGCCAAACTCCGTGGTTTACGGAGGAACTCATGACAATGAGACACTGGTGGGCTACTTTAAGCCGGAGGCAAGGCAGTGGTGGGAGCTGCAGTATATTGCGGATTATCTGGGAGCAGCACACCACGAGGAGGTGCCTGACAAGGTGTTCCGGGCAGCCTATGGCTCGGTTGCCAGTGTGGCAGTTTTCCAGATGCAGGATGTCCTCGGGCTGGGAAATGAGGCCAGAATGAATACGCCGGGAACGGTTGGAGGAAACTGGAAGTGGAGGATGAAGCCGGGAGCCTTCGGAGAGAGGGAGACAGGGTATCTGGCCTTCCTGGTAGACACATTCGGAAGGTTTTAAGGCCTGTGCCGGCGCGCGGCGGAAAGACTAACTATTAAAAGTCAAGTCTAAAATGAAGACTTTTGAATGAATTGCGGGAACGCATTTCATAGATCGTTGTACCTTGAAAATCGCACGACAAACAGAGCATCGGATATCGGTGCTCTAAAAGAGTGTTATAGGGCAGAAAAAGTTATGCCGTTTTTATGTAAGGTTTGCCGGATTTTTCCATTGCGTAAATTAACCGTACAAGTTTCTTTGCGGCGTGGGTGATGGCGACGTTGTAGTGTTTCCCTTCAGAAATCTTCTTCTGAAGGTATGCACCGAAAGTTTCATCCCATTGGCAGACGTATTTGGTGGCATTGATCAGAGCAAAACGTAAATAGCGCGATCCCCGTTTCTCCATGTGGGAATAAGAGGATTCCATCTGCCCGGATTGATAGGTAGATGGAGAAGCTCCGGCATATGCCAGGATCTTATCCGGCGAATCAAAGCGGGAGAAATCTCCAATCTCTGCCAGGATCATGGCGCCCATGCGGTAGCCTATTCCTGGAATGGTCAGGATGGGAGAATGGATTTCATCCATGATCCGTTTGATTTCGGATTCAATTTCTGAGATTTCGGAATCCAGTTCACCAATTAGCCGGAGTGTGTGCTTTAATTCCAGAGATTTGGCAGGCATGTTGGAACCGATGGAGGCTCTGGCAGCATTCCGTATTTCAATCGCTTTCTCCCGGCTGTAACGGCCTTTTGAAGCGTTTTCCAACCGCTTCGTCAGGTGTGTCAAATGGCAGGAGGCAATCGTTCCGGCAGAAGGAAACTCGGAAAGAAGGGCGTAGATAGAAGCGATATGAAGCGAAGGAACAAGTTTTTCCAATTCTGGAAAGAGAATGGTAACAAGCCTGGAAACAGACTGTCTAAGCTGAGCGCGTTCCTGAACCTTACGAAAACGATAACGGGTGAGTGACTTTAACTCCTCGTTATGGTATGATGTATCTGAGTAGGACTTCAGGTTCACGTCAGACATGAGCATCAAAGCAATGGTTCGGGCATCAACCTTATCTGTTTTCGTCTTTCTAAGGCTGAGACTTTTTCTGTAAAGATTTGTGTGGAGCGGATTGATAACGAAGGTGTGGAGACCTTTGTCAATAAGATAACCGAGCAGGTTGTAAGAGTAGTGTCCAGTGGCCTCCAGTCCTACTTTTATATTGGACACATCTGAAGAAGAGGATTGAATCCTGGAAAAAAGAACATCAAATCCATCCCGGTTATTCTGAATGGTAAAAACCGGAAAAAGGACTTTGCCATCTGAATTGGTGATAAAGCAGTCATGCTTATCCTTAGCGACATCAATTCCAACGTAGATCATAAGAACACTCCTTAGTAATAGATTTAGATACTGTTTAGGACCACAGAGCTCTCTGCGCTTGTAACCTCGTTCTAAATCAACCGTCATGCGGTATCTAACTGATTAACAACGATACAAAGAGACTGTGGTTGGAGCCTTTCCGTAACCATCAAGTGGTAGGAAAATGAAACCAATCCACAGTATCTCCAAACAGTATAGCATACAGACCTTGGAGAGGGTCTATAAACACTACTACTATATAATACGAGGAAAATGTCGCTTTTGCGGCCCGCCGCTGGCGGAGAATCCTGCGAAGCAGGATTCTTTCTTGGACGGGCGCTGACGGGAAAGGAGATGGACAGCCATGAAAAAGAGAGACAGATGGCTCATGACAGCGGCTCTGACAGTGGGAGTGCTGACCTTTGCAGCCGGCTGCGGAAGACAGGAGGAGACAAAGCCGGCGAGCGCCTCCCAGAGCGCTGTGGAGGAGGCAGAGGATGATACTTCGGAGACCTCCGGGACTTTGAGCCAAGAGGAAGAAGGAAAAACACAGGGGACAGAGACGGTTTCCGTGATGACGGGAACCGTTCTGGACGCTGCCATGAATTCCATTGTCATTCAGAATCAGGAGTATCCGGACGGAATTATTTTTTCCAAGGAGGATTCGGCGGCCAGCTTCACAGACGGCCTGACACTGGGGCTCGATGCCACCCTGTTCTACACAGGGAGGATTCAGGGAGACGATACCACAGAGACGGAGGTAGTCCTGGTGCGCGATGGCAGGGACGGCGATGACGGACTGGCGGCATTCCTTGTTTCCGGAACGGTGAGCGCAGTGAGCGGGGAGGAGCTTACGGTAAAAGCGGATGATAAGACAGAGGTTACCGTAAAAAGAGGCTCGGAGCTTATGGAGTTAGAGGGCGAGCCTCAGGAAGGCGACTTAGTGACCGTGCTTTATTCCTGCCCTGAAAGCGGCACAGAGCAGAAACAAGCAGAGCTGATCCGCTGATGAAACAGTCAGGCAGGCGGATTGGAAGGGAGGGTGAATATGGAGAAAATGCAGTACAGATGTCCCAAGTGCGGGGGCGGTGAGTATGTGAGCGATCAGTTTCAGGCCACAGGCGGAAATTTCGCAAAGATTTTTGATGTTCAGAATAAGAAATTTATTACGATCAGCTGCCGCAGCTGCGGATACACAGAGCTGTACCGGGCTGAGACGGACGGCGCTATGAATATTTTAGATTTCCTGATGGGATAGGCTGAGAAGAGAGACCTGGTGAAAAAGACCTGGTGAAAAAGGCTGCTGTAAAACGGAAGTTTGTGAAACCTTCCTTTTGCAGCAGCCTTTCTCCATATGTAGAATCGAGATATAACGGTTTTTCATTTCCGAAAGCGGAAAGTGGATAAAAAGCTAGCTCTCTTTTCTGAAATTCAGGAACCAGTCAAGAGAGTATTCGCCCTCCGGTGTGTGTTCCATCCGCTCCTTGGCCTCATCGCAGGTAGTCGGAGAAGGGATCAGCACGTCATCTCCCGGACGCCAGTTTGCCGGCGTGGAGCAATGCTCGGCATCCGCCTTCTGAAGAGCCTGGACAGCCCTCTTGATCTCGTCAAAGTTCCTTCCCAGATTCAGCGGATAATAGATGATTGCCCGGATCACAGACTGGGGATCGATGATAAATACGGCCCGTACAGCCTGGGTGCTGGACACATTTGGCTGAAGCATTCCATATTTGTGAGATACCTTCATATTCAGGTCTGCGATAACCGGAAAATCCACATGCACGTGGTCAATTCCGTTCCAGGAAAGCTCCTCGATCCGGCGTACCCATGCGATATGGGAATAGAGGGAATCGACAGAGAGCCCTAGAAGCTCTGTATTCAGGGCCCTGAATTCTTCTGCCATGGAGGCAAGGGTCATAAATTCTGTGGTGCATACCGGGGTAAAATCAGAGGGATGCGAGAAAAACAGCACCCATTTCCCCTTGTAATCTTCAGGAAAATTGACAGTTCCCTTTGTGGTAAGAGCTTTAAAGCTGGGAGCAGTGTCGCCGATCAGAGGCAGACGGTTCATTTCCATATCTTCCATGATATTCTCCCTTCTGGTAATTAATTTTTGATAGGTGTTATCCTGCGGAACTTAGCCCGAAAGCCGGCACAGCCTGTGATCGCCATTCGCTGCTCGCCTCGCGTGAGCAAGCTTTCGCAGGCTCGCTTGTGCTCATTATATCATTGTTGCATGGAAAAGACAATTACCTGGCTGGTGTTTAACAGCTGTGGAGCGGACAGAGAGAACAGGCAGGTGAAAACACCTGCCTGCCAGAGTGTACATTATAGGTTTTTTGCCTATTCTCTGCTGCCTAGTTTTCCGTAAAAGCTGATCAGGTAAAGTCCGCAAAGTCCTACAAGCGCGTAGATGATTTTGGAGACGGTCGAGGTACCGAACAGCCAGGCAACCAGATTGAAGCCGAAGAAGCCGATCAGCCCCCAGTTGACAGCGCCGATGATGGCGAGGGTGAGAGCTGCTCCGCCTAAAGTTTTCTGCATACCCTATCATTCCTTTCCGTATGGAAGCCTGCCTGGCAGCATCAAAAATCCGGCGCAGACAAGAAACAGAGAGGACAGAAACTGTCTGCCGCAAACTCGGATCAGGAAGCCGCCAGGCTGTCCTTACAGCATAAGTTTACCCGGAATGGAGGAAGGCTATTCTTATTTGCCGAGCATAATATTTAAAATTTCCACATCTGTGGACCGCATGCCCTCGCGTCCCATCCGGCCGACACTCTCAATGGTTTTTTCTACATTTTCCATCACCAGCCCCTCGCCCGGCTGAAAGGAAAGGCCCTGGCGGGCAAGCTCCATGGCAGTGATGGCACAGTCTACGGCAGAAGCGATCTTCGCCGCGCAGGAGGGCTTGGCCCCGTCACAGACCATGCCGCCGATGGTGGCGATGGTGTTTGTGATAAGCCGGGAGATCTCTTCATATCCAGCGCCGAACATCCAGGCAATCCCTGCCCCTGCCCCGCAGGCTGCGCTGACGGCTCCGCAGTAGGCGGAGAGGCTTCCGATGTATTTTTTCTGGTGGAGGGCAATCAGGTTGCTGACGGCCAGAGCCCGCAGAAGCTGCTCATCGCTGATATGATATTCCCTGGCATATGCAATCACGGGAAGAGAAACGGTCATACCCTGATTCCCGCTGCCGGAGTTGATGACAACCGGAAGAGGACAGCCGCTCATTCTGGCATCAGAGCCGGCAGCCGCCGAAGCCCTGGCGCGGACAGCTATGCTGCCGGAGCCGTAAGCGTTCAGGAGAGTCCTGCCCACCTGGACTCCCCAGGGATTTTTAAGCCCTTCCTCGGAGATTGCCGTGTTGCAGGCGATCTGGCGGGAGAGGACAGGGCGGATGGCTTCAAGCTCCACCGATGCGGCATAGTCCAGGATATCTCTGACGTTCAGAAGCGATTTGTCCGGAAACAGGGACTGTCCCGGGGAGGAAGTGCCGTCCTGCTTTGGAGATGCAAAGAGGGTGCGGCCGTTTTTTGTGATTTTTGTAATATTGCTGTGAAAATTTCGGATTTCTACCTGGGCCCAGTCACTGCCTTTGCAGGCGGTGATGACAATGTACAGGTTTTCCACCCCCTCGACCAGCTCGCACCGGCAGAAACCCGAGGCGGTCAGGCGTTTCGTCTGTTCAATCTGTTCGGCCGTCACATCCTCCAGAACAGCCAGAACCTTTTCAGGATTTCCTCCCACAATGCCAAGAACAGCGGCAGTATCGATGCCCTTCATTCCGCCGGAATTGGGAACCGTGACGCCCTTCACATTTTTAATAATATTTCCGCTGCATGCTGTCACGCAGCGATCCGGCATGGTTCCCAGGACTTTCCGAACCGTTGCGCCCGCATAGGCGATGGCAATAGGCTCTGTACAGCCCAGAGCCGTAATAAGCTCTGTATTTAAAATTGCAGTATAGTGATCACAGATTGACTGGTTCATATCAATATCCTTTCTTAACAGAAATTATCGTTTGTCGGGGCAAGGGCTATGGTAAACATAATATACCTTGCTTTTTGCCTCTCCCAGCCGTATAATCGTTAGATAAAGATGGCGGGGAGGTGTGTTATATGAATTTTCTGAATCTGAAATATTTTATCGTGGCAGCCGAGGAGATGAATTTTACAAAGGCGGCAAAGCGCCTGTACATTTCCCAGCAGTCACTGAGCAACCACATTGCAAAGCTGGAAGAGTACTTCGGAGTTCAGCTTTTTGACAGAAATACGCCTCTGACGCTTACCGTGGCAGGGCAGAGGCTTCTCAAAAATGCCCAGCTGATTATGGACGTAAAAAAGCAGACAGAGCTGGAGCTTCAGGATATACGGGATTTCAGGAGCGCTGAGCTGACCGTGGGCATTCCAAACGCCAGAGGCTCTGTTATGCTTCCTCCTCTTATCACGAGGTTCCACCGGGAATTTCCTCAGGTTCAGCTCCATCTGATGGAAAAGACCTCCCTCGAGATCACCGAAGCCCTGTACAAGGGAAAGGTGGATCTGACCATAGGCTTTGAGCTGGACGATCCGGCCAATATCCAGACGGAAACGCTGCAGGAGGAGCATACCATGATTCTGGTGCCTGCCTGCATCCTGGAACAGTTTTTCACAAAAGAGGAAAGGCTTCAGATAGAAAGGCGGGAATCTCTGCCCATCGATGTGTTTAAAAACTGTCCGTTTATCAAGATGAAGCATCAGAACTGGATCGGCGCAGTATTTGAAAGGAGCTGCCGTGACAGCGGATTTTCCCCGGATATTGTCCTGGAGACGGCCAATATTATGACCATGATCTCCCTGTGTATTTCAGGCCTTGGAATTATCATAGTGCCCAAGGTATTCCTGGGGGAGAGCAGTCCCATGTATGCGAGGATCCGGCAGGAGAAGGCAAAGATGTTTGTCCTTGATTATCCATCGGCTCACAAGCGGATTACCGTCAACTATCTGAAAAATAAATACCAGACAAAGGCTGCCAGAGAATTTATCGCCATAGCAAAGCAGGTCATCGGCAGCGGCCTGCTGTGAGAAGAGGACAGAGAAACCGTTTCTCTGCCTCTTTTTTGATCCATGGGAAGGAACTTGTCTTGAAGCCGCGCCCCCGCAGTTCTTTTTATCATGAAAACAGGAAAATCCGCCTCATGCTCTGCAGGAGTATTCCCCGGCGGAACGGGAATGCACTGAACCGGGAACGCCATTAAATGTGATTCTGCATTTTCGACTCTACAAAATCCTTAGTGCGCTTTACATACTCTAGCATCTCATCATCCAGCGGGTAGCGGATGACGCAGCCGGGTGTGAGAATCTGATGGAGCCCCTTTAACTGCTTGAAGCTCTCGAAAATCTGGTGCTGAATGGCATTCTTGTTCCGGTTGGTTATGTCCATTCTCTGAAGGCCGCCCATCAGGCATTTTCCAGTCAGGCAGAAAGCCTCGTCCAGATCCGGCAGGGTTTCCCAGGCGTGCCAGTTAAAGACGGAAACGGGATAGTCCTTCAGAACCTCAAACATAATATTATTGCCGTGGGCGTGGAGGGTGTTAAGCCATCCGTCCCCGGCGGCTTCCAGAACTCTCAGGTCATAGGGACGCCCGTATTCCATATACTCCTCTGCCGTCATGGTATCATAGGAGCTCATCTGAGAGGCAAAGAAAATCCCGTCAGCCCCCAGACGGATAGCTTCTGCCGCCACCTCCATGGTAGTCTCCGTAATAATTTCAAGAGCTTTTTTGACCATCTCCCCGTGGCCGCTTCTGATGTGGGAGAGCATTTTCTTGCCGGACAGCTTATCGGCTGTGGTGGCAGGGCTGAATACTGTAAACACCACAGGCACATCCTCTCCTTTTACCTTTTGAAGGAGGAGCTCTAAGGAGGCAAGCTCTCTGTGCAGACTGCCCTCATGGCAGGAACACTTTTTCAGAGTGAGCCAGTCCTCAGGCTCATGGACGGGAGTCTTTGTGACTCTGGCCACACCGCCTCTCTCAATATCTGAATAGTCCACCTCACAGCCGAAATCCTCAATAGCATACATACCGTTATTCATGGTCTTGATGAAATCCACGTCATAGGTTTTATAAAATTCATAAGTCTTTTCAGCCAGAAGAACCGGATCCAGGTCAATACCGGGCATATGTGTCCAGAGCGAGTAGGGAAGACAGTCAGGCTTTTGGCCGGATACGGCGGCTTTGATGCGTTCTTTTTTTGTCATTTAGTTGTTACCCCCTGTATTTTTCGGATTTTATTTAATAGATTACTCTTGTGGTTAAGTATAGAAATAAAATAGTGAAAATGTCCAACAGATTTTCGGATAAATCCAACAACTTAAAGGTTGTGGGCGTCAGAAAGAATTGAAGATACATAATAACCAGACAAATAATTATGTATTGAAAATAAAGCAGATATTTCTGCGAAAAATAAAGTAAAAAGACAATACTTACGAAAAACATCCTGAATAGTTATGAATATAGGAGAATAAAAAAGAGTAAACCGTGAAAACAGGAAATTTCTGTAAAATAACAGCTAACAGATTGTGAAGATAAAATAAAATAGTTGTTAGACAATAGTTTGATATTTTTTTATAATCATACTAATAATTTGAATATTTACTTAGAAACGGACTATATGGAGGGTATACGAAGGGGGAGTGATG
The DNA here is from genome assembly GCF_020736365.1 of Clostridium sp. M62/1. NCBI lineage: Bacteria > Bacillati > Bacillota > Clostridia > Eubacteriales > Clostridiaceae > Clostridium > Clostridium sp. M62/1. Next base: position 3,762,430 of record NZ_CP085988.1, on the reverse strand, counting down.
AATTAATAGCGAAAAACGAGGATGTAACGCCGTGTTTTTCAGATATTCAGTGGTATTATAAACTGACCAAGAAATTGTAGAAGGCAGACTGCAGATAATGCCTAAAAATGTAAAAGGGTGGTGTTTTATGGCAAAAATGATTTTGAAGCGCCTGATCCAGATTATTCCGATTCTTCTGATCGTTCTCACGATTACGTTTATTTTTACGAGGATGATACCAGGAGATCCGGTGCTTACAGTTCTGGGAGATCAGGCAACGCCGGAGATGGTTGAAAAGCTCCGGGCAGAGATGGGGATGGATAAAAGTATACCGGAGCAGTATGTGATGTATATTCTGGATATTCTCCACGGGGATTTCGGTACATCCTTCGCTTATGGAAGACCTGTTCTTGAGCTGATCGCTGAGAGGCTTCCCAACACACTTCAGATTTCTCTGACGAGTATGGCCATTGCCGTTGTCATCGGGCTGAGCGTGGGGATTCTCTCGGCAGTGAAACAGTATTCTGTCTGGGATTACCTGGCAACCGTGATAGCGCTGGTGGGAGTTTCCATGCCCAGGTTCTGGCTGGCTCTGATGCTGGTGCTTCTGTTCAGCGTAAACTTGGGAATTCTTCCCGCATTCGGCATGGGAACGTCAGGCTTTGGGGATACGGTGCTGCACATGATTATGCCCTGTATCTGCCTTACGGTAGCCCCGGCGGCTACATTCACCAGAATCACCCGTTCCAGTATGCTGGAAGTCATAAACAATGATTCCATCAAGGCGCTCAGGGCGAGAGGCATGAGCGAGAAGGCGATCCTCTGGAAGCATGCTCTGAAAAATGCTCTTCCTCCCATTGTGACCGTATTCGGCCTTCAGCTTGCGACTGCGTTTACGGGCGCCATTCTGACCGAAACGATTTTTTCATGGCCTGGAATGGGTTCCCTGATTGTGGGGGCGATCGACAACCGTGACTACTCTCTGATTCAGGGTGCGGTGGTGCTCGTGGCCTTTGCCTTTGTGTTCATCAACCTGATCACAGACATTATTTACATGATTATCAACCCGAAGTTTGCGGCAGAAAGCACAAAAGGAGGTCAGTAGAGCATGGAGAACAGCAAAGTAACGAAAGCGGGAGCCTTAAGCCAGGAATCCCATGCTGCGATGATCAGGAAGGAACGACGCTCCAATGACGCGCTCCACAAGTTTTTGAGGAACAAGACCGCCGTTTTCGGCTTTATCGTCATTTTTATCATGACAGTGTTTGCGGTCTGTTCCCCGCTGATCGCGACCCACGATCCCAACGCCCTGAGCCTGGCAAACGCATATCTGCCGCCGGGCACAGACGGTCACCTGTTTGGCACGGACGAGCTGGGAAGGGATCTGTTCAGCCGTATTGTCTACGGCGCCAGGATCTCCATGGCAGTGGCCTGGGGCGGTACACTGATGGGCGGAGTGCTGGGAAGCATTCTGGGCATGATCGCCGGATACAATGGAAAATGGGCAGACAGCATTATCATGAGAATTATGGACGGTATGTTTGCCTTCCCGTTTATTCTTCTGGCCATCTTCCTGATGACGATTTTTGGCTCCGGCCTTTTCAACGTGATTATGGCAATCGGAATTGCGGATGTTCCCAAATTTGCCCGTATTGTCCGGGGCCAGGTGGTGATTCTGAAAAATGAGGAATACTGCAATGCAGAGAAGGTGCTGGGCGCATCGGGATTCCGTATCCTTGTCCACCACATTCTGCCGAACGCCATTTCTCCAATCATCGTCTACGCCACCTTAAATATAGCGACTGCGATCCTGGCAGAGTCATCCCTGAGCTTTTTGGGACTGGGAATTCTGCCGCCGACGGCTTCCTGGGGAAATATCCTCCGGGCCGGCAAGGACTGCCTGAACACAGCTCCGCATATTGCCACGCTTTCCGGCGGGTTTATCATGCTGACTGTGCTGGCATTTAACCTGTTCGGCGACGGTGTGAGAGATGTGCTGGATCCGAAGATGAAGAAATAGGCAGGAGGGACGTATGGGAGAACGCTTATTGACAGTAAAAAATCTGAAAACATATTTTTCCCTGGCCAGCGGAACTGTGAAGGCGGTAGACGGAGTCAGCTTTACCCTGGACAAGGGAGAAATACTCGGCATTGTGGGTGAGTCCGGCTGCGGAAAAAGTGTGACGGCCTCCTCTATTATCAGGCTCCTTCCGCCGAAAATCGGAAACATTGTGGACGGGGAAATCAATTTTGAGGGCAGGGATGTGAGAGCGCTCTCAGGGAAAGAGCTGCTGAAGTTCCGGGGACGGGACATCAGCATGATTTTCCAGAACCCCATGACATCATTGGATCCGGTGTTTAAGATAGGAAGCCAGATGGTGGAGATGATCCGGACCCATCACAGCGAGATCAGCAGGGAGGAAGCCCTGAAGATCAGCATTGAGGCCCTGAGAAAGGTGGGAATTCCCAATCCGGAAAGCCGGATCAATTCCTACCCCTATGAGCTCTCCGGCGGAATGTGCCAGAGGGTGATCATCGCCATGGCTATCTGCTGCGAGCCGAAAATGATGATAGCGGACGAGCCGACGACAGCTCTCGATGTGACCGTCCAGTCCCAGGTGCTGAAGCTCCTTCGGGGACTTCAGAAGGAGAAGGGAGTGGCCATCCTGATGATCACTCACAACCTGGGAATTGTGTGGGAGATGTGCGACAGTGTAATGGTCATGTATGCGGGAAAGACGGTGGAATATACGAGCGCTAAGGAACTCTACAGAAATCCCCTTCATCCCTATACATGGGGGCTTCTTGATTCCATGCCGAAGCTGTCGGATGATACAAATAAACGGCTGGTGGCCATAGACGGGATGCCGCCGGATCTGCGGCTGACGGGAACCTGCTGCAATTTTTACAACCGGTGTCCATATGCTTCCCCGATCTGTATGGAAAAGGTACCTGAGCTGACAGAGACAGAGCCGGGACACTTTGTTGCCTGCCATAGGCAGAATGGAAAAACTGCACTGAAAAGGGGGGAGAGGAATGGGGGAAACTAAGAAGGTTATTCTGAAAGTCAGAAATCTGTCCAAGGATTTCAGACTGCGTTCCGCTTCCTTCGGCGGAGAGAAAAAAATACTTCATGCGCTGAGCAACGTATCCATCGATATTTATGAGGGAGAAACCCTTGGAATCATCGGCGAGTCAGGCTGCGGAAAATCTACCTTCGGCAAGTGTCTGGTGCGGCTCCATGAGCCTACAGGCGGTGAGATTGAATATGAGGGAAAATCGCTCCTGAAACTTCGGGGAAAGGAGCTTAAGCATGCCAGAAAGGATCTGCAGATGGTGTTTCAGGACCCCTTTGCATCTCTGGACCCCAGGCAGGAGGCGGGGAAGATTATCGCTGAGCCCATGGTGATCCACCGGACGGAGATGGATGCGGCAAAGAGAGAGAAAACAGTCCTGGAGCTGATGCAGGAGGTGGGGCTTGACGCCCAGCATGTGCACCGCGTTCCCCATGAATTTTCCGGAGGGCAGCGCCAGAGAATCAATGTGGCGAGGGCCCTGGCTCTAAATCCCAGGATCATTGTCTGCGACGAGCCTGTGTCGGCTCTGGATGTTTCCGTTCAGGCCCAGGTGCTGAATCTGCTAGAGGATATACAGAAAAAATATAATCTCACCTACATCTTTATCTCTCACGATCTGGGTGTGATCAAGCACATCTCTGACAGGGTGGCGATTATGTATCTTGGAAGGATTGTGGAGCTGTGTGAGGCAGATGAAATCTATAAAAACCCGCTCCACCCCTATACAAAGGCTTTGCTCTCCGCCATACCGCCGGAAAGCCCCTTTGAGAAAAAGGAGGAGATCGAGCTGAAGGGAGAGATACCAAGCCCCATCGGAGACATGAAGGGATGCCCTCTGGCCGGCAGATGTCCAAACTGTATGGCTGCCTGCCGGGAAAAGACGCCGGAGCTTATGGAAGCAAAACCGGGACACAGCGTGGCCTGTCTGCTCTACCAGAAGTGATGCTGAAAGCCCTTTAAATGGACGGGGCAGAAGGGGACAGGGAAAGAAAGAGGAGAAAGAGGAATTTCTGCACAGGGCAGTCAGACTCTTAAGAAGATTTTAAAAAAAAGGAAGGAGAAGATGTATGAAAAAGAGGATAGCAAAGATGATGCTTCTGGCAGCGGCAGCCTTTTCGCTGACAGCCTGCGGGGGAAGCGGAGGAAACCAGGAGGCAGAGGAAACAGAAGAAACCAGCCTTGCATTGGTGGAAAAGGAAACGGTGGCAGAGGAGGATCTGGTACCCCAGAAGGGCGGAATGCTGAAAATAGGTCTGGAAGGCTCCCCGAAGAACCTGGATCCCAAGAACAGAACCAGCGTCTACGAGTCGAGGATTATTTCCCAGGTGTGCGACACCCTTATTATCTATAATAACGATCAGACAGAATACCTGCCGTCTCTGGCGGAAAGCTGGGAGATCAGCGACGATGGACTGGAATATACATTCCATCTGAGAGATGACGTACACTTCCACAAGGGTGAATTTCAGGACGGAAGGCTGATGACTGCCGAGGATGTGAAGTATTCTCTGGAGAGAGCCAAGGAGGCGAAGAATGTAACCCTTGTTATGCTGGACCATGTGGAGGTTATCGACGAGCACACCGCCAAGTGCGTTCTGACAGAGCCAAACGCCGTATTCCTCGACGTGCTGACCGGACCTACCAATGTGATTGTGCCCAAGGAAGAGGTAGAGGGCTGGGGAGATCAGTTTGGAGAGCACCTGATTGGAACAGGCCCCTTCAAGCTGCAGGAGTTTAAGCTGGATCAGGAGGCCACGATTGTCAGAAATGAGGATTACTGGGGGCCGGAACCATACCTGGACGGTGCTGTGTTTAAGGTGATTACCGATATCAACCAGCATGTGAACGGGTTAAAGACAGGGGAGATTGATTTTTCCTGCAAAATTTCAGGAGAGGCAGTTAAGCTGGTAAATGAGGACCCCAACTTAAGGCTTTTAGTTGCCCCGAATACCAGCATCAACTTCGTGGGATTCAACACGGAAAAGGGAATTACAGCGGATCCGAAGGTGAGACAGGCCCTTGCGGAAGCTGTGGATCTGGAGGATCTGTGCGCCGGCCTCTACCAGTATGAGGAGGCCGTCTATGCCGGACAGCCGATGCCTCCGGCATCCTGGGGCTATGACCCGTCCATGGATGAGTATAAGCAGAAATACGATCCGGAACATGCGAAACAGCTTCTCACAGAGGCCGGTTACCCGGATGGGTTTGAGATTACCATTACATTGTCAAACTCTTCCACCAACACAAGCCTTGCCACCATCCTTCAGCAGTACTGGAAGCAGAACTTAAATGTAGACCTCAAGATCAATATGTCGGAATGGGCAGTGTACAGCCAGACTGTCACATCAGGCAATCATGAGATCTATGCGGTAGGAATCGATTCCACAGTAGATCCTCACAACTTCACCGGCAAATGCCTCGGTTCTGATTACATCGGCACTCTTCCGGCCGGCTGCCGCTTAAACGATCCGGAGATGGACGAGCTGATCCGCCAGTCCCTGGAGGTGACCGATCAGACAGCGAGAAAGGAAATTTACAAGGAAATTGTGAAAAAGACCATGGAGCTGACGCCTGCCCTCTACTATTCCAACAACAACCTGCTCTGGGGAACCACAGATAAGGTGCATGGGCTGTGCCAGAAAACCTACTGGAACCTCTGCAACAGCGAGGTAAATGTGTGGATGGAGCAGGAGTAGCAAAATCTGCGAAGATGAAAAAGGAATCTTGATGAAAGTCTGGGGATGGGCAGCTGCCCGTCCCCTTCCTGTAAACGGACTTTGTGCTTATTCGCTTTGGACAGGGAAGAGGAGGAAATACAGAATGGAAATGGGCAAGAGCAGAGAGAAAACGGCGACAACCGGATATGGAAACTATGGCGGAACCATGAAGGAAGGACAGACCGGAAAAACTGCTGTGGAGGAGATAGACAGAAACCGGGATGTGTTCATCGGTCTTGCAAAAAAGATATGGGAGAATCCGGAGGTCGCCTATCAGGAATATCAGGCCTCCAGGTGGACGGCCGAAACTCTGAAATCCTTCGGCTTTGATGTGACTCTGGGTGCATACGGGATACCGACGGCTGTCCGCGCATCATGGGGAAGCGGACACCCGGTCATCGGGCTTCTGGGAGAATACGATGCGCTGGCAGGGCTCAGCCAGAAGGCAAAGCCGGAGAAGGAACCGGTGGAGGGGCAGAAATACGGTCATGCCTGCGGCCACAATCTGCTGGGAACAGGCCACCTGGCAGCGGCAGTTGCCATGAAGAAGGAGATGGAAGAAAAGAAGCTGCCCGGAACCGTTATCTTTTATGGATGCCCTGCAGAGGAGGTGGGGACAGGAAAGGGCTTTATGGCAAAAAACGGAGCATTCAGGGAGTGCGACGCGGCCATGGCCTACCATCCGTCCTGGTTCAGCTATGTTTTCACAGGGGGAAAAGCAGGGGTTCATTCAATGAGGGCAGAATTTTTCGGAAGGAGTTCCCATTCGGGAAGCTCCCCCCACAACGGAAGGAGTGCTCTACTGGCGGCAGAGATGGCAAAGCTGGCCGCCAGTATGATCCACGAGCAGCTGCCCCCGGGAAGCAGCATCCATGGGGCCGTGGCCGACGGCGGATTCCTGCCTGGGCAGATACCGGCCTATGCGAAAATTAATTTTTCCATCAAAGCCCAAAATCTGGAAGATATGGAGCTTGTCTGCGGCAGGCTGGAAAAAATCCTGAAGGCCACGGCGCTGGAAACCGAGACAGAGGTAAAGTACGAGCGAAGAGGCGGATGCTGTCCGCTGTTAAACAACCGCGTGCTGGCTGAGGTAGCCTATGAAGCCATGGAGGAGGCGCCTCAGGAGCCATGGACAGAGGAGGAGATCGCGTTTGCAGGCCGGTTAAACGAAACCACGCCCCTTCCCTACCAGAATAAGCTGAAGGAGGCAGGGATGACCGGCACGGATATGCAGCTTTTAAGAGGCATACTGCCCATGCGGGAGTTTGATACAAACGGCTGCACAGACGTGGGGGATGTGAGCCACATCGTGCCTGCGATCTTTTTCAAGGTATGCTGCTACGCTATGGGAACAAACGGCCACACCTGGCAGGCAGCCGCCTGTGCGGGAAGCTCCATCGGAATGAAGGGAATGCTGTTTGCTGCAAAGATCCTGGCCATAGCGGGACTGAAGCTGATGGAAAATCCAAAGATTCTGGAAAAGGCGAAGGAGGAATTTGACCGGGAAACAGAAGGACAGCCTTATGTGACAGCGCTGCCGGATGACTTTTCGGTGGAAAATGCCCTGGAATAGGCTTACTGCAGGAGAGCAGAGGGAGGAAGCAGTAAACGGCTTCCTCCCTGTTCTTAAAAGCGTTTCAGCTCTTTCTCAGCCGGAATGATAACCTGCTCATACCGCTCGATTTTCTGGTTCAGGCGTTCAAGGGACGCCTGCATGTCGGCCATTCGCTCCATCAGCCGTTCACGCTGCTCCACCAGGATTGCCTTCCTGGCCTCTGCGGTGCCATCTCCCTGCTGAAACAGGGCTACATACTCGATTAACGCCTCGATCTGCACACCGGCCTTTCTCATACATTTCATCAGCTCAATCCATCGGCAGGAATCCTCGCCGTAATCGCGGATCCCGCTCTTGTTTCTGGGAACGGGAGGGATCAGCCCGATTCTTTCATAGTACCGGAGTGTGTCTGCGCTTATATCGTATTTTTTGCTCACTTCTGCGATTGTCATAGTAATAACCGTCTCCTCTCATACGATTTTTGTAAATGAATGATAAATTAAGTGTACCACTTTGAGCCGGCTCCATGTCAAGCCGTCAGCGCGGATTATCCTGCAGACGGCTCTCTTTCTGCCGCGCCGTCTCTCCCTGGGACTGGAAAATCAGCTTCAGGGTTTCCGGCTATAAGTTTAAAAGCTTGTACGCTAAAAACAAAACAGCCGCATCTTTTGGAAGCCGTGGATCGTAGCCGGTCAGATCGATGATTTTTTTGATTTTATACTGTACCGTATTTTTGTGTATGTATAGTTTCTGGGCGATCTGGTCCAGCGAGCCGTTGGAGTCAAAGTAGACGGCCAGGAAATCTGCGGCCTGATTCCTCTGACCTGGCTCTGCATCTTTCCACACGTTATCTAAAAATGCGTGAATACTGTCGGGAGAAAGCTGGCTGATGATAATTTCCAGGGCCAGGTTTTCATAGATCAGACACTGGCTGATCCCGGCATGGGAAGCGATCTCCATGGCTTTTTCTGCATACAGGTAGGCAGTGTGGATCTGAGAGGGATCTTTTACACAGCAGCTTAAACCGCAGAATATGTGGATCTGTTTCTGCATGGAAAGCTCTCTGATTATGGCGTTAATATGGGCTACAGCGGAGCCTTTGGCCCTGAAGTGAAAGAACACGGCGAGATTTTGCCCGATATGGTGATGGTGGATGTAGACGGAATCTCCCAGGAAGGTCCTCAGCAGGGAGGTCAATTTATCATCAATGGCGAGGCGCTCTGTTTCTGAGATAAATTCCGGTATATGAAATACCCCTATGGACTGCACACGCTGAATCGGAAGGGAGAGCTCTTCGGCTCTTTTCAGGGTTTCTGAATTGATGACCAGCCTGGAGTTCAGAAGAAGCTCCTCGCAGAAAAGTCTTCTGCGCCGGGCGAGGCTTGCGTCCTTCATACTCTGCTGGGTGTTCATAAACATAATGTTGGCCATCTCCCCGATCACCATGGCAATATCCTGCAGTTCCTGGGGATTTCCGGTCACGCCTATCACACCGATGGTGCGCCCTTCGATGTGAATAGGCACATTGACTCCGTTTTTTGCACCGCTTAAATTGTCGTCCGGATAGATATCCATCTCCACCTCATTCTTTTCTATGAGTTTTTTTGCGCCTTCGTGGAGCGTCCCGATTCTGATATCCGTTGCAATCGGTATTTTATGCGGTGCAGTCAATGGTTTTGGAATCGCATTTTGCCGGATCCCGCCGTTTATCATGACCATGTGCATGATGCTTGCAGCGAGAGGCGCAGCCTATGTATACACCAATGCAAAGGCAATTTTCAACCTGAATCAGGAGTTTGTCAACATTTCAAACGGCTTTCTGGGGAGAACCTTCGATGAGAGCGGAAAGGTTGTGAATTACGGGATTCCCTACATGGTGTTTTACTTTATAGCAGCCATGATCATCGGAGTCATTCTTCTCCATTTTACCACATATGGGAGGAAGGTTTATGCACTGGGAGGAAATAAGGAGGCAGCCAGGTATTCAGGTATCAATACAAAGCTGATTGAGTTTTCGGTCTATGTGCTCAGCGGGCTCTGCGCCGGCATCTGCGGTTTTTTGATGGCGTCCAGAATCTCATCCGGAAATGCCAACTCGGCAGACGGATATGAGATGACGGTAATATCGGCAGCCGTCATAGGCGGAGTCTCCCTCTCAGGGGGAGTGGGAACCATGTACGGGACCATGATAGGCGTCCTGATTGTGGGAGTTATCAGCAACGGAATGGATATACTGGGAATTAATACATACTTCCAGCAGATTTTGCAGGCAGCCATTATTTTTACGGCAGTCTATATTGATGTTCACGTAAACCGAAAGAAGAAATAAGAGAGCGCAGAGATAAATTCTGCAAATCGGAAAATACCAAAAATGCAAAAACAAATATAAAAATATAAAAGAAGAAAGGAAGGCAGAGATTATGAAAAAAATGAAGAGGATGATGTCGATTCTTTTAGCGGGAGGTCTTGTACTTGGAATGGCGGGATGCAGTCCGTCTGATTCCTCCTCAGGAGCCACTGAAGCGGCAGCAGAAAAAACAGAGACCACAGGAGCGGCCGCAGGCACAGAGGAGACGGCGGCCCAGCAGGCAGAAAGCGAAAATCTCGGAAAGCTGCTGTTTCTTCAGACTCACAACAACAATTCCTTTATGTCCTATATGGGAGAGGTGTTTGTGGACACGGCCAAGGACTACGGATTTGAGGTGGATCATCTGACTGCAGATTCAGACGAGGCCACACAGCTGTCCCAGATCGAGCAGGGAATCGCAAGCGGACAGTATGTGGGAATTGTGTGCGACTGTACAGGAGAGGGCGTGACACAGGGCTTCAAGGAGGCAAAGGAAGCAGGTATGTTTGTCATCACGCTGCACGAGGGAGTCAAGGATAACTCAAATGTGGACTGTGTAGTGGCCTGCAGCCTTGCAGAGACAGGCTATGAGGCAATCCGACTTGAGGTGGAGGAACTGGGAGAGGCATTTAATCTTGCGATTGTCAATGGTTCAGAGGGCCATGGAGCCACTGTGGCAATCCGCGAGGGCTACGATAAGGCTCTTGAAGAGTTCCCGGAGATCAATGTAGTGTTCGACGGCGCCGGCAACTGGAATGCAGAGGAGGCAATGGCACTGACAGAAACCTGGTTCTCATCCGGCGAGGAGATTGACGGTATCGTATGTATGAATGACGGAATGGCAACCGGCGTGCGCCAGGTAATGAGAGACAACGGTGTGTTAGGCACGATCCCGATCTATTCAAACGACTGCGAGGAGAATACGCTGGATGCAATCGCGGCAGGCGAGCAGAGCGGTTCCTTTGACATGAATGCCCAGGCACAGTGTGATGCTGCCCTTGAGGCAATGCAGAAGCTGGTTGCAGGTGAGACTCTGGAGGAAAAGGAAATCTACGTTGAGCCGCTGCTTGTAACAGCAGAGAATCTGGAAGAGTACAGAGCCAGCCACGAAGGAAATTACTAAAAGATTCTGACAGGCGGCAGAAAGGCGTTGCAGATGAAATGTATTTTGATGATGGGAACCTTTGACTCAAAGGGAAAAGAATTTGAATATCTTTACCGGGAGCTTTTGAGGAGAGAGGTCAAAATCTTGACGATGGATACAGGGATTTTTGAGCCGGAGGTCCAGTTTGAGATTTCAGTCACATCCGACGAGGTGGCCGGGGCGGCCGGAGAGCGGATCTGCCATTTAAGGGAAAAGCAGGACAGAGGCTATGCCATGAGAATTATGTGCCAGGGAGCAAAAAGCATCTGCCGGCAGCTGTACAGAGAAAACAAGATTAACGGTGTGATCAGTATGGGAGGAGGCGGCGGAACTTCCATTGCCGCCTCAGCCATGCAGGCCCTTCCGATCGGATTTCCCAAGGTATGCGTTACCACTCTGGCGTCCGGGGATACCAGGGAATATGTGGGGACAAAGGATATTGTGCTGTACCCTTCCATCGTGGATCTGTGCGGCATTAACCGGTTCTCAAGACAGATTATTTCAAGAGCGGCGGGGGCTGTCTGCGGGATGGCCCAGATGGATCCCCAGGAAGAAAGAGAAGAAAAGCCGGTGGTGTTTCTGTCCATGTTCGGAAATTCAACGCCCTGTGTGGAGCAGTGTGTGAAGCTGCTGGAAAAGGATTATTCGCCCCTTGTGTTTCACGCCACCGGAGGCGGAGGAAGGACCATGGAGGAGCTGATCCGGGAGGGCTACTGCAACGCCTGCCTGGATATTACTACCACAGAATGGGCAGATGAGCTCTGCGGAGGGATTTTGTCAGCAGGCCCGGAGCGCCTTGACGGCCCGGCAGCAGCCGGGATCCCCCATGTGATTGTGCCGGGATGCCTTGACATGGTCAATTTCGGAAGCAGCCAGACAGTGCCGGAAAAATACAGGAAGGCAGGAAGGCTGTTCTATGAGTGGAATCCCATGGTGACTCTGATGAGGACAAACAGGCAGGAGAATGAAAAGCTGGGGGAGATTCTGGCTCAGAAGGCGAATGCCTCGAAGGCCCCGACAGCCTTCCTGTTCCCCCTTAAGGGGCTGTCCATCCTGGACGGCAGGGGAGAGGTATTCTGTGACTGGGAGACAGACGAAGTCCTGTTTCAGGCCATTGAGAGAAATCTAAAAAAAGAAATACCCGTTTATCGGGTGGATGCCAATATCAATGATCCGGAATTTTCCAAACGGTGCGTAGAGGTGCTGAAAAGCATCATGGAATAGAAAAAACAGACACTGGCTGAGCCAGTGGGAAAGGAAGCAGAAAATGGCTGTAGAGAGAAAAGAAATTTTAAGAAGGCTTAGAAAAAATATTGAGGAGGGACGCCCGATTATCGGAACGGGAGCAGGCACAGGCATCAGCGCTAAATTTGAGGAGGCCGGCGGAACGGATCTGATTATTGTCTACAACTCAGGAAGATACAGGATGGCGGGCAGAGGCTCCAGCGCCGGTCTGCTGGCCTATGGAGATGCCAACCAGATAGTTATGGACATGGCCGGAGAGATCCTGCCGGTGGTGAAGCATACGCCGGTTCTGGCGGGAGTAAACGGAACAGATCCTTTTAAGGATATGAACCTGTTTTTGAAGAAGGTAAAGGAGATCGGCTATTCAGGCGTTCAGAATTTCCCCACCGTCGGTCTGTTTGAGGGAAGGATGAGGCAGACCTTTGAAGAGACGGGAATGAGCTATAACCTGGAAGTAGAGATGGTACATATCGCCCATGAGATGGACCTGTTCTCCTCCCCGTATGCGTTTAACCCGGAAGAGGCTGTGAAAATGACAAAGGCAGGGGCGGATGTGGTTGTGGCCCACTGCGGCTGCACCGTGGGAGGCTCTATCGGAGCAGAGACCATCATGGAGCTGGATGCGGCAGTAAAGGTGGTTCAGGAAATCCACGATGCCGCTGTGGCAGAGAGAAGCGATGTGATCGTACTCTGCCATGGAGGTCCTATTTCCAGCCCGGAGGATGCAGCTTACGTACTGCAGCATACGAAGGGAGTGCACGGCTTCTACGGAGCATCCAGCGCAGAGAGGATGCCGGTGGAGACAGCCATCAAGCAGCATATCGAGAAATTTAAGGACATAAGGTTTTAAATTTTGAAGTGTTTTGCCTGACAGACTCGTTATAATAGATGGAGAGCAAAAGGATGAGCTATTTATAACTATTTATATAGAAAGGGGCTGTCATCAGATAATGAGTCTTTTAGGCAACATCCTCTGGTTCCTTATGGGCGGGCTTATCAGCGGCCTTGGCTGGGTTTTGTCCGGCTGCCTCTGGTGCATTACCATCATAGGGATTCCGGTAGGACTTCAGTGCTTCAAGTTTGCGTCTCTCAGCTTTTTCCCCTTCGGAAAGGAAGTGCAGTACGGCGGCGGGGCCGGTTCCCTTCTGCTGAACATCATCTGGCTTATTGCAACGGGGCTCCCCATGGCGGCAGGGTCGGCTGTGATGGGGATTCTCTGCTGTGTCACAATCATCGGCATACCCTTCGGACTCCAGCATTTTAAAATTGCAAAGCTGGCTCTGATGCCCTTTGGGGCAGAGATCCTGTCATAGGCTCTGTCTGCCGGGATAGGGTGAACGGCAGAAAACCCCTATTGACAATTTCCTCCAATGCTGATATAGTGATCCGGTACGGATGCAGACAGAAGACTCTGCACCGTTCATGAAGGACAGATTGGAGATGAAAGGATGAAGCTGTATTTCTGCAGATAATTCAACTGAATGAGGTGCATGGAGAGCAGGGCAGACAGCCCGCTGTTCGTGTGATGCAGGAATACGTGATTCTTTTCATTGAGATAAACTTGGAAACCGCCGCCTCCGGTGTCTGTTTTGAGATTGCAGACGGGGCTAGAGCCGGAGAGATGGGGGAAAGCTGAGGGCCTGAGCGTGCAGATGCAAAGCCGGGCAGCCTGAGAATATACCCTGACGGCGGACACAGACCTCTATATCACTGGTGAATGGGATGCAGGATTTTCCTGCATCCCATTTTTTCATGTAACAGGAAACCTCGTTCCCTGTTATATGAAAACGCTCCGCGGGGATCGCACTGCGGCAGAAAGGAAAATCCGGCCAGACTGTGCTGACAGCTGTCCGGCAGCGGGACCGGCCTCCTGCACGGGAGACAGAAGGAGGGAATGGATATGTCACAGATTCAGGTAAAGAACCTTACATTTTATTACGACGGAAGCGGGGAGGATATTTTTGCGAATGTATCCTTTACCATAGACACAGACTGGAAGCTGGGATTCATAGGAAGGAACGGAAGGGGAAAGACTACCTTTCTGAAGCTTCTGATGGGCCAGTATGAGTATCGGGGAACGATAGCGTCCCCGGAAGCCTTTGAATACTTTCCGTATCCGGTCAAGGACATGGAAAAAAATACCATAGACGTGGTGGAGGAGGTGAAGCCGGACTATGAGTTCTGGAAGCTGTGCCGGGAGATGAACCTTCTTTCCGTGAAGGAGGAGGTGCTTTTCAGGCCCTTTCGGACTCTCAGCAAGGGAGAGCAGACGAAGGTGCTTCTGGCGCTCCTGTTCAGCAGCGAAAACCGCTTTCTGCTGATTGACGAGCCCACAAACCATCTGGATTCGGAGGGGAGAAAGCAGGTGAGCCAGTATCTGAGCCGGAAAAAGGGCTTTATTCTGGTGTCCCACGACAGACGTTTTCTGGACGGCTGTATTGATCATGTGCTGGCGCTGAACCGGAAAAATATTGAGGTGGTTCAGGGAAACTTTTCTTCCTGGTGGGAAAACAGGGAGAAAAGAGAGGCCTTCGAGCTGCAGAAAAATGAAAAGCTGAAAAAGGAGATCGGAAGACTGAAAGAGTCGGCGGCCAGGGCATCTTCCTGGGCCGATCATTCAGAAAATCTGAAAATCGGAACCGGATCTTACGTAAATGGAAAATTTATCGGAAGCAGAAGCTATCTGGGAGAAAAATCCAGAAAAATGCAGCAGAGAAGAAAAAGTATGGAGCAGAGAAGAGAGAAGGCCATTCAGGAGAAGGAGGGGCTTTTGGAGGACAGGGAGGAGGCAGAGATCTTAAAGCTGATGCCCCTTTCCCACTTCCGGGAGGAGCTTGTCTCCTTTGAACACGTGAAGCTGGGATATGATCCGCAGAGTACGAAAGAAGCTATCTTTAGAGAGCTGAATTTCTCTGTCCGGCAGGGAGAGCGGGTCATCCTGACGGGAAAAAACGGCAGCGGGAAGTCAACCGTCTTAAAAGCGATTCTTCAGGCCTGCGGGTACGATGTCAGAAGGGGTGAAGCCGGCGGGGAGAAGCCCGCGGCAGATGACGGGGAACCGATGAAGGGGGCGAAGCAGAGGCAGCAGCCGGCTCAGCCCTGTCTGCTGGCCGGAACTGTCAGAACGGCGCCTGGTCTTGTGATCTCTTATGTCCCCCAGGATGCCTCCGGCCTTTGGGGCCTTCTGTCAGATTTTCAGGAGCAGAGGGGGCTTGACAGAACGCTGTTTCTGGCGGTCCTTCGAAAGCTGGGATTTTCCAGGGAGCTGTTTTCAAAGCCTATGGAAACCTACAGCGAGGGGCAGAAAAAGAAGGTGCTTCTGGCTGCGGGCCTTTGTACCAGTGCCCATCTCTATGTGTGGGATGAACCTTTGAATTTCATCGATGTGTTTACGAGGATGCAGCTGGAACAGCTGCTCTCTGAGAGCAAAGCTGCCATGGTGCTGGTGGAGCATGATGAGGCTTTTGCGGAAAAGATTGCCGCGAAAAAGGTAGAGCTGTCCTGACAGAGAGGCTGCGGTAAGACTTGGCTGTGCCGCCTGAATCTGCAGATGGTGATATTCCGTGCTTGACAGATTGGAAATCAGCAGTATAATAGTTCCTGTTGAAACGGTTATTTTTAATAACTATACAGACGGGAGGCGCAGAATTGAGTCACAGCACGGAATTTCTGATAAATATCAGGAGGATTATCAGGCTCCATGAGAGTATGCTTAAGGAGATTTGCGGAAAGTATCAGATGAATCTGATGGAGGCAACGGTAATCAGCTTTCTGAATAATAATCCGGGGAAGGATACGGCGGCTGATATTGTGGAGCTGAGGATGCTCCAGAAGAGCAATGTCTCTCAGGCAGTGGAATCCCTGGCCCAGAGAGGATTTATCTCCAGAACCCAGGACAGGAAGGACAGAAGACGAATCCACCTGTCTCTGACAGAAAAGGCAGGGGATATCGTCAGGGAGCTGGACGAGATCAGGGAAGCATTTCACAGAGAGATTTTCAGGGGACTGTCAGAGGAGGATATTGAAACCTTCCACAGAGTCAACGAGCAGATTGGCAGCAATATCAGCAAAGCGGAGAAGAGGAGGGAACAGCAATGAAGGACGACAGAGATTTTCTTGGGAAAGAGCCTATTGGCAGGCTTCTTTTAAAGCTGGCGCTGCCCACTGTGGCTGCACAGATTATTAATATGCTCTATAATATTGTAGACAGGATTTACATCGGCCATATTCCGGGAGAGGGGGCCATGGCGCTTACGGGTGTGGGCGTGTGCATGCCTCTGATTATGATCGTGTCGGCCTTTGCGGCCTTTGTAGGATTTGGAGGAGCTCCCAGGACTTCCATTTTTATGGGAAAGGGAGACAAGGTGTCAGCAGAGAAGACCCTTGGGAACTGCTTCTGCACACAGATTATTATTTCCGTAGTTCTGACGGCAGCGCTGCTTCTCTGGAACCGGGATTTCCTGCTGGCATTCGGAGCCAGTGAAAATACGGTGGAGTATGGCGTCAGCTACATGAACATCTATGCGCTTGGAACGATTTTCGTCCAGATGACCCTGGGAATGAACTCCTTTATCACGGCCCAGGGCTTTGCAAGGACGGGTATGCTCTCAGTGCTGATAGGCGCGGTTACCAATATTATCCTGGATCCGATCTTTATTTTTACGTTTGGAATGGGAGTGCGGGGTGCGGCTCTGGCGACGGTTCTCTCCCAGGCTCTGTCCTGCATATGGGTGCTGGCCTTCCTGATGGGAAAGAAGACCCATCTCAAAATCAGAAGGAAGTATATGCGCCTGGAGAAGAAAATCATCCTTCCCAGCCTGGCTCTGGGACTGTCCAGTTTTATTATGCAGTCCAGCGAGAGCATTATCTCCATCTGCTTTAACTCCTCCCTCTTAAAATACGGCGGAGATATTGCAGTTGGAGCTATGACCATTCTTACGAGCGTTATGCAGTTTGCCATGCTGCCGCTTCAGGGGCTGGGTCAGGGCGCACAGCCTATTATCAGCTATAACTACGGAGCCGGCAATGGAAAACGGGTGAAGGATGCCTTTAAGCTCCTTTTAAAGAGCAGTCTCGTCTATTCCACCGCGCTGTGGATTCTCGTAATGCTGTTTCCGAGGGCCTTTGCGGCTATGTTCACAACGGACGCAGAGCTTCTGGAATTTACAGGCACAGCGCTTCGGATTTATATGACCTGTCTGTTCCTGTTTGGAATTCAGGTAGCCTGCCAGATGACCTTCACCTCTCTGGGAAAGGCCAAGGATTCCATTATTGTGGCTGTCATGAGAAAGTTTATACTCCTGATTCCCCTGATCTACATTATGCCGATGATTTTCCAGGCAGATCAGAGCCGCGCCGTTTACATGGCCGAGCCGGTGGCAGATTTTCTGGCAGTAACCTTTACGGCTGTGCTGTTCAGCTTTGAGTTTAAGAAGGCTCTCAGGCAGATTGAGGGAGAATAAGCTCCGCCAGTTATGAATTCTTTAAGAAGAACTGACGCAACAAAAAAGGATGGTACAGAAAAATATGGAAATATCATATGAGGCAAAGCTGGCAGACAGGGCAGAAGCCCTGAAGGATTTCTTCGGCGGAGACGACAAAGAGGCTACATCCGTGGAAAAGCTGGAACTGCTGGATCAGTTTGAAAGTCTTATGATTAAATACAGGGCGGCCGTCAGGGAGGTGACGACCAAGCTGGAGGTATTAAACGACGAACTGTCGTCTTTCGCGGAGAGAAACCCCATCGAGGGCATTCAGTCCCGGATAAAAAGGCCTTACAGCATTGCCAAAAAGCTGAAGGCCAGAGGACTGCCTGTAGCGGTGGAATCCATTTCAGAAGAATCTGAACGACGTGGCAGGAATCAGGGTTATCTGTCCCTTTATCAGCGACATTTACGATGTGGCGGATATGCTGCTGAGCCAGGAGGACGTACTTCTTATCGAGAAAAAGGACTATATAGAGAAGCCGAAGGACAATGGCTACAGAAGCCTTCATCTGATTGTTGAAATACCCATTTTCCTCTCAAAGGGAAAAGAAAATATGAGGGTGGAAATCCAGATCCGGACGGTTGCCATGGATTTCTGGGCAAGTCTGGAGCATCAGATCCGCTACAAGAAGGGGCTTGAGGAAGGTCAGAAAATCTCTGAGGGACTGAAAGAGTGCGCGGATACCATAGCCCGCACGGATCTGAGAATGCAGGAGCTGAGGGAGATGATAAAAAGCCCGGTGTAAGGGTTTAACAGTGAGCATAAAGCCAGCGTAAGAATACGGGTGTCTGACAGGGCCCTGAAAAGGCCCCTGTTTTTAAAATTCCCAATGATTATGTGATTCCAGAACATGAAAGATTAGCGGAGAACAAAAAATAAAAAAATTAGCACTCACCTCTTGACAGTGCTAATAATACGTGTTATATTACGACTAGAACAAAAAAGACTTCACTTAATCATTGTTCGGAAGGAGGACAACGATTTATGAACATTAATAGATTTACGCAGAAATCGCTGGAAGCGGTTCAGAGAACAGAGAAGCTGGCCTATGAATATGGGAACCAGCAGATTGATCAGGAGCACCTTCTCTACAGCCTGCTCACCATTGACGACAGCCTGATTTTAAAGCTGATCACCAAGATGGGGATCCAGGAGAACCAGTTTTTAAACGAGGTGCAGCTTGCCATTGAGAAGCTGCCGAAGGTGTCCGGCGGACAGGTGTATTTCAGCCAGGATGCCAACAAGGTGCTGGTAAATGCAGAGGATGAGGCCAAGGCCATGGGAGATGAGTACGTTTCCGTGGAGCACCTGTTCCTCTCCATGCTGAAGCAGCCAAACAGAGCTGTGAAGGAACTCTTCAGGCTTTACAATATTACCAGAGAGGGCTTCCTCCAGGCACTTTCCACCGTCAGGGGCAACCAGAGGGTGGTAAGCGACAACCCGGAGGCCACCTACGATACGCTGAACAAATACGGGTATGATCTGGTGGAGCGGGCAAGGGATCAGAAGTTAGACCCGGTGATCGGCCGGGACAGCGAGATCCGGAATGTAATCCGCATCCTGTCGAGAAAGACGAAGAACAATCCGGTGCTGATCGGTGAGCCCGGCGTCGGAAAGACGGCCGTGGTGGAAGGACTGGCCCAGAGGATCGTCCGCGGCGATGTGCCGGAGGGACTGAAGGACAAGAAGCTGTTTGCCCTGGATATGGGCGCCCTTGTGGCCGGAGCCAAGTACAGAGGAGAGTTTGAGGAGAGGCTGAAAGCTGTCCTCGAGGAGGTCAAAAAGAGCGAGGGACAGATTATCCTGTTCATCGACGAGCTTCATACCATCGTGGGAGCCGGAAAGACAGAGGGCTCCATGGATGCGGGAAATATGTTAAAGCCTATGCTTGCAAGAGGAGAGCTCCACTGTATCGGAGCCACCACCCTCGACGAGTACAGGAAGTACATCGAAAAGGATCCGGCTCTTGAGAGACGGTTCCAGCCGGTTCATGTGGACGAGCCGACCGTGGAGGATACGATCTCCATTCTGAGAGGGCTGAAGGATCGCTACGAGGTTTACCACGGGGTTAAGATTACAGACTCGGCTCTGGTATCTGCGGCTGTGCTGTCCGACCGTTATATCTCGGATCGGTTCCTGCCGGATAAAGCTATTGACCTGGTTGACGAGGCCTGCGCCATGATCAAGACAGAGCTTGACTCCCTGCCCACAGAGCTGGACGAAAAATCCAGGCGTATCATGCAGCTGGAGATCGAGGAGGCGGCTCTGAAAAAGGAGACAGACCGGCTAAGCCAGGATCGCCTGGAGGATCTGCAGAAGGAGCTGGCAGAGCTTCGGGACGAGTTCGCAGCTCAGAAGGCTCAGTGGGAGAACGAAAAGGCTTCCGTAGACCGGCTCTCCAAGCTGAGGGAGGAGATTGAGCATCTGAACAGTGAGATCCAGGCTGCCCAGCAGAAATATGATTTAAACAGGGCGGCGGAGCTTCAGTACGGAAAGCTGCCGGAGCTTAAAAAGCAGCTTGCCGAGGAGGAGGAAAAGGTCAAGAATGCGGATCTGAGCCTCGTCCATGAGAGTGTGACAGAGGAGGAGATTGCGAGAATTATCTCCAAGTGGACGGGAATCCCTGTGGCAAAGCTGACAGAGAGCGAGAGGAGCAAGACCCTTCATATGGACGACATCCTTCACAAGAGGGTAATCGGTCAGGACGAGGCTGTCACCAAGGTGACAGAGGCCATCATCCGCTCCAAGGCAGGAATCAAGGATCCCACAAAGCCCATCGGCTCCTTCCTGTTCTTGGGACCTACCGGAGTCGGAAAGACGGAGCTTGCAAAGGCTCTTGCGGAGAGCCTGTTCGACGATGAGAACAATATGGTGCGTATCGATATGAGTGAATACATGGAGAAGCACTCTGTATCAAGGCTCATCGGAGCGCCGCCAGGATATGTGGGCTACGACGAGGGCGGCCAGCTGACAGAGGCAGTCAGAAGGAAACCCTACTCGGTAGTGCTGTTTGACGAGGTGGAGAAGGCCCACCCGGATGTATTCAATGTACTTTTACAGGTGCTGGATGACGGCAGGATTACGGATTCTACGGGAAAGACCGTTGACTTTAAGAACACGATCCTCATTATGACATCCAATATCGGCTCTCAGTACCTGTTAGAGGGAATTGACGAGAACGGAAATATCACAGAGGCCGCCGACAATATGGCCATGAACGATCTGCGGGCCCACTTCAGGCCGGAGTTCTTAAACAGGCTGGATGAGATTATCATGTTTAAGCCTCTGACAAAGGACAACATCGGAGGCATCATCGAGCTTCTGGTGGAGGATGTGAACAAGAGGCTTGCAGACCGGGAGCTTTCCATCTCCCTGACAGACAGCGCAAGGCAGTTTATCGTGGAGAACGGCTACGATCCGGTGTACGGCGCAAGGCCTCTTAAGAGGTATCTGCAGAAGCATGTGGAGACTCTTGCGGCAAGGCTGATCCTCGCTGACGGCGTGAGGGCCGGGGACGTGATTCAGATTGATCTGCAGGACGGGAAGCTTACGGCTTCGGCGCTCCATGTGGAGTAAAAGAGGGGTTTTGCCCTCAGGAAAATCAAAGACAGGAGAAAGCAGATGAAAAAAGTAATCTTATTCGGAACCTCCTCCTGAAGCGGCTGCCCGCCGGTGAAAGAGGTTCTTTCCGAAAACAATATCAAGTATCTCTATGTGGATGTCTGCGAGAGCGTGGGGAAGCTCAAGACCTTTTTAAAGGTGAGAGATACCTCAGAGGCCCATCGGGAGGCCAGGGAAACGTCGCACAGAGTCGGTATCCCCTGCCTGATGATAGACGGCGAGGTCATTCTGGTGGACGATGCAGACCATATGAGAGAGATTATTGACCAGTATAAACTTTCAGAAGAATAAATATGCCAGCCGGCATAAAAATCAGATGCCGGACGTCAGAGCTGCCGGGAAAGCTTAAGGAGAGCTTTCCCGGCAGCTTTTCTGCTTTTTTCCATGTTCTTAAAAACTTTACAGATTCCCCCTTTTCTTTGTTTATATTTTACAAAACTTTTCGTAACTTTGATAGAAGCTGCCCCGGCGCGAAGCTATAATAAAGAAACGTTTGGAACAGTTTACGAAAGATGCCAGGACGGAAGCGGGATTCCGCAGCCGCATGGGGCGTGAACAAAAATAAACAACGGCAACCGCAATCAAGAGGAAAAGGGGAATCACAATGCTAATACTGAAAAACATAAAAAAATCGTATGACGGAGTCACGATCCTTCATGACATCAACCTGGAAATCAAGGATGGGGAGATCGTTTCTATTCTGGGGCCGTCCGGCTGCGGCAAGACAACTCTTTTAAACCTGATTCTGGGGCTTACGGATCCGGATGAGGGACAGATTTTATTCAACGGACAGGAGATGACAGGGGTGCCCATGGAAAAAAGGGGATTCAACATTGTATTCCAGGATTACGCCCTGTTTCCAAACTTAAATGTATATAAAAATATTACATACGGCCTGAAAAACAAACCCGGAATCTCCACCAGGCAGGAAGTGGAGGAGCTGATTGACCTCTTAGGCCTGAGAGAGCATCTCACAAAGAAGATTGAGCAGCTTTCCGGCGGCCAGAAGCAGAGGGTGGCTCTTGCCAGGACCATGGTCATGAAACCGAAGATCCTGCTTCTCGACGAGCCCCTCAGCGCCTTGGACGGAGTGATCAAGGAGTCCATCAAAGAGAAAATCCGCCAGATCGCCAGGGATTACCATTTAACGACGATTATTGTCACCCATGACCCGGAGGAGGCCCTCACCCTGTCAGACAAGGTGCTGATTGTTAATCAGGGAGAGATTTCGCAGTATGGAACGCCGGAGGAGATTGTGTTCCATCCGGGCAACCGCTTCGTAGAGGAATTTATTTTAAATCAGCTGGAGATCAAGAGGAAAAATATCTTCCGCCTCTTTAACAAGACGGTTGATATACAGAACCGCGAGGCGGTAAGCCTTTCAGCGGACGTAAAGCTCAGGGAACAGGCGGTGTAGCGTCATGACAGGAAGAAAAGAATACGAGATAAAAGGAATTTACGCGGCAGTGGTGGCAATTTTTGCAGTATTTCTCGCAGTTCCCGTCATCCGCCTTTTGATGGAATCCTTTATGGCGGACGCCGGCGTAAGCGTCAGAAATTACGCGCAGGTGCTGACGGAGAGAGGCTTTGCCGCGGCTCTGGCAAACAGCGTCAAGGTTTCTGTGTCCAGCGCCCTGATCGCCACAGCCCTGGCCTTCTTCCTTGCATACACAATTCAGTATACAAGAGTGCCGGGAAAATTTAAGAGCCTGATCCGGCTGGCGGCCGTTCTGCCCATGCTGCTCCCGACGCTGACCTACGGCTTTGCTATCATCTATTCCTTCGGAAAGCAGGGACTTCTGACAAAGCTGTTTGGAAGGCAGTTTTTTGAGATTTACGGCTTTGGAGGACTTCTGTTCGGATACGTGATTTATACGCTTCCGGTGTCCTTCCTGCTCATTCTCAATACCATGGGGTACATTGACAAAAAATTCTCTGTCGTGTCCAGGATCATGGGGGACAGCCCCTTTAAAAATTTCCTTCAGACCGTGGTGAGACCGCTTTTGGGAACCCTGGCAGCTTCCATGGTACAGTGCTTTTTCCTCTGCTTTACGGATTACGGAATTCCGGCATCTGTGGGCGGTGAGTACGATGTGGTGGCAACAGTTCTCTACAATGAAATGCTGGGAAGCGTGCCCAATTTTAACAGGGGCGCTGTGGTAGCCATGATGATGCTGATACCGTCTGTCATCAGCATTGCGCTGCTCCACTATCTGGAGCGCTACAACATCCGCTACACAAAGATTTCAGCAGTAGATTTGAGGAAAAACAGAGTCAGGGACGGAATTTTCATGGCGGGCTCTGCAATGATTCTGCTGATGCTGATCTCGGTGTTCGCCGTGATCTTTGTGGTTCCTCTGGTGAGAGAGTGGCCTTATCAGACAAGCTTTACCATGGAGCATGTCATAGATACACTGACTGACAGCAGTCTGTTCGGCGTCTATCAGAACTCTCTGTTTGTGGCAGTCTGCACAGCCGCTGCAGGACTGCTTATCACCTACGGGGCAGCCCTGGCCACAGCCAGAAGCGGGCTTAAGGGAAGGCTCAAGGCAGTGATTGACAGCATTGCTCTGGTGACAAACACGATTCCGGGAATGGTCATCGGTATTGCGTTCATGTTCATCTTCTCAGGAACGCCTCTCCAGAATACCTTCCTCTTAATCATCATCTGCAATGTGGTGCATTTTTTCTCCACCCCCTACCTGATGATGAAAAATTCCCTCTCAAAGCTCAACAGCTCCTGGGAGGCCACAGCAGCCCTGATGGGGGACAGCTGGATCAAAACGATTGTAAGAATTATCACACCCAACATGGTTTCCACCCTTCTTGAGGTGTTCGGCTATTACTTTGTAAACGCCATGGTGACAGTCAGCGCCGTAATTTTCATTGCAGGAGCCCGCACTATGGTTATCACGACCAAGATGAAGGAACTTCAGTATTATACCAAGTTCAACGAGGTATTTGTGCTGTCACTGCTGATTCTGGCAACCAACCTGGCGGTAAAAGGGATTCTGGCAGTTCTGATGCGCAGCGGAAAAATTGGCAGACAGCAGGCCCGGGCCTGAAGCAGAACAAGAAAAAAGGGAATAATGAAAAATAACGAAACTATTATAATAACTTAAATAATTTTTAATTTAAAAATTTATAAATCAACAGCTCGATTGAAAGACAATCGAAATTTAATAACAAGAGGAGAAACGAAGCATGAAAAAGAAAACACTCGCACTGATGTTTGCAGCAGCAGCCCTCGCCTGTACAGCTCTTACAGGCTGTTCCGGTTCCGGCAAGGAAGAGGAGGTTGTCATCTACTCCAACGCTGACGATGAGGCCGTGGAGGCCATGAAAAAGACGCTGGACGCCAATGGATATGAGGGAAAATATCTGTTCCAGACCTTCGGAACCTCCGAGCTTGGCGGCAAGGTTATGGCAGAGGGGACAGATATTGAAGCGGATCTGCTCACACTCAGCACCTTCTATCTTGACAGCGCTCAGGAGCAGCAGAATATGTTCCAGAAGCTGAACTTTGACTATGAGCTGTTAAATGCAGATGAGAAGAGAGATTACTGTGCTCCGATCACCTCTCAGGAGGGAACGATTATTGTAAATACAGAGCTGATGGCAGAAAAGAATCTGGATATGCCGGAGAGCCTGAAGGATCTGACAAAGCCGGAGTACAAGGATCTGATTTCTGTGACAGACATCAAGAGCTCCTCCACTGCCTGGCTGCTGATCCAGGGTCTGGTGGATGCTTATGGCGAGGATGGCGCTAAGGAGGTTCTCACAGGAATTTACGAGAATGCAGGCCCGCACATCGAGACTTCCGGCTCTGCTCCCCTTAAAAAGGTCAGGGCAGGAGAGGTGGCAGTCGGCTTTGGGCTTCGCCAGCAGGCTGTGGCAGATAAGGCAGAAGGCCTTCCCATCGACTATGTGGATCCCACAGAGGGCAATTTCTCCCTGACAGAGTCAGTGGCTGTGGTGGACAAGGGAGAGGGGACAAATCCCTTAGCCCAGGAGATGGCAGAGTGCATTATCACAAAGGGACGCTCAGAGCTTCAGAAATACTATCCGAACGCCGTCTATGAAGGAGAGACAACCAGCTCTGAGAACAGCTCCAAATATCCAAAGACTTTCCCGGAGCCTCTGACGATCGAGCTTCTCGAGAAGCACCAGGAGCTTTCTGAGAGCTGCAAGTAGGGAAAACGGGTGAGCAATATCCGGACATGGACCAGGCAAAAAAATGAAGCACAAATGAAGCATTTAAGAGAGGAGAAGCCGCAGGGGCCTGTGAACCTGCGGCTTCTCTGCAGTTAAAACACCCACAGGCATACTTTCTGGGGTTTTCATAACTTCAGATTATGAAAGCTATGTGAAATTGGTATTCCAAAGATAGGTCTTAAGCCTTGCAGCCCGGTGGAGAAGCATGATATAATCTATACTTAACTGAACGAAAAATGAGATGTGTGCTTCGGCGCACACCGCGCCGCCAAAAGAGGCCGGACAGTGAAAGGAAATGATGTATATGGGGTTAGACCTGAGAGAGTAACGATTTTCATAGTCAAGAAATACGGCGTGATTTACCGACTCCAGGGCTTGAGTTAGGCAGAGGGACCGTCAGAAAAAAGCTTGAGAATTGGAGGAAAAGAAGATGCTGAACTATAAAAAATATAAGAGAGTTCCTGTTGTTGATTACCCGGAGCGCCAGTGGCCGAATAAGGAGATTGAGAAAGCGCCTGTCTGGTGCAGCGTGGATCTGAGGGACGGAAACCAGGCGCTGGTGGAGCCCATGGTGGTGGAGGAGAAGATAGAGATGTTTAACCTCCTCCTTCGTCTCGGATTTAAGGAGATTGAGATCGGCTTCCCGGCCGCATCCCAGATTGAGTATGACTTTTTAAGGCAGCTTGTGGAGAGAAAGCTGATCCCGGACGATGTGACCATTCAGGTGCTTACTCAGTGCAGAGAGCATCTGATCCGGAGAACCTTTGAGTCCATCCGTGGCGTAAAGAAGGCCATTGTCCACATTTATAATTCTACCTCCACTCTTCAGAGAGAGGTGGTATTCCACAAGGACAGGGAGGAGATCAAGGAGATCGCCGTCGAGGGGACAAAGCTGGTAAAGAAGTATATGGCTGATCACGACGGGGAGGTTATCCTGGAGTACTCGCCGGAGAGCTTTACGGGAACGGAGCTTGATTTTGCCCTGGACATCTGCACAGCTGTCCAGGAGGAGTGGAAGCCCACACCGGAGCACAAGATGATTATTAATCTCCCGGCTACTGTGGAGATGACCACACCGAACGTGTATGCGGATCAGATCGAGTGGATGAACAGGCATTTCAAGAACCGCGACACCATTATCCTGAGCGTTCACCCACACAACGACAGGGGAACGGGAATTGCAGCCACGGAGCTTGCACTGCTTGCCGGCGCCGAGCGGGTGGAGGGAACCCTTCTCGGAAACGGCGAGCGCACCGGAAATGTGGATATTTTAAATATCGCCTACAATATGTTCTCCCAGGGAATTAATCCCGAACTGGAGATTGAGAATATCAAGGAGATCGTGGAAGTCTGCGAGCACTGCACGAAGATGCCCGTGGATCCACGCCATCCATACGCGGGAAAGCTGGTATTTACAGCATTTTCCGGCTCTCACCAGGATGCGATCAGCAAGGGAATGCAGGCGCTCTCCAAACGGACGGACGGTATCTGGGAGGTTCCCTACCTTCCCATCGATCCCAGCGACATCGGCCGCGAGTACGAGCCGGTTGTCCGCATCAACAGTCAGTCCGGCAAGGGCGGCGTAGCCTTCGTGATGGATACCTTCTATGGCTTCAAGCTGCCTAAGGGAATGCACAAGGAGTTCGCGGACATTATCCAGGAGATTGCGGAGAGGCAGGGAGAGGTCGCCCCGGAGCAGATCTTCGACGAGTTCAAGAAAAACTATATAGACCGCAAGGAGCCGATCCATTTCAGAAGATGCCAGATCACAGACAGGGAGCTGGACGAGGGCGAGTTTGCTACAGTGGCAAATGTGATCTATACCGATCACGGCCAGGAGAAGCAGTTTGAGGGAGTCGGAAACGGTCCTATCGACGCGATCCAGAGAGGACTGGAGGACGCGCTGGGCATCGAGATCCGCGTTCTCGACTACTCGGAGCACGCACTGCGCTCCGGTTCCGGCGCACAGGCAGCTTCCTACATCCACCTGCTGAATGTAAAGACAGGGGAGACCACCTACGGCGTCGGCATCAGCTCCAACATTACACGATCCTCCATCCGCGGCATTTTCAGCGCGGTGAACAGGCTGTTCTATTGATGAACAGGACTGCTTATAAAGATGATAGATGTTTAACAGGCAGAAAAAGACCAGGCCGCCCTTTTTGGGGCGGCCTGGTCTTTTTCTGCCTGGAACCTGTATTTTTGGAGATGAGAAACCAAAAGGCCGTGAAACAGGAATCACTGCCGCCTTTACTTTCCCCCTCAACTATAGTAAAATAAAGAAATCGTGTAATAGAATGGATGTTGGCTGGCCCTGCCAAAGCCCCGGAGGATGGGGGCAAAAGATACGGGCAGAACTGAGAAAAGGAGTCACAGACAATGACAGGGAAGAAATACGATTATCTGCTGGTAGGAAGCGGACTTTTCAGCGCAGTGTTCGCCTGTATGGCAAGACGGCACAACAAGAGCTGCCTGGTGCTTGAAAAGAGGAATCATATCGGCGGAAATATTTACTGTGAAGAGATGGAGGGAATCCGGGTTCACAAATACGGCGCCCATATTTTCCACACCTCAGACCGGGAGGTATGGGAGTTTGTCAACCAGTTTACAGAATTCAACCGCTATACCAACAGCCCGGTGGCAAACTACAAGGGTGAGATGTACAACATGCCTTTTAATATGAACACCTTCAGCAAAATGTGGAATATCTCCACTCCGGCCCAGGCCAGGGCAATCATAGAGAAACAGAGGGCTGTGATCGCGGGAGAGCCGAAAAATCTGGAGGAGCAGGCCATCAGCCTGGTGGGAACGGATATTTATGAAAAGCTGGTTAAGGGCTATACGGAAAAACAGTGGGGCCGGGACTGCAGAGAGCTTCCGGGCTTTATCATCCGCCGCCTGCCGGTGCGCTATACCTACGACAACAATTATTTCAACGATACCTTCCAGGGGATCCCGGTGGAGGGCTACAATGCCCTGATTGAAAAGCTGTTTGAGGGCTGCGAGATCCGCACAGGGGTGGACTACCTGCAGTGCAGAGACGAGTACAGGGGTGCGGCAGAACGTGTGGTATACACGGGGACCATTGACGGCTATTTCGGCTTCCGGTACGGAAACCTGGAATACAGAAGCCTGAAATTTGAGACAGAGACACTGGACACAGACAATTTTCAGGGCGTGGCGGTGGTGAACTACACAGATCGGGAAACTCCGTTTACCAGGATCATTGAACATAAGCACTTTGAATTCGGGACACAGGAAAAGACAGTGATTACCAGGGAATATCCGGCAGACTGGAAACCGGGAATGGAACCCTACTATCCGGTCAACGATGAGAAAAACCAGGCCCTCTATGAAAGGTACAGAACGCTTGCCGAAAAGGAGGAGAACGTGATCTTCGGCGGCCGTCTGGCAGAGTACAAATATTACGACATGGACAAGGTGATCCGCTCTGCCCTTGACCGGGCGAAGGAAGAATTCGGGGAATAGAAGAGAAAAGCGCCGCAGAAAGCGGCCGCCTGAATGACAGGAACAAAAAATCAGGAGGAATACGAAATGGGACACCCGGAATTTTACGAGCCGGAAACCTTAAAGCGGCTTCAGGGGGAGATTCTCTCCATCCTGGACGATTTTACGGCAATCTGCGACAGATACCACCTGGAATATTTCGGCATTGCCGGCACAGGGATCGGCGCCATCCGCCACAGGGGCTTCATTCCCTGGGACGATGACATTGACATTGCCATGCCGAGGAAGGATTTTGAGCGGCTGATAAAAATTGTGGAGAGGACCATGGGGGACAAGTACCTGGTTTTAAACGGGAAAAAATACCCAAACTATCCTCTCATGACAACCCGCCTGGTAAAGAGGGGGACAGTCTTTGTGGAAAAGGTGATGAAGGATGTGGACTGCCCCTTCGGGATCTTTCTGGATCTCTATGTGCTTGACAATGTGTCGGACAATCCTCTCCTCTACCAGATTCAGTCCTGGGAGGCCTGGTTTTACAGCAAGCTCCTGATCCTGAGAAGCATTCCACGGCCGACCCTCGCCCAGAAGGGCGTGAAGGCGGAGCTTATCTGGGCTGTGTGCAGGCTGGCGTACCAGGGGATGAAGCTCCTTCGGATCTCGCCGGACGGCATCCGCTGGCGCTGTGAGAAGGCCTGCCGCCGCTACAGGAAGCAGGATACCAGAAGGATGGCCTTTCTGCCGGATACCAGTCCCTACTGGAATGTGGTGGACAGAACGAAGTGCTACCCTTTAAAGAAGCTGGAATTTGAGGGCAGGATGTTAAACTTCCCCGCCAATATCGACGAGATGCTCTGGAACATGTACGGGGATTATATGGAGCTTCCGCCGGTGGAAAAGAGAAAGACCCATTACCCCTACCGGCTGGAATTTTCTGAGGAGAACAGATGAAACTGCTGAGAACCCTTCTCATCGGCTCTGATGAGAATATCGAACAGAGAAATATGATCTGGAACATGCTGGGGAGCTTCCTGTACGCCTTTGCGTCCATGGTGCTCACTATCGCGGTTATTCAGGTGGTGGGGGAGGATCAGGGGGGCGATTTCACCTTTGCCTTTACCACCTTCGGACAGCATATGTTCATGGTGGCCTATTTTGGAATCCGGCCGTTCCATATCACTGATACGAGACAGAAGTATACCTTCGGAGAATATCTGCGCCTTCGCTTCATTACCTGCGGCGCTGCGCTGCTCTTCGGGCTTCTCTATGTGGCCGCCCACGGAGGAACTTATACCCGTGAGAAGGCGATGACTGTATTTCTGATGGTCTGCTACAAGGTGATCGACGGATTTGCAGACGCCTACGAGGCAGAGTTTCAGAGGGACGGACGGCTGTACCTGACAGGAAAATCAAATACCTTCCGCACCCTTCTCTCTGTTTTCTGCTTCATGGGAAGCCTGGTGACGACAAGGGATCTGGTATTCTCCTGCGTCGTGGCGGTGGCCGCCCAGGCGGCCGGCGTGCTGCTGTTTGACTTTTCGGTCATCGGCCATATTTCCGGCGTGGACTGGAAGGTGAGAAAACATAAGACCTGGTGGCTTTTCAGGGACAATATCCTTCTGTTTTTGTCGGTTATCATCGATTTCTATGTATTTTCCGCCTCCAAGTACGCAGTGGACGCCAATATGGCCAGCCGTGACATGTCTGTGTTCGGAGCGATTTTCATGCCCACCAGCTTTATCAATCTGGTGGCAGGCTTTGTCATCAGGCCCTATCTGACAAAGCTCTCCTGTTCCTGGGAGGGGCGGGATTTCAGGAGCTTTATGGGAGTGATCAGGCAGCTTGCGGCTATTATCGCGGGACTTACAGTGTTTGCCATCGGCTGTGCATGGTTTCTGGGAATCCCTGTACTCAGCATGCTGTACCCGAAAATCAGCTATGCCTTAAAGGACTGCCGCACGGCACTGATCCTGATTATTCTGGGAGGCGCCGGAAATGCTTATGTAAACCTGTTTTATTATTCCCTGATCATCATGCAGAAGCAGCCCTTTATTTTCATCGGCTATGCGGTTGTGGGGGTAATGGCTGTCAGCATTTCCACCCCGTTTGTGCGCGCAGCGGGAATCCTGGGAGGGGCAATGTCCTATCTGATTCTCATGGTGACACTGGCGGGCTGCTTTGCCGTCACCTCGGCAGTATTTTACCTGGGAGAAAAGAAAAAGGAAAGGAGGGGCCAGAATGATTAATTTTGCAGTGGGCCCGGTTCAGATGGAGGAGGACATAAGAGCTCTGGGCGCAGAGGAAATCCCCTATTTCAGGACGCCGGAATTTTCCGGTATTATGAAGGAAAACGAGGCCCTGATGAAAAAGTTTATGAAGGCAGGGGAGGATTCCAGGGCTGTCTTTCTGACAGGCTCCGGAACGGCCGCCATGGAGGCTGCGGTCTTAAATGTGTTTACGGGGGAGGACCGGGTTCTCATCGTAAACGGAGGCAGCTTTGGGGCGAGGTTTGTAAAAATCTGCCAGGTTCTGGGAATCCCTCACGAGGTGATCTGCCTTGAGGCGGGGAAGGCCCTGAAACGTGAGCACCTCCTGCCCTTTGAGGACAGGGGCTTTACCGGTTTTCTGGTCAATGTCCATGAAACCTCCACGGGCGTTCACTATGACATGGAACTGATCGGGGAGTTCTGCAGAAGAAACAGGCTGTTTCTTGTGGTGGATGCCATCAGCTCCTTCCTGGCCGACGACTTTGAGATGGAAAAATGGGGAGTCGATCTGGTTCTCACCGGCTCTCAGAAGGCGCTCGCTCTCCCTCCGGGGCTCTCTGTCCTGGTGCTGAATGGAAAGGCTGCAGAGCGCATCAGAAACAATCAGGTGAAATCCATCTATTTTGACTTAAAAGAGTACCTGAAGGACGGGGAGAGGGGACAGACACCCTACACGCCGGCAGTCAGCATCCTTCTGCAGCTGAACCTGAGGCTTCGAAAGATTGACAGGGCGGGGCTCTCGAAAGAGCAGGAACGGATCCGGGCTCAGGCAGAGGATTTCAGGGAGAAGATAAAAGAGCTGCCCTTTGAGATTGTCTCAGAATCCCTCTCCAGCGGGGAAACGCCTCTGCACCCCACAGGAAGGGCTGCAGACGGAACTGCCGTCTCGGCCCACAGGATATTCGAGATTCTGAAGGATGAGTACGAGATCTTTGTGTGCCCCAACGGCGGTGAGCTGGCTGACCGGATCTTCCGTGTGGGGCATATGGGAAATCTGACCTTTGAGGACAACGACAGACTGATTGCGGCATTGAAAGATATGCAGAACAGGGGGCTTCTGTGAGAGTTCTGATACTTGCGGCAGGGCGGGGGACCAGGATCTCCCGCTACCTGTCAGGAAAACCGAAGTGTACGGTGGACATTGGAAACGGGCTGTGCCTGATACAGTA
Organism: Clostridium sp. M62/1; assembly: GCF_020736365.1. Lineage (NCBI taxonomy): Bacteria > Bacillati > Bacillota > Clostridia > Eubacteriales > Clostridiaceae > Clostridium > Clostridium sp. M62/1. The sequence continues at coordinate 3,730,142 of NZ_CP085988.1, read as the reverse complement.
TACGGTAGAGCTTTTAAAAAGCCGCGGCATTGACCGGATCGGCATCGTGCTGGGCTATCAGTCCCAGGTGATACGAGAGGTGCTTGAAGGCAGCGGCGCGGAGTTTTTTGTCAATCCCTTCTACGATGTGACAAACAGCATTGCCTCTGCCTGGTTTGCCAGGGCCTTTCTCGAGGAGGCCGCGTCTGACGGGGAGGATCTGATGATTATGAACGGGGATGTCTATATGGAGGATGGCCTCCTTGACCAGATCCTATCGGAAAAGCTGAGCCCTGTCATGTTTGCGGATGAGAGCCGGAAGGAAACGGCGGACTATAAATTTTACTACGAAAACGGTGTCCTGAAAAAATACGGAAAAGAGCTGACAGGCGGGGACATAACCGGAGAATACATCGGGATCGGCCGCTTCGACAGCCGCTTCATCCCCATTTTCCTTAAGAGGATGGATGAGATGATCGCAGTCCAGGAACACTCGGTCTGGTGGGAAAATGTCCTCTACGGCATGGCAAACGAGCGGGAGATCTATGTAAAGGACATCCAGGGAAAGTTCTGGGCCGAGGTGGACTATATCGAGGACTATGAGAGGATACTGGAACACAGAGGAATTGAGAGGTTAGAGCCATGCAGTTTTGGAGGAAACCGCTAGAGGGGCAGGAGCCGGATAAGCAGGAGCCAGAAAGGTCGAAGCCGGAAGGACAGAAGCCAGATAAGCAGGAGAAAGGAAGCCAGAAGCCAGAAGGGCAAAAGCCGGATAAGCAGCAGCCGGAGAAAAAGCGGCTGGGAAAAAATCAGGCAGAAAAAAAACGGCCGGAAAAAAAGAAAGCCGGGACAGGGAGCTGGAAGGCAGACAGAAGGCTGCTCATAAAGGCGGCTGCCTGTGCGGCTGTCGTGTTTGCTCTCGGCATTCTGTTTGAGCTTTTCTGCAACCTTCCTCTCATTCAGAACAAAGGGGAGGGGAATTTTGAGATTCCCCTCTCGCAGACAGAGTACGAGGGATTTGAGCTGAGAACGGCTGAAAACGGCAGCCAGGCTCTTGTCCTGACTGAAGAAGTCGGGAGGATCCACATACCGGTGGGGGAATTTATCGGAAAGCTGGCCTGCAGCTATGAGTATGAAGGCCTCCTGAATCTGACGGCTGAGGCCCATGTGGAAAATGAGTACGGGGAAGTGAGAGAGAGGGATTCCATTAAAATCCAGGACAGGAACCCGAAGACAAATAAGACCACCTGGCTGAATATCAGGAGGGAGACAGAGTCGGTGGATTTGACCGTGAGCCGGGAGGGGCTCTTCGAGCCGGGACTCTCCTACATCGACTTTTCCTCCATGCCCCTGGCTGTCACAGGATTTTCTGCAGTGACGAAGCCTGCTGTAAATCCCTACAGGCTGTGTTTCTTCTGGGCTGCCTGCGGAACGGCTCTGTTTCTTATCATGGCCAGAAGACAGATTGGGCGCCATATAGAGATGGGCTTTCTTATTGTGGCCCTTGTGGGGGGAACCCTGTTCTCCCTGTCTCTTCCCGCTGACAAGGTGGGGTTCGACGAGGAGATCCACTTTGAGCAGAGCTTCTGGATTGCCAACTACAGGAGTCCGGTCCATCTGTCGCCCACGATTTTCCAGGAATTTTCAGCGGGGATTGACACCTGGCCTCTGAACCAGCCGGGAGGGCTTGAGGAACAGAGGGAGTTAAGCCATTATCTGAATGAAACAGGAGATTACAGAAACGGGAGCATGCTCTGGAGCGCGGATCTGAATAAGACCACCTTCACCGGCTATCTGGGACAGGCGGCTGTCTTAAAGGCCTGCCAGATCCTGAATCTGCCCTTTTCCCTCTTATTTAAGCTGGGGCGCCTGGGCAATCTCTTTGTCTACTGCCTGGTTATGGCCCTGGCCATCCGGAAAACTCCCGTGGGAAAGGGGATTATGGCTTTTATCGGCTTAATGCCGGCGCCGCTTATGCTGGCCGGTGTGTACTCCTACGATCCTGCGGTGACAGCCTTCCTTTATCTCTCCTGCGCCTGCATCCTGAAGGCTGTGCTGGAGCCGGAGGGAAGGCTCTCGGTGAAGGAATACGTGCTCATTCTGGCTGCCTTCTTCTGGGGCTGCAGGATCAAGGCAGTTTACGCGCCGCTGATCCTGACAGGTCTTCTGATCCCGGCGTCCAGATACGGCAGCAGAAAACAGATGCGGTGGATGCGGGCCGGCTTTGTGGCGCTGTTTGTCATCCTGATGGCCTCCTTTGTGCTTCCTGTTTTAATTTCGCCCAGCGAAACCGGCGATCTGAGAGGCGGAGCCACCAGCGAGGCAGGCCAGATGGCCTATGTCCTGGGACAGCCCTTCGCCTACGCAAGGATTCTGTTTGAAAATATTTTCCTGAATTTCCCCTCCTATGTGCTGGGAGAGGGGGCCTTCGGCGTGCTGGGGCATCTGGGGACGATTTCCTTCCCCTGGCTTTTGTATGCGGGGAGTACGGCAGTTATCCTCACGGACACCAGGTCGTCCTGTGGAAAACGTCTGACCGGATGGCAGAGACTGTGGATATTTGTGCTGGCAGGCGCCTGCGCGGTGCTTGTCTGGACTTCCATGTATATTGCGTTTACGCCGCCGGGGAATACCTATATAGAGGGCGTGCAGGGAAGATATTATCTGCCGTTTTTATTCCTGCTGTGGCTGGTGCCAAGCCCGTCCGCCGTGACGGTTCACCTGAAAAATGAGGTGTACTATCCGGCGCTTCTGGGCCTGGCGGGAGTGATTCTGTATGCCGTGTACGCAGCGGATGTTCTGATCCCCCACTGTCTGTAGCATGGGGGAAGAGTGATGGAAGGAGAGGAAGGAAGCCATGGAAGAAAAAAAGGAACAGCTGGGGTTTCATACCTTTGCCATCTGCGCCTATAAGGATTCGCCCTATCTGGAGGAGTGCATGGCCTCAGTAAAACGCCAGAGCTGCAGCTCAGAGGTCATCTGCTGTACATCAACGCCCAGCCCCTATATCAGCCGTCTGGCTGAAAAATACGGCATTCCCCTGTATGTGCGGGAGGGGAAAAGCGGCATTCGGGAGGACTGGCTGTTCGCCTATGAGAAGGCAGGCGGAAAGTTCGTGACAATCGCCCACCAGGACGACAGGTACAGGAAAAATTACACGGAAACCCTTCTGGCTATGTACAGAAAATACCCGGATATGACAGTATTCTGCAGCGACTACGCCGCTGTTATGATGGAGCCTAAGCCGGATGGAAGCCTTCGGGCAAGGCTTCAGACGGTGAATCGGGTGTGGCTGGTGAAAAAGTTTCTCAGGCTCCCTCTGCGCCTGCGTTTCCTGGCAGACAGGACCGGCGTGAAGCGGGCTGCCCTTTTGTTTGGAAATTCCATCTGCTGTCCGTCCTGCGCCTACAATAAGGAGGAGCTTGGAAACCGCCTCTTTGAATCCTCCTTTGAGTTTGCCCTGGACTGGGACAATCTCTATGAGCTGGCGGGGCGAAAAGGCAGGTTTGTCTGCTCAGAACGGCCGCTCATCTACTACAGGGTGCATCCGGGGGCAACCACGAAGCAGTGCATCGAGGACAACCGGAGAAAAGAGGACGAGACGGCCATGTTCAGGAAGATGTGGCCGGAGCCGGCAGTGAGGCTTCTGATGCATTTCTACAGAAAGGCGTATGACGCTTACGGAAAACAGGATTAGAACGAAGATATGGAAAATATTGCCTGGAGGAAAGCAGAGACAGATATGGAACTGAAAAAAGCAGAAGAAAGAGCAGAGGGCCGGAAAAAGTCAGTGGATTTAATCATTCCTGTTTACCGGCCGGGTAAGAGTTTTAAGGAGCTTCTGAAACGGATACGGGAGCAGGATTATCCCATCCGCCGGCTCATCATCATGAATACAGAGGAACAGTTCTGGAAGCCGGAATATGAGGAGATCTTTGAGAAAAAAGGGACTCAGGAAACAGAGATGGAGGTGCATCACCTGTCCAGGGAGGAGTTTGATCACGGCGGGACGAGGGACCGGGGCATCCGCCTGTCTGACGCGGATGTGTGTATTCTGATGACCCACGACGCAGTTCCGGCAGACAGGAAGCTGGTGGGAAATCTCATAAAAGCTCTCGAGAGCGGGCCGGACATTGCGGCAGCCTACGCCAGGCAGCTGCCCTTTGAGGACTGCTCCCTGATGGAAAAATATACGAGAGCCTTCAACTATCCGGCAGAGAGCCGGATCAAGTCGGTAGCGGATCTAAAGGAGCTTGGCATCAAAACCTTCTTCTGCTCCAACGTCTGCGCGGCCTACGATACAGCCATATACAGGAGTCTCGGAGGCTTTATTAAAAAGACGATCTTCAATGAGGACATGATCTATGCGGCAAAGGCTGTCGAAAACGGCTATCGGATTGCCTATGCGGCGGACGCAAGAGTGTTTCACTCTCACAACTACACGGCAGTGGAGCAGCTCCACCGGAATTTCGATCTGGCAGTCTCCCAGGCCGACCATCCGGAGGTCTTTTCCGGGATCCGGTCAGAGGGAGAGGGAATCCGGCTGGTCAGGCGCACCGCGGCCTTTCTCGTCAGACAGGGAAAGTGGATGCTCCTACCGAAGCTGGCTGTTCACAGCGGCTTCAAGTATGCCGGATACCTGCTTGGGAAACAGTATAAAAGGCTGCCCAGAAGCCTGGTGCTCTGGCTGACCATGAATAAAAATTACTGGAACTGAAGACGGTTTAAAATGCCGGAATGAAGAGGACAAGAAAAAGATGCCGCTGCCGGCAGTCAAAATACAGGAAGAGCAGCAATGGAGGACATGATGTCAGATTTACTGATCGTAATACCAGCCTACAATGAAGAAAAAAATATTGAGCGTGTGGTGGACCGCCTGATACGTGATTTTCCCCAGTACGATTACCTTGTAATCAACGACGGCTCCAAAGACAGGACGGGGGAGATATGCAGGGAGCGGGGCTATGAATTTCTGGATCTGCCGGTAAACCTGGGACTTGCCGGGGGATTTCAGGCGGGGCTAAAATATGCGGCGAAAAAGGAGTACCGATACGCGGTGCAGCTGGACGGGGACGGCCAGCACCGGCCGGAATATCTGGAGGCCATGATAGAAAAGATGGAGGAGGGGTATGACATTGTCATCGGCTCCCGGTTTGTGGGAGCCAAAAAGCCTCTGTCCATGCGGATGATAGGAAGCCGCCTGATTGAGTGGGCGATTCGCCTGACCACAGGGGTGACAATCAAGGATCCTACCTCCGGCCTGCGTATGTTCAACCACAGAATGATAAAAGAATTTGCAGGCGGCCTGAATTACGGACCTGAGCCGGATACGGTATCCTATCTGATCAAGGGGGGAGCGAAGGTGGCGGAGATCCCGGTTATCATGGATGAGCGGCTTTCAGGAGTCAGCTATCTGACACCCGTAAAATCCATATTTTATATGGCGAAAATTCTGTCGTCTATTCTGCTGATTCAGAGCTTCAGAAAACGTGAAAGGAAGGGGGAAGAGGTATGACCATGCTTCTTAGGGCCGTTCTCATTGTGGTGTCCATTCTCACAACGGTTCTGATTTTGAGGAAAATACGCCAGTCAAAGCTGCAGATAGAGGATTCCCTCTTCTGGATCGGTTTTTCCTTTATGCTGATCCTGTTCAGCGTATTCCCTGTGGTGCCGACTGTCCTGTCGGAGCTTGCGGGGACGTACTCCACATCGAATTTTATCTTCCTGTTTGTGATCTTTCTTTTGATCGTCAAGCTGTTTCACATGTCCATCAAACAGTCTCAGATGGAGACAAGGCTCAAAGAGCTGGTTCAGAAAATAGCCATCGAGGACAAGGAACAGCGGGACAGACAGGCCGGAAAGGTTGACTGCAGGGAACAGACGGACAGGGAAGGCAGAGACAGCTGTGGGGAAAAAGAGATCGGAAAAAAGGGCTGAGACTTTCCGGTATTCATTTGCCTTGTCAGGTGCCGGTTCTGGTGGTATAGTAGGTAAGTCGGCAGGAGACAGGTCTGCCTGCCGGACGGCATAAAAAGAGTGTTAGAGAGAATTTCAATAGAAAAGGAGTGCAGAAAATGGGAAAAATTAAAGTAACGCCATGTGATATCAAAGGGCTTTACGTGATTGAGCCGACCGTGTTTAAGGATGAGAGAGGATACTTTGTGGAAACCTACAATCAGAACGACTTCAAAGAGGCCGGCCTTGACATGGTATTTGTCCAGGACAATCAGTCCATGTCTGTGAAGGGCGTGCTTCGGGGACTTCACTACCAGAAGCAGTATCCCCAGGGCAAGCTGGTGCGCGCTATCCGCGGAACCGTGTTCGACGTGGCTGTGGATCTGAGGGCAGACTCTGAAACCTATGGAAAATGGTTCGGAGTGGTTCTCTCTGCAGAGAATAAGAAGCAGTTTTACATTCCGGAGGGCTTCGCCCACGGTTTCCTGGTTCTGTCTGACGAGGCAGAGTTCGCCTATAAATGTACGGATTTCTACCACCCCGGAGACGAGGGCGGTCTGGCCTGGAATGACCCTGAAATCGGCGTAGAGTGGCCTATCGAGGAGGGAATGAAGCTGATTATTTCCGAGAAGGATCAGAAGTGGGGCGGCTTTAAGGATACCTTCCGCTTCTAAAGCCGGAACAAAAATCCCATTCCCCACAAAAAGCAAAGACCGGAGGAAATGAATGAATTACTATACTTCCCTGTTTAAAGGGATCATTGAGAAGAGAAAGCTGATCTGGGATCTGGCCAAGGCAGATTTCAAGAAGCGGTTTGTGGGCTCCTATTTTGGAGTTGTCTGGATGTTTGTCCAGCCCCTTGTAACCATTCTGATTTACGCCTTCCTGTTCGGCGAGTACGGCTTTAAGAGCCCGCCTCCTGTGCCTGGGGCTTCCTATGTCATCTGGATGGTTCCGGGAATTGTGCCCTGGTTCTACTTCAGCGAAGCCCTGAATTCCGGCACAAACTGCCTTCAGGAGTACCACTACCTGGTGAAAAAGGTAGTGTTTCAGGTGGAAATGCTTCCGATTATCAAGCTGATTTCCTGCTTTATGGTACACGCCTGCTTTCTGGCAATTATGGTGGGCTTTTACCTGGTGGGAGGCTATTTCCCCATCGCGACCTGGATTCAGGTACTGTACTACTCCTTTGCAGTGTCCATGCTGGCCCTGGCAGTTACCTATATTACGAGCTCTATCCAGGTATTTTTTAAAGATATGGCTCAGATTGTGGGAATCTGCCTGCAGTTTGGCATGTGGCTGACGCCGATTATGTACCATGAATCCATGTTTACCGATGCCCACCCGTGGCTTCTGCCGATTTTTAAGCTGAACCCGTTTTACTATATTTCCACAGGGTTCAGGGACAGTATGCTGCAGGGAAACTGGTTTTTTGAGAGGCCCACGCTTACGCTTTATTTCTGGGCAGTGACGCTTGTGCTGATGTTCCTGGGGCTTCGGATTTTCAGAAAGCTGAGGCCGCATTTCTCTGATGTGATGTAAAGACGGGAAAAGCCGCTGATAAGACGAACGCGAAGATGCAGAGATAAAAAGAAATTATAAAAGAGATGAAATAAAAAAGGGCAAAAAGCAGCCCGCCGCACAGACAATCCTGCAGGAGTCTGTACGGCGGGCTGCTTCTTTACAGCGACGGCTGTTTTATCCGGCAAATCCCATGATTCCAGGTGCGAAGGACATAAACAGAGGGTTGAAAATGTCCACGCAGAGTACGGAGAAGGCCGGGTAGAGAACCCAGGCAATGTGGGAGTAGCCGTACTTTTCCATAACAGCGCGCTCGTTGGCAACTGCGTTGGAGCCGGAGCCCATGCCCATTCCAATCAGACCGGCGCACATGCAGGCTGCATTGTAGTCGCTCTTATACATGCGAAAGCCGATGAAATAGGTAAATAAAAGAGTGGCCACTGTCACGGCAAAGAGTGTGATCAGCATTGGAACAGCGGAGCCGGCAATCTTTGTCAGATCCATGGTCATAATCGTGATAGCCAGGAAAATGTCCAGGGAAATATGCTCGATGGCTTCCACCTCCTGAGGGCGGATTTCCACGTGAATCCCTTCCAGGATATTTCTGGCTATGGCTCCTGCAAACAGACAGCCGATAAAGTATGGCATCTCAATCAGAGGGATCTGGCTCAGAAGGAGATAGATCGGGATGCCGCAGGCTGCGATGATAGTCATCATGCAGACAGAGGACAGAAGATTCTTTGCATCGAGAGGAAGCGTTTTCTCACCGTCGTCCTCAAACTCTGTCTCTGCCGGGTTGGAGGTGAGCTTGTGCTTTTTAATCAGAAGCACAGCCAGAGGTCCTCCGGTGAGGCTTCCGGCGATCATGCCCAGAGTGGCAGCAGACACACCGATCTCGGTTGCGCCGACGGCTCCCATGCTCTCATAGACCGGTCCGAAGGCAGAGGTGGTTCCCACACCGCCTGCCAGAGCCCCTGTTCCGATCTGGATGCCCATCAGCGGGTGCATGCCCAGAGAGGAGGCGACTATGATACCGAGAATACCCTGAAGAAGTACCAGAAGCAGGACAGACAGCGCAATTCCGGCACAGAATTTTTTGCCGCGGTCTAACAGCTTCCGGCTGAAGCCGAAGCCGACACAGGTAAAGAAGATATTCATCAGGTGATTTCCGAGCGTGGAGGTCCACTGCACGGAGAAAATGCCGTTGCTCTTTAAAATGCTGAGGATGACGGCCACAATCAGGCCGCCGATAACCGGAGCCGGAAGGCTCCAGTCCTGGAATACCTTTACACGGCGTACAATGCCCTTACCCAGATAAACCATAACACAGCCAAAACCGGTTGTGGCCAGAAGATCCAGAGTAAGGGTTGAGGTAGCTGGATCAAAATTCATTGTATACATCCTTTCCCTTTCTTTTTTTGGCCTGCTCTTGCTGCACAGATGCCGTTTCGGCATGCTGGTCAGAAAGGACAGGCCATACGTATATACACTATACACGGTCTGCTATGGAAAAGGCAAGAAATGAAGACAAATTTTAACAGAAATGAAACAAAATTTCAAGTTGATAGAAAAAATAAAAAAGTTGCATAAAAAATAAAAAAAACAGATAAATAAAACAAAAATAGGACGGCTTTATTCCGTCTGGAGCGGACGCACGGCCTCCGCCACCGTGCAGGCCTCAAGGTGGCTGCTTCTGCCGTTTGGTTCAAATCCGTTTTTGCGCCAGAAGTGCTCACTTTGCCGGTTTCCCTCCACCCAGGCAAGCTTCATGAAGCGATAGCTCTGACGCTGCAGAATATCTGCTGTATGGCTGATGATCAGGCTGCCGGTACCTTTTCCCTGAAGCTGTCGGTCTACCATAAAAAAACCGATGTAAACAGTTTTTTCATCTGGATAGCCGAAGACCAGATCCATGACAGCGGCTAAAGAGCCATTTTTGCAAAAACCCAGAAAATATTTGTCCTCACAGTTTTTACCCGGAGGAAGGGCGGTGAAATCAGACTGCACCAGGTCTGGCGTGAGGGGGCAGTTCAGGTGCTTATAATACAGCGGATTGCCAAGGCAGAGAGAATACACAGAGGGCAGATCGCTGAGGGTGAGGACAGATACTGTAAACGGAAAGGAAGGGGGAAACGTGAGAGGGTTCTGCCTCACATCACGAAGAATCTTTCTTTTCACTGAACTGAAATGAGTTTCTGACATGAATACCTCCTGTAATTTGGCAGAGCTCTGCCGAAATGACGGATTTTATCCGGAAAATAACATCCCAGACGTCTTTCCGAAGACCAGCCGTCAAAGATGGTCAGGCTGGTCTTATTATATAGCAGGAAAAGAGCGGATGCAAGAGAAGAGGGGATATCTGACCATCCTGCTGTCAGCTGTGCTGTACCGTTTTCTCCAGAAGGCGTTCTCTCAGAAAATACAAATTCATTTGTTGACGAAACGCCGGCTTTCCTATATACTATTTTAGGAAAAAAAGAAATCAACATGGCATCCTGCCAGTCTGGCTCTATCCTGCAATCATTTTCTGCACAAGCAGAAGGACAGCGGACAAACCGCTTAACAGACCGGCAGAACGAAAAATCAGGCCAGCTCAGCTGGATAAATCCCGTATGGGACAACAGATCGCCTTACGGCTGACGGCGGTCATTTCATATCAAAAGGACAAAGCAGTACCAGGAAGGTATTTTTACTCTGAGAATCAGGGAAAATAGCTTCCTGGTTTTTTTATATAGCAGGAAACTTTGTTCCCTGCTATATAAAAACGCTCCGCGGGGATCGCACTGGGTTGGAGAGGAATACGGCTGCTTTTGCAGCCCCGCCGCAGGCGGAGAATCCTGCAAGGCAGGATTCTTTGTTCTATAGCAGGAAACTTTGTTCCCTGCTATATAAAAACGCTCCGCGGGGATCGCACTGGGTTGGAGAGGAATACGGCTGCTTTTGCAGCCCCGCCGCAGGCGGAGAATCCTGCGAGGCAGGTTTCTTTGTTCTTTTATTTACAGAATACAGGCAGCATAAAAGGAGGCAGCAAAAGCCTATGGAACACAGGAAAACAAAGATTGCAGCAGCTATAGGAGCATTATCGCTGGCGGCAGCACTGTCCGGATGCGGACAGCAGGCAGAGAACCAAGCTTCTGAAACCGATGAGAAGGATTCCGTCGTGGTTGTTATGACAGCGGAGTCGGAGCCGGAAGAAGGCTTTGATCCGGCTTACGGCTGGGGAGCCGGAGAGCACGTTCACGAGCCTCTGATTCAGAGCACTCTCACTGTAACGAACCCGGATCTGACCATCGGGTATGATCTGGCCACCGGCATGGAGGCTTCCGAGGACGGGCTTACCTGGACGGTTGATATAAGAAGTGATGCGTTTTTTACAGACGGAGAGCCATTGACAGCAGAGGATGTGGCCTTTACCTACAATACCTTAAAGAACACCAGCTCTGTCAATGACTTTACCATGCTGGAGCGGGCTGAGGCCCAGGATGAGGACACAGTTGTCTTTCACATGAGCCGCCCGTATTCTATCTGGCCCTACACAATGGCCGTGACGGGAATTGTGCCGGAGCACGCATACGGGCCGGACTACGGAGTGAATCCCATTGGCTCCGGGCGGTATATTATGAAGCAGTGGGACAGGGGGCAGCAGGTGATTTTCGAGGCAAATCCCGATTATTACGGGGAGGAGCCCAGGATGAAAAAGGTCACAGTCCTCTTCATGGAGGAGGATGCCGCCTTTGCGGCCGCTCTGGCAGGTCAGGCAGATGTAGTCTACACAGCTGCATCCTACACGGATCAGGAGGTGACCGGCTACCATCTGCTGGCCTGCGAGAGTGTGGACAACAGAGGCTTTAATCTTCCGGCGGTTCCCCGTTACACAGACGAGAATGGTATCGAGAGGGGCAATGATTTCACAGCCGACGTGAGAGTCCGCCGGGCCATCAGCATGGGGCTTGACAGGCAGGCGATGATCGATCACGTTCTGAACGGCTATGGAAGTCCTGCCTACAGCGTCTGCGACAAGCTCCCCTGGTATAACGAAGAGGCAGAGACGGCATACGATCCCGAGCAGGCAAAGGCGCTGCTGGACGAGGCAGGATGGACCCCGGGGGCGGACGGCATCCGCACCAGGGACGGGGTCCGCGCAGAGCTGGAATTTATCTATCCGGCCGACGATTCTGTGAGACAGGCTCTCGCCGCAGACACGGCAAACCAGCTGAAGGCCCTGGGGATCGACGCCTCTGCCAGAGGGGTAGGCTGGGATACTGCATACACAGAGGCCTATTCACAGCCCCTGCTCTGGGGATGGGGAGCGCATACGCCTATGGAGCTCTACAATATTTACCACACAAGCCCGGATACAGGCACTGCCCAGTATTCCCCGTATTCCAATGAAACCGTTGACCGGTATATGGACGAGGCCCTGGCATGTTCTGATCTGGAGGAGTCCTATGAGCTCTGGAAAAAGGCTCAGTGGGATGGACAGACAGGAGTGACAGAGCAGGGCGATGTCCCGTGGGTGTGGCTGGTGAACGTAGATCATCTGTACTGGGTGCGGGACGGACTGACAGTAGCCGAGCAGAAGATTCATCCCCACGGCCATGGCTGGTCAATTGTCAACAATGTGGACCAGTGGAGCTTTGAGGGACAGCAGTGAGAAACAGGAAGAATTTTTAAACGAAATCAGATGCAGGAAAGGAGACAGAAACCATGGGCAGACTGGCAGGATGGGCAGGAAAAAATCTGATAAGGGCAGCCGTGCTTTTGGCTCTGGTCAGCGCAGCTTCCTTTTTCCTGCTGTCCCTGTCCCCCATCGACCCGCTTCAGAGCAATGTGGGGCAGGCGGCTCTCGGCTCCATGAGCCCGGAGCAGGTAGAGGAGCTCAGAGAATACTGGGGGGTGGGAGTGCCGATGACAAAGCGCTTTGCCTCCTGGTTTTCAGGACTTCTGAAAGGGGATATGGGAATCTCCCTTCTGTACCGCCGCCCTGTGATTGAGATTGTGGGAGAGCGGTTTCTCAGCTCTCTCTGGCTGATGGCGTCCGCCTGGGTATTTGCAGGTGTACTTGGCCTTCTTCTCGGCATCCTGGCGGGAACCTTCCGCGGGAGATGGCCGGACCGCCTGATCACAGGCTACTGTATGCTGACGGCCAGCACGCCTGCCTTCTGGATCGGGCTTTTGCTTCTGCTGGTGTTTGCCGTCCAGCTTCGGATTTTTCCCATCGGCCTGGGAGTCCCTATCGGAATGGAGTCCGCACAGGTGACATTTGCCGACCGGCTCTCCCATGCTTTTCTGCCTGCCCTGACTCTGGGGCTTACGGGAATTTCATCCATCGCTCTTCACACGAAGGCGAAGATGGAGGAGGTTATGGACAGTCCGTATGTGCTCTATGCCAAGGCCAGGGGAGAGAGCCTGTTTCATATCGTAAGGTGCCATGGGCTTCGCAATATCCTTCTGCCTGCTGTCACCCTTCAGTTCGCATCAATCAGTGAAATTTTCGGAGGCTCTGTCCTGGTGGAGCAGGTATTTTCCTACCCGGGACTGGGGCAGGCAGCCATCGCTGCCGGGCTGGGCAGTGATGTCCCCCTTCTTCTGGGAATTACCCTTATAAGCTCCCTGCTTGTCTTTGGAGGCAATCTGGCTGCCGATCTTCTGTACCATGTGGTAGATCCCAGGATGAGGGGAGAGGCACGGCAGAGAAAGAGGGAGAGAAGGAGAGCAAAGAAAAAAGCGGAAGAGGGTATGGCAAAGGCGGCGTTATCTGTCGGCTCAGAGGAGGCAGGCACCCCTGGGAGAGGGGACGGCGGGCGGGAAATAAGCTCTGGGCAGGAGACGCGGGCTCTGCAGATGAGACATAACCACAGGCAGGATGAGAGCATGTTCTGCAGGGCTGAGGCAGGTTCTGCTGAGGGCCGTCCCTCAGGAGCGCAGACTGCTGTGGAGGGAGGAAAAGACAGCCAGGGACAGACGTTCCTGCCGTCACAGAAAAACACCCATGGACAGGCTCTCCCATGGCCGGAGCGCAAAAAATGCCGTTTTTTAGCAGACAGAAGGGCCCTTACCATAGCTCTTCTTATCTGCTCGGCAGTTCTTCTGGCGGGGATAGCCGCGGCAGGGCTTCTGTGCTCCGAAGGGGCGTCAGTGTCGGACTTTTCCAGAAAAAATCTGGCTCCAAATGCAGAATATCTGTTTGGGACAGACTGGCTGGGAAGAGATATGTTCCTGCGCACGCTGGCCGGACTCTCCATGAGCATACGGCTGGGGCTCTTAACTGCCACAGTCAGTGCAGGGATCGCCCTGGCACTGGGACTTTTGGCTGCCATGGGAAGGACAGCAGATCTGGTGGTGTCGGGACTCATCGATCTGGTGATGGGGATTCCTCATATGCTGCTTTTAATTCTCATATCCTGCGCCTGCCAGAAAGGGTTTGCGGGAGTGGCAGTGGGTATCTCCCTCACTCACTGGCCCTCCCTTGCCAGGCTGATCCGCGGGGAGGTACTTCAGCTGAAGGAGAGCCAGTATGTAAAAATCTCCTCAAAGCTGGGAATGAGCCGGTTCAAAATCGCCTGCACCCACATGCTGCCCCACCTGCTCCCGCAGTTTCTGACGGGCCTGATTCTCATGTTTCCCCACGCCATTCTTCACGAGGCCAGCATCACCTTTCTGGGGTTCGGCCTTCCGCCGGAGGAGCCGGCAGTGGGAATCATTCTCTCGGAAAGCATGAAATACCTGATAACGGGAAAGTGGTGGCTGGCGGTATTTCCCGGCCTGCTTCTGACGGCGACGGTGCTGCTCTTTGAGGCTCTCGGCCACTCAGTCAGCCGCCTGCTCTCGCCGGGAGGGGCCCATGAGTAGAGAAAAGGCACAGGCAAAGTCCCAGGCCTCCTTTTTAGGAGAGGAAGCTAAAAACACGGCTGTGAAAGGCTTATACAGGAAAGGAAAGAGGCGGGAATGAGAATGGATGAGAGCAGAAGGGCTGAAACGGCGGAGCATCCGTGCAGGGGGAGGGATGACATCCCCCTCCTCCTGGTCAAAGGACTCTCTGTCACCTTCACCCAGTATGACAGAGGGCTCAGAAGAAAGCTGCTGCACCCCATAACGGATCTCAGCCTGCAGGTGCGAAGGGGGGAGGTTACAGCCCTTGCAGGCGCAAGCGGCTCGGGAAAGAGTCTCTTAGCCCACGCAGTGCTGGGGATTCTTCCCTACAATGCTGTGTGCAGCGGGAGTATGGAATATCAGGGGGAACTGCTGACAGAGAAGAAACTTAAGAATCTGAGAGGAAAGAAAATTGCCCTGATCCCCCAGGGCGTGAGCGGCCTTGATCCGCTAATGAAGGTGGGGGCTCAGATTCGGGGAGGAAGAAAGGACAGACCGTCTGCGGACCGGTGCCGATGGCTGCTTGAGCGGTATGGACTTCCCCCGGAGACAGAGGAGCTGTATCCATTTGAACTCTCCGGAGGAATGGCAAGGCGTGTGCTGATTGCGGCAGCCATGATGGAAGAGCCTGAGCTTGTCATTGCAGATGAGCCGACGCCGGGCCTGGATCTTCAGACTGCCAGGCGGGTAATGGGACATTTCCGTGAGATGGCAGATCAGGGTACGGGGGTGCTTTTAATCACCCACGATCTGGAGCTTGCCATGGAAACGGCTGACCGCGTTCTGATTTTCAGCGAGGGGAGCGTGATAGAGGAGCTGCAGATGGAGGCAGAGCCGGAAAGCGGGACGAGAAAACTGAAAGGAGTGCCCCAGAATGCGTATACAAAAAGACTCCTCTCCTCTGTACCGGGAGTCGGAACTCCGTGGAGCATCCTTGCAGGAGAACGTCTTTGAAATAAAAACAGAAGGAAAGAGGGGAGAAACATGGAGCTGACAGCCAAAGAACTTTCTTTCTCTTATGGAGACGGAGGAAGGCAGATCTTTCAGAATATTTCCTTTCGGGCAGGAAGTACCGAGCGGGTGGGACTGATGGCAGGGAGCGGTTTTGGAAAGACAACACTCTGCAGAATTCTGGCGGGCTATGAGAGGCCCCAGTCAGGAGCCGTTTATCTGGACGAAAAGCCCCTTCTCTCTCTGCGGGGAAAATGTCCCGTGCAGATGATTTTCCAGCATCCAGAGCAGTCGGTAGACCCCGTGCGGAGGATGGGGCATGTCTTAAAAGAAGGAGGAGTCCAGTTAGGGGAGATGACTGAGCGCCTGGGAATCCGCAGGGAATGGCTGTCCCGCTATCCCAGGGAGCTGTCAGGCGGAGAGCTGCAGCGGTTCTGTATCGCCAGGGCCCTGGGGGAGGGAACCAGGTTCATCCTGGCCGATGAGATAAGCACCATGTTAGATCTGGCCACCCAGAAAGAGATATGGCTGTCTTTATTGGAGGAAACGCGCCGGAGAGGGATTGGACTGATTGCGGTCAGCCATTCAGAGGGACTTCTGAGGGAGGTATGCACGAGGATTATGCGCCTGGAACGAGGGCGGGCCGTGCCTTTGACAGACAACAGAATGGAGGGATCAATATGGATGTAAAAGAAATGCTCAGACAGGTTCAGAGCGGCAGGATGTCTGTGGAGTCGGCGGAGGAAATGCTTAAAAATCTGCCCTACGAGGATTTGGGATATGCAAAGCTGGATCTTCACAGAAAGCTGCGCTCCGGTTTCCCGGAAACTGTGTTCTGCCAGGGCAAGCCGGATGAATATCTGGCCAATATCTTTCAGGTACTATACAGGGAAAATGGAGAGGTCCTGGGAACCAGGGCCACGCAGGCCCAGTACCTTCTGGTAAAGGAGGCGGTTCCCGACATTGTCTATGATCCCATATCCCGGATCTTAACAGCCAGGAGGCCGGACTGTCCGGCGCGTCAGGAGGGGTGTGTCGCTGTCTGCACAGGAGGAACGGCCGATATTCCCGTGGCGGAGGAGGCGGCCAGAACAGCTGAATTTTTCGGCTGTCATGTGGAGCGGATCTACGATGTAGGGGTGGCCGGAATCCACCGTCTTCTGGCACAGAGGGAGAGAATTGAGAAGGCCAACTGTATTGTGGCAGTTGCAGGGATGGAGGGAGCCCTGGGCACTGTGATCGCAGGTCTGGTAGAAAACCCGGTGGTGGCAGTTCCTACCTCTGTGGGCTACGGAGCCAGCTTCCACGGCCTTTCAGCCCTTCTCACCATGCTGAATTCCTGCGCCAATGGGATTTCCGTGGTAAACATAGACAACGGTTACGGGGCCGGATACCTGGCAGCCCAGATCAACCGTCTGGCCGCAGGAAAAGGAGACAGTCAGATAAAATAAATGCTAAATGGAGAAAACGGTCAGTCAGCAGCAATGCGGGACTGAAAAAATATGGATCAGAAATACAGAAAGGCAGGGGCAGTAAGATGGAGAGAGAGAAGATTTTATATCTGGAGTGTTATTCAGGAATCAGCGGAGATATGACCGTCGGCGCGCTGTTAGATTTGGGGGCCTCCAGGGAGAAGCTGGAGCAGACCCTTGAAAAGCTGGGAGTAGAGGGCTATCATCTGCATTTCGGAAGGACGCAGAAATGTGGTATCGATGCCTACGATTTCGACGTCCATCTGGACAGTGACGGGGAAGGTCACGAACACGAACACGACCACAGCCACGATCATGATCATAGCCACGATCATGACCACGGCCACGATCATGATCACAGCCACGCACATGATCACTCCCATGTCCACCGCAATATTCACGATATCAACCGTATCCTTGACAGGCTGGAGGACGAGGATGTGGGCCGCATGGCGAGAGAGATGTTCCGCCTGGTGGCTGAGGCAGAGTCGAAGGCTCACGGCCTTCCCATTGATCAGGTTCACTTCCACGAGGTGGGGGCAGTAGACTCTATTGTGGATATTGTCAGCACCGCCTTCTGTATCCATGATCTGGGGATCCGAAGGGTGGCTGTATCGGCGCTGTCAGAAGGACGGGGCTATGTCAGATGCCAGCATGGAGTCATGCCGGTACCAGTACCGGCTACAGCGGGGATTGCCGCTGCCTGCGGGCTGGAGCTTCGGCTGACTGACAACGAGGGCGAGATGGTAACGCCTACGGGAGCGGCCATCGCAGGCGCCCTGAGGACGGAGAGAGAGCTTCCAGAGCATTACACCATCGAAAAAATCGGAGTAGGCGCAGGGACGAAGGATTTCAAAAATGCCAATATTCTGAGGGCAATGATTCTCATTCCGGCCGGGGAGGAAGAGAGCGAGGGCAGGGATGTCAGAGTAACCGCCGGCGGCGAGACCGGGGAGGAGAGATTCTGGGTACTGGAAACAAATGTGGACGACTGCAGCGGAGAAGCTCTGGGCTTTCTGATGGAGTGCCTGATGGAGGAGGGGGCTTCTGACGCGTGGTTCACTCCCGCCTATATGAAAAAATGCCGTCCGGCCTGCACCCTTCATGTGCTGTGCAGAGAAAATCTTCTGTCGGAGATGGAGGCTCTGATCTTTGCCCATACCACCACCATAGGGATCCGCCGCTATCCGGTGGAGAGGACGGTACTGAAACGCAGGGAGATGACGGTTTCCCTTCCGTTCGGTGAGGCGAAGGTAAAGGTGTGCGAATATGGAGGCGGCGAGCGCTTTTACCCGGAATATGAGAGTGTCCGCGCCATCTGCCGTGAGACGGGAAGAGGATTTTCCGAGGTATATCACCTCATCAAGTGTGAGGCTGAACGGTCCTGTCTCCTGAATTAATCAGAGTGAAATGAAGCAGAAACTGATGCAGCCAAAGGCTCAAAATCTGTAAAGACGGACGAAGGAGTCAGGCACATGGGCTGCAGACAGACTTTTGCCGGAAAGGGGTTACGAGGAAGGAGGAAAAACAGTTGGATCAGAAGAAAGAGAGGGAGCTTTCAGAGCTCATGGATCGATATGGAAGAGAGGATGTCTGCCTCGCTTTTTCCGGCGGGGTGGACAGCAGCCTTCTGCTGAAGCTGGCCTGCGACAGTGCGGCAAAATATCACACTACAGTCTGGGCAGTTACCTTCGACACCATGCTTCACCCTGCCTGCGATATGGAAAATGCCAGGAGAGTGGCCAGAGAGCTGAACGCGTCCCATGTGGTGCTGACAGTGGACGAGCTGGAGCAGGAGGAGCTTCGCCGCAATCCGGTGGATCGCTGCTATCTGTGCAAGCGCCGCCTGTTTTCTGACTTAAAAAAATTTGCCGAAGAAAAGGGCTGCAGCACGATTCTGGACGGAACTAATGAGGACGATCTTCACGTGTACCGGCCCGGCATCCGGGCTCTTAGGGAGCTTGGAATTGTAAGTCCCCTTGCTCTGTGCGGGATGACCAAGCAGGAGGTGAAGGAGCTTGCGGCCCGGCTTGGGATCTCCGCAGCCTCCCGCCCTTCCACCCCCTGTATGGCCACCAGGCTTCCCTACGGCGCAGAGGTGAGCTATGAGCTTTTAAAGCGGATTGAGGAGGGAGAGGAATATCTGAGATCTCTCCTGGATCAGGGAGGAAAAAAAGGAAATATCCGCCTGAGAATTCACGCAGATACAGCCAGAATAGAGGTGGACGAAGAACAGCTTTTGGAAACGGTCAGGAAGCGGGAGCAGATTGTAAAAAGGCTTAAAGAACTGGGATTTACCTATGTAACGCTCGACCTGGAAGGATTCCGCTCCGGCAGCATGGATGTGCATCTGAAAACGGGAGCAGATAACTGACAGGAAGGTGCCTGAGACTTTCTAAGGCTCAGAAGGATTCTGTAATTTTCTTTCACCTTATCCCATCACCTTATTGCAGGGAAGGCGGAAAAGCCACAAAATGGCCTTTCCGCCTTCCCTGTCTTTCCTGTCACAGAATTTAAACAGTCACAGATTTCACCAAAATCCCGGTCGTCTGTTTGTGTTAAGCGACGAACGCGTACATCATCACATAATGGCAGAGGCTCCCGCCCATGACAAAGAGATGGAAAATTTCGTGAGAGCCGAAATTTTTGTGGCGGGAGTTAAAAATCGGCAGTTTCAGCGCGTAGATGATTCCGCCGATGGTATAGATAATGCCGCCTGCCAGAAGCCAGCCGAAGGCGGCGGGAGGCAGGGCATTTAAAATCTCACGGATTGCGGTAATGCAGACCCAGCCCATGGAAATATAGATCAGAGAGGAAAACCATTTCGGGCAGCTGATCCAGAGGGCGTTAATGAGAATTCCCACTGCCGCGATTCCCCAGACCAGGGCCAGCAGAAGGAATCCTGCCCGGTTGCCCAGCACAATCAGGCAGACCGGTGTATAGGTTCCGGCAATCAGGATAAAGATCATGATATGATCCAGCTTTCTGAGCCGGCGGTTGACCTTCTCGGAGATATCGAGAGTGTGGTAAATGGTGCTGGCCCCGTAGAGCAGGATCATGCTCACAATAAAAACCGCCAGAGCCGCCACCTGAAGGCCGTTTTGGCCAGGTTCGGCTGCGGCCTTCATGAGAAGGGGAGCCGCCGCAGCTGCGGCGCCCAGCATGGCGATAAAATGGGTGAGAGCGCTTCCCGGATCTTTTACATGTATATTCATAAGCATACCTCCTGACTTGAAATTTGCCGGACACAGTCCGACAAAGTAATACAAAATTCAATAAGTAGTTTTTAAAACTATATATATTGTTTTCATATACTATACGCTTTTTTCTGTTAATATGCAAGCCTACTTTCAAAAAAATTTCAGA
This sequence comes from Clostridium sp. M62/1, assembly GCF_020736365.1. Classification (NCBI taxonomy): domain Bacteria; kingdom Bacillati; phylum Bacillota; class Clostridia; order Eubacteriales; family Clostridiaceae; genus Clostridium; species Clostridium sp. M62/1. The sequence goes on along the minus strand of NZ_CP085988.1, from coordinate 3,710,025 downwards.
TATAGTAAAATAAGGATAACTGTTTTGAGATGCCGCTGCAGACGGGAATGTCTGGCTGTCTGCACAATCGTTCGCGGTGTTTAAGGTACAGACTGCCAGAGACAGGAAAGGAGAGAGCATATGGATCAGAGATCCAAAGACAATACAGCCCTTGAAAACATTTATTCCAGAAAATCCGTCCGCCTGTTTGAAAAACGGCCTGTTTCCGAACCGGATCGGGCCGCCATCCTGCGGGCGGCCCTGGAAGCGCCGTCCCCCGCCAACATGTCCCTTTACACGATCATAGAGATTACGGATCAGGAGCTTAAAAACCGCACGGCCAGCCTGTGCCACGGCCAGGCCTTTATCGGGGAGGCGCCCATGGTGCTTCTGTTTGCCGCTGATTTTAAGAAGTGGAATGATTTTTTTCATATCTATGCGCCTGATTCCCGCACACCGGGGCTGGGAGACATGATGTTAGCCTGGGAAGATTCCTACATTGCCATGCAGAATGCAGTGACAGCGGCGTGGGCGCTGAGGATCGGATCCTGCTATATCGGACACGTGATAGAGCATTATGAGGAGACCAGGGAGCTTTTCGGGCTGCCGGATTACGTAGTCCCCACCGGGCTTCTGGTGTTTGGCTATCCCACCGAAAAGCAGCTTGCAAGGGAGAAGTTTTCCCATTTCCAGTGGGAGGACATGGTGTGTGAGAACCGCTACCGGGAAAAGAGTCCTGAGGAATTCAGGACCATGCTGGAGGAAAGGCAGAAGAAAAGCGGGAAAGATTTTGACACATGGGCCAAGAAGTTTACAGAGCTGAAATGGCAGGGAGACTTCAGGGAGGAGATGGGGCGCTCCGTCCGCGCCATGATGGATGCCTGGCTGAAGGGCAGACCTTATTAAGGGTAAGAGAGAAAGACAAAAGAGCAAAAGGTGAGAGTGACAGAACATATGGTAAAAATCATTTATGAGGACAGTGAAATTCTTGTGGCAGAAAAGCCAGCAGGGCTGGAATCCCAGGCCAGCCGGAAATTTGAACCGGATATGGTCAGTGAGATTCGGAATTATCTGGTAAGAAGTCAGAAAAAGAGGGAGAGGGAGCAGAGAAGGGAGTTATCCACAAAACCGTCCACATCTCTGTCCACACCGGCAGCGGCGCCCTATGTGGGAGTTATCCACAGACTGGACAAGCCTGTGTCCGGGGTGATGGTCTACGCAAAGACCAGATCCGCCGCAGCCTTTCTGAGCAGGGAGCTTCAGGCCCACAGAGTGACAAAAATTTATCATGCAGTAGTTTGTGGAAAACCTGTGGATAATGTGGGTAACTTTGTGGACAACCTGTATATGAACCGGGAAGAGAATTATTCTGTGCTCGTGGATAAGTCGAAAAAAGAGGGAAAGAGGGCGGAATTGTCGTATAGGGTCCTTAGCAGGGCAGAGGAGAAAAACCTGACGCTTCTGGAAATACAGCTGAAAACAGGGCGCCATCATCAGATCCGTGTCCAGCTTGCAGGTCACGGCCTGCCCATATGGGGAGATGCCAGGTACAATCCCCAGTTTGGAGGCACCCTCCCTGTGGAGGAGAGAGAAGAGAAAGGAAGTGAGAGCTTCCGGACGCCCGCTTCCAGGGGGCCTCTTGCCCTCGCAGCGGTGAGCCTCTCTTTCACCCATCCGTCTTCCGGGAAGAAGATGACATTTTCCATAAAGCCGGCGTCGGGGGCGTTTCGGAATTTTGTGAAGGAGAGAGGATAAGGCTCTGTGTTTGGGAGGGAGCGTGCAGACAGGTCAGAAAGGGGAGCGGCTATGTGTTCATTGTTTGGAAGAAAGAAGACAGAAAACAGAGAGGGGCATGAGAAGGTCAGAAGGCATATTTATTTTTCGGGCCGCGTCCAGGGAGTCGGCTTCCGATACCGGGCTGTCCAGGCGGCCATAGACTATCATCTGACGGGATGGGTGCAGAATCTTTCCGACGGCCGTGTGGAGATGGAGGTACAGGGAAGGGAGTCTGATATTGAGAGGCTGATCCAGAGCCTTATGAGTGCATCCATGATCCGCATTGATCATATGGATATCTGTGAGCATCCTGTGAAGGCAGATGAGACGGGATTTCGTGAAAAGGGATGGTAGATGAAGTTCGATGAAACAGAAACAGGCCTGCTCCTTTGCAGGGCAAAGGAAGCAGACCCGCATCTTTTGTAAGGTATTCTTTAGTACTTCAGGAGAACTTACCATGGATCGTCCGTTTATGATTTGTACTTCTTTTGTACAGGAACTATTATAGACAGTCCCGACGAGAATATGTACTGGGGGGCGTTTTTACAAAAAAAGGCAGTGAGCCAGAGCGGAAAAAGGTGGAACAGCAGGAAGAATACCACAATATAATCACACGGTTATCAGCCATAATAACATCAAAGAGAAGATTGGCGTCGGCTCGTTTCAGTTTCAGGACAGGACTGATAAGAAGGCACTTATTTTAAGAGGGCACGTCTTTAACAGGACACGTATTTTTATAGAAAACGGGCTGATGCTGATCTGCAGATACAGAATCTGAAAGCAGGTGAGCTGATGCCCGAATTATCGAGAAAACAGAGAAAGGCTCTCGTGGTCATTGCTGTGACAGCCGGCGTGTATGTGAGCTTTAAATATTTTCTTCCGCTGTTTCTGCCCTTTGCGGCTGCCTATCTGACCGCATTGATTCTGCGCCCTACGGCCGCCTGGCTCGAGAGACGTCTGCAGTTTCGCCTCTTCGGGAGAAGGTTTAGCGTTCCCATCGGGATGATCGGAGGTATCGAGCTTGTGATCCTTACGGCGCTCCTGGGTGCCGCCCTCTTTTACGGAGGCCGCCGCCTGTTTGAGGAGGCCAACCAGATCGCCAATCAGATTCCTGCATGGATTGACAGCTTTGATCACTGGCTGACCTCGATGTGCCGCCAGGTGGAGGCATTCTGCCGTCTGAGGGACGGAGTGCTTGTGCAGGCGGCCAGGGAAATGCTCCTCCAGGCGGCTTCGGCCTTAAAAAAGATGACGATGTCCACTCTGGTGGTGAATTCTGTGGCAGCCTTTACCTTCTGTGTGGAGGTGATGGTTGCGGTGGCTGTGTTTTTCATTGCTTCTGTCCTCTCCCTTCAGGAAATGGATGAGCTGAGGAGAAGGCGCCGCCAGTCCATGTTCAGCAGGGAGTTTGCCCTGTTCAGCCGGCGGCTGGTGATGACGGGAAATACATGGCTGAGGACGCAGCTTATTATTATGTTCATCACCTCCTGCCTCTGTATTCTGGGGCTTGTGATGATCAGAAATCCCTACTGTATTCTGCTGGGGCTTGGAATCGGCATCCTGGATGCCCTCCCTCTGTTCGGGACCGGGGCGGTGCTGGTTCCGTGGAGCCTGATTCTGCTTGTTCAGAAGCAGTGGTATGAAGGGATTGTTCTGGCAGGACTGTTCCTCGTCTGCTGCCTTGTGAGGGAGTTTCTGGAAGCGCGGCTGATGGGAGACGGCATGGGGCTTTCCCCCCTGGAAACGCTGGCTGCCATCTATGTGGGACTGAAACTTTTTGGAATTCTGGGAGTCCTGCTGGGCCCCATCGGACTTCTGATCATTGAGGATCTGGTGGAGGAATATGCGGGGACAGAAAAATGACTGGAATATATGTATGCAAAACAGATCTAAAGGAAAAGAAAGAAGGATGATGAAAAATGAAGCTTTACTATGAGGAGACAGGAAACGGAGAGCCCATGGTTCTCCTGCATGGAAACGGGGAGGACAGCTCCTATTTCAAAAATCAGGTAGAATACTTTTCCAAAAACTACCGGGTGATTGCTGTTGACACCAGAGGGCACGGCAAATCTGAGAGGGGAACGGCGCCGTTTACGCTGAAGCAGTTTGCCTGGGATCTGAAGAAATTTCTGGACAGGATGCAGTTAAGGGATATTATTCTGCTGGGATTCAGTGACGGAGGAAATATCGCCCTGATTTTTACGATCCTGTACCCTGGATACGTGAAAAAGCTGATACTGAACGGTGCCAACTTAAATCCGTCGGGCATGAAGATGGGAATCAGAAAATCTATCGCCGTCTCTTATCTGAAGACCATGTGGAGGGTAAAGAGGGGAACATGCAGGGAAAAGCGGGGGAAGCTTACCGCGGATCAGAAATACCTGTTAGAGAGGGCAAGGAGGAAGAAGGAGCTTCTGGAGCTGATGATAAAGGAGCCCCATATTTCAGGGGCTTATCTGAAGCAGCTGAATGTGCCGACTCTTGTGATTGCGGGAACCCGCGATATGATTAAGACAGGACACACAAAGAAGATTCACAGCCTGATACCGGCCAGCCGTCTGTGTCTGGTAGAGGGCACCCACTTTATCGCCTCAGAAAACAGCCTGGAATTTAATCAGGCAGTCGAGCGCTTCCTGAACCAGACCGGGAGGAAAGAAGATGGAAGATAGGGCAGACAGGGCCGGCTCACGGCAGTGGGGGAACCTCCCTTCTGACCGTCTGAGAGAGCGGATCGCCCGTCCAATCGGATATGAGAAGCAGAAGATCTCGGCAGTCATCATTCCTCTTGTGCGGGCAGACAGCGAGCTTCAGGTTCTGTTCGAGGTGAGGGCCAGAAGTCTGAAAACACAGCCCGGGGAAGTATGCTTTCCCGGAGGCAGAATGGAGGCGGGGGAGAATCCCCGCCGGGCCGCCCTCCGGGAAATCTCCGAGGAGCTGCTCATAGAGGAGGGGCAGGCAGAGATCTGGATGGACTGCGACTATCTGGTCAATCCGGCAGGGATGACGATCTACCCCTATCTTGCAGAGCTCCACGGCTACCGGGGAACCTTCTCAGAGGAGGAGGTGGAGTCGGTGAGGCTCATTCCCCTCCGGTGGTTTTTTGAGCATGAGCCGGACTGCCATACGGCCCGTATTGTCACAGTCCCTGGGAAGGATTTTCCCTTTGAGCTGATCCCGGACGGAGAACATTACAGGTGGAGAGAGGGAAGCTATGAGGTCATGTTTTACCAGTACGGGGACTTTGTAATCTGGGGAATGACTGCCCGCATCCTGAAGTCCTGTGTGGACACGCTTAAGGATGCGGGCTTTGAGCCGGTTCTGGAGAAAGGAAGGAAAGACGGATGAAGGTGAGAAAACATATCTTTTTTGCAGGCTGCGTCCAGGGGGTAGGGTTTCGCTACCGTGCCCTGTATGCAGCCAGGGGCCTGGGACTTACGGGCTGGGTGCAGAATCTCTGGGACGGCCGCGTGGAGATGGAGGTACAGGGAGAGGAGGAGAACATAAAGACGATGATCTCCAGGCTGCGTGCCGGTACCTTTGTGGCCATCGACAGTATGACCCAGGCGGAGGTGCCGCTTCAGGAGGATGAGAGGGAGTTTCGGATTACTGGCTGACACAGATGCGCTCCATGCAGGCCATACGGCATTTGCGGACTGTTTTTTCATGCATGAGGAACATGGCGGCCAGGATGAGGAGAAGATAGGGGATAAACAGCCCGATATCCAGGTGCTCCGCAATGAGGCCGAACAGCGGCGGCATCAGGCAGTTTCCTACATAGGCGCTGGCCATCTGTATGCCGATGACTGCCTGGGAGTTTTCTGCCCCGAACCGTTCCGGCGTTGAGTGAATGATACTCGGATAGACAGGGGCGCAGCCAAGGCCGATAAGCAGAAGGCCTGCCATGGAGAAGAAGCCGCCTGCGGGAAGGAAAAGGGCCAGAATTCCCACCAGAATGATGCCCTGTCCCAGGCGCACCAGGTTCGTGTCACTGAGAAGCATGGTGAGAAAACCGCCGGCAGCTCTGCCGGCAGTGATGCCCAGGAAAAAGAGGCTGGCAAAGCGGGCGGCATCCTCCGGGGACACGCCACGGTGAAGGACGAGAAAGCTGCTTCCCCACAGCCCTGCAGTCTGCTCCAGGGCACAGTAACAGAAAAAGGTAACCATAATTTCCCTGGCTCCCGGAATGCGGATCACCTCCCGGAAAGAGAGCGGCTGCCCCTGAGAGGCATCGTTATCCGCTGCAGTCTGCTTTTTGCCCCACAGAGGAAGGCTGACGAGAAGGACAGCCGTGAGGGCAGCCTGGAGCAGGGAGATACAGAGATATCCCGTATTCCAGGGATGGCCGTCCGAGAGAGCCAGGCCCATAATACAGGGGCCAAGAGACGCGCCCACTCCCCACATGCAGTGAAGCCAGCTCATATGCCGGCTTTTGTAGTGAAGAGCTACGTAATTGTTTAAAGCCGCGTCCACGCTTCCTGCTCCCAGGCCGTAGGGCACAGCGAACAGGCAGAGCAGCCAGAAGGAGTGGCTCAGGGAAAAGCCAAACAGGGACAGAGCGGTCAGCCCGACGCTGAATGATGTGACTTTCCCGGTGCCCAGACAGCGGGTCAGGCGATCGCTTAAAAGGCTGGAAACGATGGTTCCGGCAGAGATAATCATAAAAATAATGCTGGCGCTGGATACCGGAACGCCAAATTCCGGATACATGGACGGCCAGGCGGAGCCAAGAAGGGAATCCGGCAGGCCGAGGCTGATAAAAGAAAGATAGATAACAGCCAAAAGAAGATGAAACATAGAAAACCTCCTGTATGTTCGAAGAATAGACGCAGGTGAGGAAAATGGCCTGTGAAAGCCTGCTCTGTCCCTGACGCCACTTTAAAAGAATAACGCCATACAGGAGATAAATCAATTTTAATTCAGACATAATTTATAAGAAAAACGACTGATTTTACGGGGTGAGGAAAATGACGGGCAGGATAAGAAAAAGCTGCGGCGCAGTAAAGAGCTCTGAGGCAGGTCCCGGGAAGGGAAGCTGCGCTCCATTGTGTTTCACCCTCTTTTGGCAGCGGGAACCTGGGAGTCTGTTTTCGCCAAAAAATATATTACTCCTCTGACAGAGGAGGAGAGATTTCTGGCCTGCATGGGAGAAGCCGGGGGAGAGGGGCGTCAGGAAAGCGGGAAAAACAGGGAGCTGGCAGAGCATTTCTGGCGGGCGTTTCAGGGGCTGGAAAAAGCAGAAACAGGATTTGAGTTTACAGTCAGAGAGGAGCTTTCACGGATATGTCTCCTTCTGTACCAGGAGCTGGGCATAGGATGGGAACAGCACGAGTATGAGCCGGGCCACGACAGCGTCAGAATCAGGAAAATGCTGGGATTTATTCACAGCCATTATGCCTCCGGGCTGACGCTGTCAGAGATAGCAGCTTCGGCAGGAATAGGAGAGAGGGAATGCCTCCGCTGTTTCCAGAGAAGCATCAGGACGCCGCCGATGCAGTATCTGTTAAAGTACCGGATTATGCAGGGGGCGGCCATGCTTCTGGCAGAGCCGGAGAAAAGCATTGCGCAGGTGGCCGCTGACTGCGGATTTGACAGTCCCAGCAATTTTTCCATGATGTTCAGGCGCTTTTACGGACAGGCCCCCAGGGAGTACAGGAGGGGCCTGAAAGGAGGCAGGAGGGTCGGGGCGGAAAAGCTACAGCCTGCCTGCCCTCCAGGCGATTAGCTGGGCGGCCACAGAAACTGCGATCTCTGCAGGTGTCTGGGCGCCTATGTCAAGGCCGATAGGGGTGGTCACTCTCTTTCTGACTTCTGAAAAACCTTCTGCCTCCAGGCGGGAAAATACAGTTTCCCGCTTTTTCCTGCTTCCCATGACTCCGATATAGGAGGCGGGGGAGCCGAGAGCAAAGCGAAGGGCCTGTGCATCCCCCTCGTGTCCCCTCGTCATAATACAGAAGGCGTCCTCCCTTCTGGGAGCCAGAGGACCGCAGAAGGCTTTTTTTAAAGCCTCAGGGGAAAAGGGAACCGTAAGAGCTGCCGCTGCCGCCGGAAAGCGTCCGCTGCCTGAAAATTCAGGGCGGTCATCAGCTGTCAGGAAGGGAAACTCCAGCTGTTCTAAAAGAAGCGCAAGTTCAGCGGCCACGTGGCCGCCGCCGAGAAGAAAGACCCGGTTTTCAGATGCCAGAGGAACAGACAGGAAGGAACGGCCATTTTCAGAGCATATCTGCGGTTTCCGTAAGGAGGCTGCAGGCTGTCTGCCTTCCCTGAGAGAAAGAAGGGGAGAGCCGTCTAGGGGAAGCAGCAGGGCGCAGGGTTCTCCGCGCTCCAGAAGCGATGACGCCCGCTCTAGGGCTTCCCTGGCGGATGTCAGGAGAGGGGTGAAGAGAACCTCCGTGTTTCCCCCGCAGACCATCCCCAGCCCTCCGGCTGTGCGGTTGTCCAGGATAAAGGAGCGAAGAAATCCTGTCATGGAACTCCCCGGGGCTTTTCCTGCAGGGCAGCCGTTTCCGGAGAGAGCGGCCTGTGCCTCCTCTATACATCGGTGCTCCAGCAGACCTCCGCCGATGGTGCCTCCTATGAGCCCGCCCCTTCCCACCAGCATCATGGCCCCTGCCGCCCTGGGTGTGGAGCCTGTGGCTGAGGCGATGGAAACGAGGAAGGCCGATCTGCCGGCTTCGATTTCTTTCCCCGCAGCCTGAATCAATTCTCTAGTCATCTCTGTAAACCTCCTTGCTGATTTCTGCCGGCTGTCTTTTGTCAGCTGCCTCTTGTCAGCTGTTTTTTTGCCAGCCGCTTTTTGTCAGCTGCTCTTTAAAAGCAGGACCTGGGCCGGGGAAATTCCAAGCCTGGATGGAAAGTCGCCGGATATTTTTTCTTTTGGCACACGCCACCAGACGGGGGCGCTGTCTCTCTTTTGTGTTTCATAGAAAAACAGAACCATCCACTCAAAGGGCTCCTCCACCACATCGCAGAGGCAGATGGGAAACTGGTTTTTTGAGATGTCAGGGCTGAAGGAGTGGGCTCTCAGGCCGACGAAAGAGAGATTGTCCGGAACAGGGCGCTCCGTCTGGAGCGTGATATTCCAGGATGGAATGCGGACCAGAAAGGGGCCCTCCTTCACGGCGGGAACGATATTTTTGCACCCGGTCAGGCGCGCCGCCGCCTCATACTCCGGTTCTGCAAATACCTCCTTCACGGAACCGTTTCTCAAAATCCGGCCGCTGTCCATGACACAGAGCCGGGAACAGAGATGGTAGGCCTCATCCCGGCTGTGTGTGACCATGACAGTCCGGCAGTCCAGGGAACTGAGGAGGTGTTTGAATTCCGGCTGAAGCTGATCCTTCAGATAGCTGTCCAGAGCGGAAAAAGGCTCGTCCAGCAGAAGAAGCCTTGGCCTGCCGGCCAGGATTCTGGCGAGAGCCGTTCTCTGGGCCTGCCCCCCTGACAGAGACCGGGGATGCAGGTGGAGACACGGCTCGAGATGAAACAGCTGCGACAGCTTATGAAGCCGCTCCTGCTCTTCTTTTTTTCTCTGAATATGGCTGTTCAGCAGCCTGCCGGGAGAAAAAGAGGTTTGCCTCTTCCCGCTTTCCGCGTCTGCGCCGGAATGTTCTGCTTCTGAAGCGCCTGCCCTCATGCCGCAGAGAATATTCTGGGCTGCCGTCATGTTGGGAAAGAGGGCGTAGTTCTGAAAGAGGTATCCTACTCTCCTCTTCTGGGGCGAGAGACAGATGCCCCGACTGGAATCAAACAGGGTTTCTCCGTCCAGGATAATCCGTCCGCTGTCTGGCTTTTCCACTCCGGCAATGCACTTCAAGGTCATGCTTTTGCCGCAGCCGGACGGGCCCAGAAGCCCTGTGACCCTATCCTCCGTCTCGAAGGAGACCTCTAAAAGAAAGTCTCCCAGTCTTTTTTTAATGTCCACAATCAGGCTCATTTCCTCTTTACCCCTCCTTCCTTCTGCCTGCGCTCAATCAGGCTGACGGCCAGCAGCACAGCCGCCGAGATGGCCAGATTGACGGCCACCCACAAAAAGGCCTCCCCGTCCTTCCCTGTGCGCCAGAGCTGATAGACGGTGGTGGAAATGGTGGCCGTCCTGCCGGGAGTGTAGCCGATGAGCATGCTGGTGGCCCCGTATTCTCCCAGGGCTCTCGCAAAGGCCAGCACAATGCCTGCCAGAATTCCCTGCCTGCAGGCAGGCATCCGGATGCGCCAGAAGATATAGAAATTGGACAGTCCCAGGGTCTGGCCGGCCTGGGCGAGGGTTTCGTCAAAGGATTCAAAAGCTCCCCGGGCCGTGCGGTACATGAGGGGGAAGGCCACCACGAAGGCGGCCAGTATTCCTCCGTACCAGTTCATGACAAATCGGACGCCGATAGACTCCAGTGCCATTCCCAAAGGACGCCTGTTTCCAAACAGGAGGAGCAGAAAGTACCCCACCACCGTGGGAGGAAGCACCAGGGGAAGGGTGAGGACCACGTCCAGGACGCCCTTTAAAACCCGGGGAAGGCGGGCAGCCCAGTAAGCAGCCGCGATTCCCAGAAAAAAGACGAACACACTGCTGACGGCTGCAATGCGCAGTGAGTTCCAAAGCGGATACCAGTCCATGGAAGTTCTCCTATTCTGCGGGGGAGAAGCCTACACGTTCAAACACAGCCATGGCCTCCTCGCCGGTAAGGTAGTTTAAGAATTCCATGGCCTCCTCCTGGTGGAGGGAGGATTTTGTGACAGCCGCCGGATAGATGACCTGGCCGCACATGTCGGCAGTAGCTTCATCCACAGGAGAAAGTCCCGCGCTGAAGGCGTCGGTGCAGTAGATCACGCCGGCGTCCACGCTGCCCTCGCTGACCTGCGTGACAACCTCCTTGACATTGCTGCCATAGGTGATGCAGCCTTTCTGGGCTAATGCTTCCTCGTCAAGGCCGTACCACTGAAGGATATTTTGGGTGTACTGCCCTACGGGAACGTCGCTGTTTCCCATAGCCAGGAGAATATCGCCGTCCCTCAGGCGACTGGCCAGAGTGTCAAAGCTGTCAATATCGGTTTCGCTTCCCTCAGGGACAACGAGAACCACCTTGTTTTCCAGCAGGTCAATGCGGCTTTCGTGGAGGATAAAGTCGAGACCGTCCGGATTTTCTCCGCTGTCAGCCATAAGATCCAGCTGATCCATCTGCTTTTGTCCGGCGGAGAGGAAGAGATCACAGTCAGCCCCCTCCTCGATCTGTGTTTTCAGCGTGCCGGAAGAGTCAAAGTTGAAGGTCAGGGAGACGTCCGGCGCAATTTCCCGGTAATTCCCGGCGATCTCTTCCAGGGTTTCAGTCAGGCTTGCAGCGGCAAAGACAATGAGCTCGGTCTGCCTGTCCGTTTCCTTTGCAGCTTCAGAGGAGGCTGTCTGGGGGGCTTCGCTGTCTTGCGTGTCTGTTTTTGTCTCAGGGCTTTTTTGAGAGCTTTCCTGAGAGCTTTTTTGTGAAGAGCTTTGTGAGCTGCTGCACCCGGCAGCAGACAGGGCGAACATGCCTGCAAGGAGGAGGGCTGCTCCCCGCTTCGTCCTGCCAGAACGAAGATTCTCACTTGTTTTTGATTTTAAATACATCTTTTTATTCCTCCTTTGCATCTGCAGTTCCTGATTCTGAAGTTTCTGTATCTGCAGCTTCTGTGTGCCGGACTTCTCCTGCCTGCGTTTCCGGCCTGTTTTGCTCATTTTCTCCCTTCTGATGCTCTGCGGCGCAGTCCATGGGCGTTCCCCGCAGAAGGGAGAGGCCGTGGGGGAGCTGATCCATAAAGGCATCCATGCTCTCCATACAGGCCTTAGGGCTGCCGGGCAGGTTGACAATCAGGGTTTTTTTGCGGATAACGGAAACTGCCCGGCTGAGCATGGCCCGCCTTGTCACGGCCATGCTGGCGGCCCGTATGGCTTCCGCAATTCCTGGCACTGTTTTTTCGGCCACATCCAGGGTGGCCTCCGGGGTAATGTCCCGCGGGGCGAAGCCGGTTCCCCCTGTAGTGAGGATCAGATCCGGGCGCCGCTGATCGCAGAGCCGTATGAGCTCCTGTCTGAGCTTCTCCCTGTCGTCAGGAAGAAGCAGGGTTTCCACCACCTCAAAGCCGGCTGCAATGAGGCGGTCTTTAATGGCAGGACCGCTCAGATCCGGCCTCTCTCCCCTGGATGAGCGGTCAGAGAGGGTGATAACGGCAGCCTGAAAGGGAAGAGGCACATCCCTCTCTGCGATTTCCATCACGTCCCCCACAGCGATGGTTCCGGAGTGCAGCACTCTGGCGAACACGCCCTCCCTGGGCATAATGCAGTCGCCCACCCTGTGGTAAATGGCACAGTGGCTGTGACATTCCTTCCCTATCTGGGTGATTTCCAGCAGGACATCCCGGCAGCGAAGCCAGGTTCCCACAGGAAGGCTCCTGAAATCAATTCCCTCCACCACCAGATTTTCTCCGAAGGCGCCAGGCGCCACCCCGGCTCCCCTGGCGTTGAAATCCGCGATCTTGTCGGCGCTCAGCAGGCTCACCTGCCTGTGCCAGTGCCCTGCGTGGGCGTCATCCCGGATCCCCCAGTCCTTCTCAAACCACCCTTCGGTGCGGTTTTCCTTCTGCACGCCGCGGATCTGGCTGGTGCAGACAGCAATTACCTTTCCCATTTCCTTTCCTCCTATCTTTTCTAGCCTCCGATCTGGCTCATGGATTTTCGTTCGCTGACGGACTCTGCCCGGTCAAAGCAGTGGGCGGAGGGCTTTGAGCGGACAGCAGCCTCAATGGCACTGCGAAGCTCACACAGCAGCTCGTCTCTGTCTCTGTGCTGGCCTCTGAGAACAGGGGCCAGACGGATGCCGTCCTCGTAGCAGAGACAGGGCTTTAATGTCCCCGTGCTGGTGAGGCGAATCCTGTTGCAGGAAGAACAGAAGGAGTGGCTGACTGCCTCGATAAAGCCCACCGCGCCCTGAAAGCCCGGGGCTGTGTAATATCTGGCAGGACCGTTTCCTCTCCTTTCTCCCTCGGGGAGGGGCGAGAGCAGAGGCCACTGTTCCTTCAGACGCATAAGGGCAGAGGAGGGAGAGGGGGGCCCTCCCGCCTCTGTCCGGGCACCGGGGCCAATGGGCATCTGTTCGATAAAGCGCACGTCTACGGGAAGCTCCCGGGCGAGAGCTGCCAGGGGAAGAAGCTGAGACTCGGTTTCCGGAAGCATTACCGCATTGATCTTCGTCCTGAGCTTTCCGGAGCAGAGCTTCACAGCGTCCAGTACCTGCACAGGGCTTCGGGAACTCCTTGTGATCTCCTGAAACTGCCTTTCATCGAGGGTGTCAAGGCTTACGTTCACTCCGTCCAGCCCGGCCGAAAGAAGCTCTTCCAGATGTTCAGGGAGCAGCAGGCCGTTTGTGGTGAGTGTCACCTGCCGGACGCCGGGAAGTGCTTTCAGACGCCTGATAAAATCCGGACAGTCTTTTCTGAGCAGCGGCTCGCCGCCGGTGATTTTAAACCGGTCGATGCCAAGCCCCACAGAAGCCTCGGCGACGAGAAGCAGTTCCTCATAGGTAAGGATATTCTCGTGAGCCGTCAGAGGGACACCCTCCTTCGGCATACAGTAGCGGCAGCGAAGGCTGCACCGGTCCGTGACAGAGATGCGCAGATAATCGATGGTTCTGCCGAAGGGATCAGTCATGGCCGCCCTCCTGAAAAGAGAAATCTCCGCTTTTTCCGCCGTGTTTCTCAACAAGGTGCACCTGCTCGATCACCATTCCCCGGTCAATGGCCTTGCACATATCATAGACAGTCAGGAGGGCTGCACAAACCCCGGTCAGGGCCTCCATCTCCACCCCGGTCCGGTCGGTGCAGCGGACGGTGCACACGGCTTCCACGTAACATTTCTCTTCTGAATCTTCGGACAGGGAAAAATCTACGGTGCTTTTGGTAAGGTTCAGCCGGTGGCACAGAGGGATCAGATCGGCCGTATGCTTGGAGGCCATGATCCCGGCAATCTGCGCCACTCCCAGCACGTCCCCCTTTTTTGCCGTCCTGTTCTTTACGGCTTCGAAGCACTGGCGGCTCATGCGTATCCGGCCCCTGGCCACAGCCGTCCTCTCGGTGGCTGCCTTTTCGCTTACATCCACCATCACGGCATTGCCGTTTCTGTCAATATGGGTAAAATCCATTTAAAAACCTCCTATAACATCCTATATTCCCTTTCCGAACCCGCAGTTTGGAAAATGGCATTCCGGGCAGTTCAGACACAGTCCCCCATGCCCCAGACCGGAGAGCCAGTCAGAGGTCACAGGTACATCTGCCAGAAGCCTCGGGAGCACCAGGTCAAAAATCGTCCGCCCTGCGTACATGACGCAGCCGGGCAGTCCGCATACCGGCCTTCCGTCAGGCAGGTAGGACATTAAGAACATGGCTCCCGGAAGAACCGGAGCTCCGTAGCTGACAATTCTGGCTCCGGAGTTGCGGATAGCCAGGGGAGTGCGGTCGTCGGGATCCACGCTCATTCCCCCGGTGCAGAAAATCATCTCGATCCCTTCATCGGCCATGCGGCGGATCGCTTTTGTAATCTCCTCGTCCCTGTCGTCGCAGATTTCGTGGGCAGCCATGACGCAGCCGTATTCGGCCAGCTTTTCCTCGATCACAGGGGTAAAGGTATCCTCTATCAGACCCCGGTAGACCTCGCTTCCGGTGGTGACGACGCCGAAGCTCTTAGCCCGGAAGGGCAGGACAGAGAGGAGAGGCTCTGTGCCGGCTGCAGCCCTGGCCTCCTCCATCCTGTCCTTTTTGATGACCAGAGGGATGACTCTGGTGCCGCACAGCCGGTCGCCTGCCCTGACGGGAAAACCGCCTGCTATGGTGGCTATCATCATGTCCCCCAGTTGATTAATGCTCCGAAGCCGCTCAGTGTCTGCCATGAACAGTCCGTCCCTGTCGGCGATCAGCTCAATTTTCCCTTCCTTTGGGGCGGTGGCGTGCATGCCGGGGCCCTGGCAGAGCTGGCGCAGAATTTCCGCTGCGTCATTTTCGTGGAGCATGGTGTCGTCGTTTTCCCAGATGTAGACATGCTCCTTCCCCACGCTTAAAAGTACCGGGATATCCTCAGGCCTGATAATATGGCCTTTCCTGAAGACGGCATCCTTGGTAACACCCTTTATGATCTGCGTAATATCGTGGCAGAGCACCTGTCCCACTGCATCCTCTGTGCGCATCAGCTTCATACGATAACCTCCTGAAAAATAACCTGTCCTGCCCTTTGAAAAGACATAAAAAAGCTGTCAAAACCAGAAAGTCCTGACAGGATCTGCCAAAACCGCCGGTCTGACAGGGCTGCCCCTCCTGCCGCCGTGATGTGCGCCGGCAGGCAGCAGACAGCAGTCAGCAGAGCGCAGGCAGCTGCGCTTAAATTATGTTCCTTATGTTCCTGTTTATACGTTCGTTTTGTTTGCGAATAACGATAGCTCAAGTATACCATACCGCCTGTTTTGGCTGCAAGAAAAAGGCAGACAGGGAGACGTAAAAAAACAGGGGTCAACCGTCCGTTATTTTTGTGAACGATTAACGAAAATGCCTGTAAAATAAAGAAACTGGAAAAAGAGACTCCCCATTTCAGGAAGGGGATGATAGAATGGTGGAAGCATAACTTCGGCGCCGGAAAGATCCGGATGTGCCCTGGCAAAAAACAGGGCAGAGCAGGAAGCAGGAGAAACGGGGAACAGGAGAAACAGAAAATGGAGAGGCGTTTTAAAATACAGTCGAATCTGCGCATCGTAAACTGCGAAAAAAAGGAAAAGGCCTTCGGGCCTGGAATCGCGGCTCTCCTCGAGGGAGTTGAGACTCATGGCTCTCTGAGGAAAAGCGCAGCCCTGATGAATATGAGCTACAGCAAGGCATGGACGGTACTGCACGGATGTGAGGCGCAGCTGGGATTTGCGCTTTTAAACAGCCGTATCGGAGGAAGATGCGGCGGCGGAGCAGAGCTGACGGAAGAGGGAAAAAGACTTCTGGAAAATTACCGGGCCTTCGAGAAGGAGGCAGGAAGAGAGCTTGGAGATCTGGCAAAGAAATATTTCCCCGGGTATTTTTCCGAAGATTTTCCAGAGGAGCCCAGAGGAGAGAGCGGCGGCAGAAACTGCAGAGGACCGAGAGAGCCTGGAAACGGCGAAAGCCAGGAAAGTCTTCAGGGCACGGCGTCTGGCGGCTTTAAGCGTCCGTGGATCCTGGTGCGGGGAGCCGGGGATCTGGCGACAGGCATTATCCTCAGGCTCTGGAGCTGCGGGTTTCGGGTGGCGGTGACAGAGTGCAGGAAGCCCTCGGCCATCCGCCGCCGCGCTGCCCTCTGTGAGGCCGTCTGGGAGGGGACATCCTGTGTGGAGGGAGCCCGCTGCCGCAGGGTTGAAACCCTCCGGCAGGCAGAGCTTGCCGAAGAGGAGGGCGTGATCCCCCTGTTTGTAGACGAGGAGGCAGCCTGCATCCGTCTGCTGCACCCGGCGGCCGTCATAGACGCCATTCTGGCCAAGCGGAATCTGGGAACCGCCAGGGAGATGGCCCCCATCACCGTGGGGGTGGGGCCGGGCTTTACTGCCGGGGAGGATGTGGACGCGGTGGTGGAAACCATGAGGGGACACTTCCTGGGACGTGTGATCTGGCAGGGAGCCGCCATTCCCAATACGGGAATCCCGGGAGAGATAGGGGGATTTTCCTCGGAGCGGGTGATCCATTCCCCCGCCTCCGGCCCCATGCGGTTTGTGAAGGAAAACGGAAAAACGGCCGTGGATATCGGAGCGGCGGTGAAGAAAGGGCAGATCATCGCCTGGGCAGGTGATACGCCGGTTTATGCCTCCCTGGACGGAGTCCTCCGGGGTTTAATCCGGGAAGGCTATGAGGTGAAAAAGGGACTAAAAATTGCAGACATTGATCCGAGACCGGAGCAGGCCGCCTTCTGTGATACAGTTTCAGACAAAGCCAGGGCTGTGGCGGGAGGGACAGTGGAAGCCCTTCTGGAGGCTTCGGCCAGAAAAGGAATCAGGCTTCTGTAGTGCTGTCCAGTTCAGCAGTTGAAAAACAGCCGAAAGCAGCAAAAAACAACTGAAAAACAGCCGAAAACAGGTGTCTCTTCCCCTGTCAGGAAATTTCGTCAAATATCCACTCCCACAGAGGAAAGGAGTGGGAGTTCAGACTTCCCATGCGGCAGTCCAGCCCCTGGTCTGACAGCAGCCGGGCGGCTTTTCTGGCCTCACGGAGAAGGGAGGAGGCATCTGGCCCGCCAGAGCCCTTCCGGGAGCAGAGCAGATCAGCCTGGTTTAAGAGGATCTTGACTGGAAAGATCTGGGAGGACGGGGAGCTTTCCGGACTCTTCTCCTGAAGGACAGGAAGGGCGCGCCCTGCAGCCCGGATCGCATCTTCGATGCAGAAGACAAGCTCAGAGGCTCCTGCGATCTGACGGGGGTTTTCCTTCCAGCCCGGATGCAGTTCATAGCGGTGGACGCAGTCACACACAGGTCTTCCCAGGGCAGAGAGACCTGCCACGGTAAGGCACAGGCTGGTTTCCGGCGGAAGGACAGGCTCGCCTTCCCGGTGGAGCTTTAGGGGAAGATGTCTGGAGCCGTCCGCCTCGCAGACCGTAAGATCTGCTGTCCGGCAGGCCGCCTGCAGGAGCTTTTCATCTAGGGATGTCAGTTTCCCGGCCCCGGCACTTTTCCCCGCGCACACAATCCCCGGCTTTTTTAGAGACTGTTTCAGGGACGCCCAGTCCGGATTTGCCAGAAGCTCCCTGCTCTCCGGGGGATTTAATGGATAAATATGGGTGGTGGTTGTGTAAAATACGGAAAGCCCCCGATCAGAGCCTTCTCTGGCCAGGCGTTTCAGGGCGGTGGTTTTTCCGCCGGAGCCGATGACAGCGATGACAGGGCGGCTCTTCTCCCTGTCCGGACGGTTTAGTAAGTCAGACAAAGCTTCTCCTTTCTGCCGAGGCACTCCCTCCCTGGTTTCAGAGCCGGAAAGCAGCGGCAGGCTGCCGGCAGATGAACAGACGGCGTATAAACAGGCATGTAAATAGTTATAAGTATATAATATTCAAGTCTAGCGGATTCCAGCAGGAAAGACAAGCACCTGAGTCTGCATTCCCCGAAAGAACCGGACAGAAGTGGGATGGGAATGAGGCACAAACAGCTTGACAAACCGATTTTCACAGCGTAAAATCAGCCTGTGGACAAATGGAAACATGGCTGAGAAGAGGCCCAGTAGATTCTGATACACTTCCAGAGAGGGGATGACAGGTGGGACATTCCCGTGTCACTCAGAGTTGAACCTTCCTCGGAGCTGTGCATGAGGCAGAGATAAGAACAGAAATTGAGAAAATCCTGCGAAAGTGCAACGTAATCCGGCGTTAACGGAGCATTGAGAGAGCTGAAATCTTCTGACTGAGAATCAGAGCAGAGGAAACAAGGTTAATCAGGGTGGTACCGCCGACAGCAGAGCTGATCGGTCCCTTGCTAAGAGGGATCGGCGGCTTTTTTTATATAACAGGAAACTTCGTTCCCTGTTATATAAAAACGCTCCGCGGGGATCGCACTGCGGCAGAAAGACTAACTATTAAAAGTCAAGTCTAAAATGAAGACTTTTGAATGAATTGCGGGAACGCATTTCATAGATCGTTGTACCTTGAAAATCGCACGACAAACAGAGCATCGGATATCGGTGCTCTAAAAGAGTGTTATAGGGCAGAAAAAGTTATGCCGTTTTTATGTAAGGTTTGCCGGATTTTTCCATTGCGTAAATTAACCGTACAAGTTTCTTTGCGGCGTGGGTGATGGCGACGTTGTAGTGTTTCCCTTCAGAAATCTTCTTCTGAAGGTATGCACCGAAAGTTTCATCCCATTGGCAGACGTATTTGGTGGCATTGATCAGAGCAAAACGTAAATAGCGCGATCCCCGTTTCTCCATGTGGGAATAAGAGGATTCCATCTGCCCGGATTGATAGGTAGATGGAGAAGCTCCGGCATATGCCAGGATCTTATCCGGCGAATCAAAGCGGGAGAAATCTCCAATCTCTGCCAGGATCATGGCGCCCATGCGGTAGCCTATTCCTGGAATGGTCAGGATGGGAGAATGGATTTCATCCATGATCCGTTTGATTTCGGATTCAATTTCTGAGATTTCGGAATCCAGTTCACCAATTAGCCGGAGTGTGTGCTTTAATTCCAGAGATTTGGCAGGCATGTTGGAACCGATGGAGGCTCTGGCAGCATTCCGTATTTCAATCGCTTTCTCCCGGCTGTAACGGCCTTTTGAAGCGTTTTCCAACCGCTTCGTCAGGTGTGTCAAATGGCAGGAGGCAATCGTTCCGGCAGAAGGAAACTCGGAAAGAAGGGCGTAGATAGAAGCGATATGAAGCGAAGGAACAAGTTTTTCCAATTCTGGAAAGAGAATGGTAACAAGCCTGGAAACAGACTGTCTAAGCTGAGCGCGTTCCTGAACCTTACGAAAACGATAACGGGTGAGTGACTTTAACTCCTCGTTATGGTATGATGTATCTGAGTAGGACTTCAGGTTCACGTCAGACATGAGCATCAAAGCAATGGTTCGGGCATCAACCTTATCTGTTTTCGTCTTTCTAAGGCTGAGACTTTTTCTGTAAAGATTTGTGTGGAGCGGATTGATAACGAAGGTGTGGAGACCTTTGTCAATAAGATAACCGAGCAGGTTGTAAGAGTAGTGTCCAGTGGCCTCCAGTCCTACTTTTATATTGGACACATCTGAAGAAGAGGATTGAATCCTGGAAAAAAGAACATCAAATCCATCCCGGTTATTCTGAATGGTAAAAACCGGAAAAAGGACTTTGCCATCTGAATTGGTGATAAAGCAGTCATGCTTATCCTTAGCGACATCAATTCCAACGTAGATCATAAGAACACTCCTTAGTAATAGATTTAGATACTGTTTAGGACCACAGAGCTCTCTGCGCTTGTAACCTCGTTCTAAATCAACCGTCATGCGGTATCTAACTGATTAACAACGATACAAAGAGACTGTGGTTGGAGCCTTTCCGTAACCATCAAGTGGTAGGAAAATGAAACCAATCCACAGTATCTCCAAACAGTATAGCATACAGACCTTGGAGAGGGTCTATAAACACTACTACTATATAATACGAGGAAAATGTCGCTTTTGCGGCCCGCCGCTGGCGGAGAATCCTGCGAAGCAGGATTCTGTTTTATAGGAAATTCTTCCGAGCCTGTGAAAGAAAGGTACTTCGCCCAAAAGCAATCTGCCTGCAGAGATAGGGGCTGCGGCGGGAAAGACCCGCTGAGCGCCGGAACAGAGAATCGCCGGAATCGAGATGCGGCAGAAAAGAAAAAGAAAACAGAGTATGAGAGAGGAGATAACCATGGCTAAAGAAAAGAAATTGGTGGAAGCCATCACTTCCATGGATGTGGACTTTGCCCAGTGGTACACAGATGTGGTAAAAAAGGCAGAGCTGGTGGATTATTCCAGCGTGAAGGGATGTATGGTCATTAAGCCGGACGGATACGCCATTTGGGAGAATATTCAGAAGGAGTTGGACAGACGCTTTAAGGAGACAGGGGTACAGAATGTATACATGCCCATGTTTATTCCGGAAAGCCTGCTTCAGAAGGAGAAGGATCATGTAGAGGGATTTGCGCCGGAGGTTGCCTGGGTAACGCACGGCGGACTTGAGCCCCTCCAGGAGAGAATGTGCGTGCGCCCGACCTCCGAGACCCTGTTCTGCGATTTCTACGCAAGAGATATTCAGTCCTACAGGGATCTGCCAAAGCTTTACAACCAGTGGTGCTCGGTTGTGCGCTGGGAGAAAACCACAAGACCGTTCCTGCGCTCCAGAGAGTTCTTATGGCAGGAGGGACATACAGCCCACGCCACAGCAGAGGAGGCAGAGGAGAGGACAGAGCTGATGTTAAACCTTTACGCTGATTTCTGCGAGGAGGTTCTGGCGATGCCTGTCATCCGCGGAAGAAAAACGGATAAAGAGAAATTTGCGGGAGCAGAGGCTACCTATACGATCGAGGCCCTGATGCATGACGGAAAAGCCCTTCAGTCCGGCACCAGCCACAACTTCGGCGATGGATTTGCAAAGGCTTTCGGTATCCAGTTCTCCGATAAGGACAATAAGTTAAAATACGTTCACCAGACCTCCTGGGGAATGACAACCCGTCTGATCGGAGCCATCATCATGGTGCATGGAGACGACAGCGGCCTTGTACTTCCTCCGAGGATCGCTCCCACACAGGTAGTGATTGTGCCGATCCGCCAGCAGGCAGAGGGAGTTCTCGACAAGGCATACGAGTTAAAGGATATTCTCTCCGGCTTCAGCGTGAAGGTAGATGACTCTGACAAGAGTCCGGGCTGGAAGTTCAGCGAATCTGAGATGCGCGGCATTCCGGTGCGTGTGGAGATCGGACCGAAGGATCTGGAACAGAATCAGGCTGTGCTGGTGCGCCGTGACACCCATGAAAAGATCACAGTCTCCTTAGATGAGATCAAGGAGAAGGTGACAGAGCTGCTTGATACCATCCAGCACGATATGTTTGAGCGGGCAAGAGCCCACCGGGACGCCCACACCTACACAGCCACCAATATGGAGGAGATGAAGGAGCTGGCAGACAATAAGCCGGGATTTATCAAGGCCATGTGGTGCGGCTGCCAGGAGTGCGAGGACAAGCTGAAGGAAACCGTGGGCGTTACGTCCAGATGTATGCCGTTTAAGCAGGAGAAGGTGGCTGACACCTGCGTCTGCTGCGGAAAGCCGGCAGTGAAGATGGTTTACTGGGGCAAGGCATACTAAAGGCCCCTGCACTGCGCCTTGCCATGTGACAGCCCTGCCACAGAGCAGCAGTGAGGGAACGGATAAGGGCAAAGGAGCAGAGCAAAACAGATGGATATTACGAAAAAGGCAGAGTTTACAATAAAAATTCCCCCTCAGGTAGAGTGGCTCCTGAAAAAGCTGAGAGACAGCGGATACGAGGCATTTGCGGTGGGCGGCTGTGTGCGGGATACTATCCTGAACCGTATTCCGGGAGACTGGGATATTACCACCTCGGCAAAACCTGTGGAGGTTAAGGCGGTATTCGGAAAAACAGTGGACACAGGGCTTCAGCACGGGACTGTCACGGTGATCCGGGATCACGTGGGCTATGAGATCACCACCTACCGGATCGACGGCGAGTATGAGGATGGACGCCACCCCAGGGAGGTGGAGTTTACCTCTGATCTGAGGGAGGACCTGCGCCGCCGGGACTTTACCATAAACGCCATGGCCTACAGCCCTGAAACGGGCCTGGTGGACATCTTCGGAGGCATGGAGGATCTGAAAAACCGCACGATCCGGTGCGTGGGAAATGCGGTGGAGCGGTTTGGTGAGGATGCTCTTCGGATTATGAGGGCAGTCCGCTTTGCCTCCCAGCTGGACTTTAGTATTGAGGAGGAAACCTACAGGGCTCTCTCGGGGATCGCCCCCAATCTGGCTCATGTGAGCAAGGAGCGGATACAGGTGGAGCTCACCAAAACCCTCCTCTCCGGGCGCCCCCAGGGGGTGCTGGTCATGGAGGACACGGGGATGTGTCCCTACATGACGGCAGGGTTTCCTGGGATCTTTTCAAAAGCCAGGGAGTCAGGCATCAATCTGGAGGAGCGCCTGAAGAGAAGCGCCCTTCTGCCCCAGGAAAAATCTCTCAGGTATGCAGTCTTTTTAGGGCATTTGGGAGAAAAGGGCGCCTGCACCATTCTCAGGGAGCTGAAACTGGACAATGACACCATCCGAAGGGTTAAAACCCTGGTACGCTTTATGGAGGAAACGCTTCCGGAAGACGGGCCGGCCCTCAGAAGAATGATGAGCCAGATGGAGGACAGCCTGTTCGACAGCCTGCTTCTCATGAGAAAAACCGTTTTTCCAGAGCAGATGGAGGACGTCCTGAAAACCGAGTCCCGATGCCGCAGGGTGAGGGAGCGGGGGGACTGCATCCGGTTAAAGGATCTGGCGGTGACGGGAAATGATCTGATCGCCGCAGGGATGAAGCCCGGTAAGGAGATGGGGGAGAGGCTCAGATACCTGTTTGAGCTTGTCCTCTCAGAGCCTGCTCTCAATGAAAAGGAACTCCTTTTGAAGGCGGCCTGTGATGCCAGAAAGGAGCAGCCGGACGGAGGGCAGAACCAGACGGAAAAACAATAAAATCCATTGACAAAAAAGAAAAAATCAGATATAGTAAACCCGTCATGGGATCAAAGTGAAAGCAGAGTTTCCATGCAAATATTTTTGCCCACCTGAAAGGGTTAAGGCCATACGGACAGCCGGGGCAAGTGCCGAACTGGTAACATTTTGTTGCCTTATTGATTGAGCCAAAGCTCAAATTTTATAAGTTGGTTACTTTACAACCGATACGCAGTCTGCGTGCAACCACTTGTGAAACGGTCAATAAGAGTAGTAAAAGTGAGATATTTGCTATATAGACTCTGAAATTTGTCATTCCATGAGAATATGCGTGGCCCCGGAAGAGACTTCCGTGATACACGCTCCAGCCCTTTGAGGCGCTGTCAGGATTGAGTAACATACATACAGAAAGCCGAAGATGCCGGCAGAAGCGCTGTGCCTGTCAGAGAAAGGCGCGGGAGGAAGGCGCGATTTCTGCTCTGCGGGTTCCTTCAGCGGAAGGGCCAGGCCGGATTTTGAGGCTGAAGGTGCGTGAGCTTCCCGGTTTCGGAAAGTGCATTATTTCGGAAAGCGCTCTGGGAAGATACTGGGGCATTCCTGCTGAAAGCTGTGTGTATCTGGAGAGAACATCACTGAGAGCAGAAGAGGGAGAGGGCAGCATATAAAAACATGGAACATACCGCAAGGATTGTGTGCGAACAGGCGTACAGTCCCTGCGGTTTTTTTATTATAAATTATAAAAGAAAGCAGACGGTCTGCAGAGCAAAGTGCCCTGCAAAATGAGAATCAGTCCGGTGAAAGAAAACGGCCAAGGGCCAGGCGATTACAGAAAGAGGAGTAAAGATATGGGGGAGAAACTGAAGCTGTACGGGTTTAACAACCTGACCAAGTCCCTGAGCTTTAATATTTATGATGTCTGCTACGCAAAGACAGCCAGGGAGCAGAGAGATTATATTGCCTATATTGACGAGCAGTACAATTCTGAGCGTCTGACGGGAATCCTCACAAGCCTGACGGATATGATCGGGGCGAGGGTTTTAAATATTGCCAAGCAGGACTACGATCCCCAGGGGGCGTCTGTGACGATTCTGATTGCCGAGGGCAGCATGATTCCGGCAGGGGAGACTCAGCTGGCCCATCTGGACAAAAGCCATGTGACGGTACATACCTATCCGGAGTACCATCCGGAAACCTGCCTTGCCACCTTCCGGGTGGATATCGATGTGGCCACCTGCGGGGAAATTACCCCTCTTTCCACTCTGGACTATCTGATCCGTTCCTTTGACTCAGATATTATCACCATGGATTACCGTGTCAGAGGGTTTACAAGAGATATGGACGGCAGAAAGCTGTTTATGGATCACAGGGTTACGTCCATTCAGGACTACATTGACCCGGAAATCCTGCTGCGCTATGACGCGGTGGATATCAATGTATATGAGGCTAACTTGTTCCACACAAAGATGATGGTAAAAGAGGTAGATCTTCAGAATTATCTGTTTAAGACCGATATTTACGAGCTGCCGCCGAAAGTCAGGCTGGAAATTATGAACAGCCTCCGGCGGGAGATGATAGAGATATTCAGCGGCAGAAATATTTACTGATGCGGGGCCGCGCCGCAGGAGAGGAGGAAACGCCCGTGGAGACATTCACTCAGGAAAATGCCCCGATTTTCGAGGCACTCGAGCGTTTTAAGAGTATGAGAGTGGTCCCGTTTGACGTGCCGGGACATAAGAGGGGAAGAGGAAACCCGGAGCTGGCAGGGCTTCTGGGAGAAAAATGTGTGGGAATTGATGTGAACTCCATGAAGCCCCTGGATAATCTCTGCCACCCGGTTTCCGTGATCGCCGAGGCAGAGCGCCTGGCAGCCGAAGCCTTCGGCGCCGCCCACGCCTTTCTGATGGTGGGGGGAACCACATCAGCCGTGCAGAGCATGATCCTCTCTGTGGTAAAGAGGGGCGATAAGATTATCCTGCCCAGAAATGTTCACCGGAGCGTGGTGGGGGCGCTGATTCTCTGCGGGGCGGTTCCGGTTTATGTAAACCCGGAGTGCGATATGCGCCTGGGGATTCCCCTGGGAATGAAGGTGGAACAGGTAGAACGGGCTATCAGGGAGAATCCGGAGGCAAAAGCTGTGCTGGTGAACAATCCCACCTACTACGGGATCTGCTCTAATCTCCGGGAGATTGTGAGGCTGGCCCACGAAAATGGAATGCTCTGTCTGGCGGATGAGGCCCACGGCACACATTTTTACTTTGGAGAAAACCTGCCTGTCTCAGCCATGGCAGCAGGAGCGGATATGGCGGCTGTTTCCATGCACAAGTCGGGAGGGAGCCTGACCCAGAGCTCTCTGCTTCTCACCGGCCCGGCCATGAATGTGGGACATGTGCGCCAGATCATCAACCTGACCCAGACCACCAGCGGATCCTACCTGCTCCTGTCAAGTCTGGACATTTCCAGACGGAATCTGGCTCTCAGGGGAAAGGAGGCCTTCGCAGAGGTGGTGCGCATGGCAGATTACGCCAGAGGCGAGATCAACGCCATCGGAGGCTACTACGCCTTTTCAAAGGAACTGATAAACGGAGACAGTATCTATGACTTTGATGTGACAAAGCTCTCGGTTCACACTTTGGATGTGGGGCTTGCAGGAATCGAGGTCTACGACCTGCTTCGGGATGAGTATGATATTCAGATTGAGTTCGGCGATCTGGGCAATTTCCTGGCCTACCTGTCCATCGGTGACAGACAAAGAGATCTGGAGCGCCTGGTGAGCGCCCTTTCAGAGATACGAAGGCGCTTCGGAAAGGAAGGGACGGGGATGACGGTTCCGGAATACATCGATCCCCAGGTGGCAGTGTCGCCTCAGGAGGCCTTTTATGCAGACAAGGAGTCCCTCCCCATCGAGGAGACGGCCGGGTACATCTGCAGCGAGTTTGTCATGTGCTATCCGCCGGGCATCCCGATTCTGGCGCCTGGTGAAAGGATCACAGACGAGATTCTCGCCTACATTGCCTTTGCAAAAGAAAAGGGCTGTACCATGACAGGGCCGGAGGACGCAGATATCCTGAGGCTTAACGTAATAAAAGGGAGCAGGAGCTGATGACAGGCTTCAGGGAAAGGAGAAAAGATGGAATACTGGTTTTCTGAGGAGCAGACCTCAAACGTAAAGCTGTCAATCAGGGTTGACCGCCAGCTTTACAGCGGAAAAAGCGAGTTTCAGCGGATTGATGTGTTTGATTCACCGGAGTTTGGCCGGTTTCTGACGCTGGACGGATATATGATGCTGACGGAAAAGGATGAATTTATCTACCACGAGATGATCACCCATGTGCCCATGGCCGTTCATCCTGCCGTAAAGCAGGTCCTTGTCATCGGAGCCGGGGACGGCGGCGTGATCAGGGAGCTGACCAGATACCCGGAGATTGAGCACATCGATCTGGTGGAGATCGACGAGCTGGTGGTGGAGGTGTGCAGAAAATATCTTCCCAAGACAGCCTGCCGCCTGGACGATCCGAGGGTGAGCATCCACTATGAGGACGGAGTAAGGTTTGTGCGCTCCTGCGAGGACAAATACGATCTGATTATTGTGGACTCCACGGATCCCTTTGGCCCGGGAGAGGGACTGTTTACGAGGGAGTTTTACGGGAGCTGCTTTAAGGCCCTTCACGAGGACGGGATTATGGTCAACCAGCACGAGAGCCCCTTCTACCCGGAGGACGCCGTTGCCTGCCAGCGCGCCCACAAGCGGATTGTGGAGTCATTCCCCATCAGCCGCGTGTACCAGGCGCACATTCCCACTTACCCCTCCGGCCACTGGCTGTTCGGCTTTGCTTCCAGAAAGTACCATCCCTTAAAGGATTTAAAGGAGGCTGCCTGGAATTTAAGAGGCCTGTCCTGCCGCTACTATACGACGACCCTGCACAGAGGAGCCTTCTACCTTCCGGCCTATGTAGAGCGTCTGCTGGAAGAGGTGGAATAGTCTTTTCAAAACAGGCAGATATACAGGAAAATATACAGTAAAGAGAGGAAACGAAAATGTCAGAAAGCGTATCTGGACAGGCGTCGGAAAAGAAGCCTTTGGAGCTGTCTGCCAACGTATCGGTCTATATGGGATTCGACTGGGAATTTGACCAGGCGGACACGGTGGTATTCGGAGCACCCTTTGACTCCACTACCTCCTTTCGCCCCGGAACCAGGTTTGGCAGTGACGCCATCCGCCGGGAGTCCTATGGGCTTGAAACCTACAGCCCCTATCAGGATCGGGATCTGGAGGACAGCCGTGTGATGGACGCGGGAGATCTGGAACTGGGCTTTGGAGATCCCAGACGGGCTCTTGCAGATATAGAGGAGTGCGCGTCCACGATTCTCAATGCAGGAAAACGGCCCTTCATGCTGGGAGGAGAGCATCTCGTCACCCTCGGCAGCTTCAGAGCTGTACACAGAAAATATCCGGATGTACATATCATTCACTTTGACGCCCACACCGATCTCAGGGAGGATTATCTGGGAGAGCCCCTGTCCCACGCCTGCGTCATCAGGCGGTGCTGGGAGCTTACAGGAGACGGAAAAATCTTCCAGTTTGGAATCCGATCCGGAGAGCGCAGGGAGTTTGAGTGGGCGAAGGAGCACACATCCCTGAACCCCTTTAACTTTGACGGGCTCTCAGAGACACTCAGCCGTCTGGAAGGAAAGCCGGTCTACTTTACCGTTGATCTGGATGTGATGGACCCGTCCGTATTTCCGGGGACAGGTACGCCGGAGCCGGGCGGAGTGAGCTTTGACGAGCTGAGAAGGGCTGTGACATTGGTGTGCAGCAGGGCCAACATCGTCGGCTGCGATGTCAACGAGCTGAGCCCTCACTACGACCAGAGCGGAAGCTCCACGGCTGCCGCCTGCAAGATTGTCAGAGAAATGGTGCTGGCTATGCAGAAAGACAAGTAAATTTAATTTTAAGGAGGATAAAGTCATGGGAAAAGCATTAATCATCGGCTGCGGAGGAGTAGCATCCGTTGCCATTCACAAGTGCTGTCAGAACAGCGAAGTTTTTGAGGAGATCTGCATTGCCAGCAGGACAAAGTCGAAGTGCGATGCGCTGAAGGAGAAGCTGGAGGGCACTACCTCCACAAAGATCACCACAGCTCAGGTGGACGCAAACGATGTGGACGCTCTGGTTGCGCTGATCAATGAGGTGAAGCCGGATGTGGTGTTAAACCTGGCTCTTCCGTACCAGGATCTGACTATCATGGAGGCCTGCCTTGCCACCAGGACCCACTATGTGGACACAGCCAACTATGAGCCGGAAGATACGGCCAAGTTCGAGTACAGCTGGCAGTGGGCCTACAGGGAGCGCTTCGAGAAGGCCGGCATTACAGCCCTTCTGGGAAGCGGCTTTGATCCGGGCGTGACCAGCGTATTTTCCGCCTACGCGTTAAAGCATGAGTTTGACGAGATCAACTACATTGACATACTGGACTGCAACGGCGGCGACCATGGCTATCCGTTTGCAACGAATTTTAACCCGGAGATCAATATCCGCGAGGTTTCCGCCAAAGGCTCCTACTGGGAGGACGGCCACTGGGTAGAGACAGAGCCCATGGAGATCAAGCGCGTCTACAATTTCGACGGTGTGGGAGAGAAGGATATGTACCTGCTTCACCATGAGGAGATCGAGAGCCTTGCCCTGAACATTCCGGGAATCAAGCGCATCCGCTTTTTCATGACCTTCGGACAGAGCTACCTGACACACTTGAAATGTCTGGAGAATGTGGGAATGACCTCCATCGAGCCGATTATGTATGAGGGGAAGGAGATTATTCCTCTTCAGTTCTTAAAGGCAGTCCTTCCTGACCCGTCCTCTCTGGGCCCGAGAACCAAGGGAAAGACAAATATCGGCTGCATTTTCCGCGGAAAGAAGGACGGCAAAGAGAAAAATTATTATCTCTACAATATCTGCGATCACCAGGAGTGCTATAAGGAGGTAGGCTCCCAGGCGGTTGCCTACACCACAGGAGTTCCGGCGATGATCGGCGCCATGATGGTGATGACAGGAAAGTGGCAGAAGCCAGGCGTATGGAACATGGAGCAGTTTGATCCGGATCCATTCATGGAAGCCCTGAACAAGTGGGGACTTCCCTGGAAGGAATCCCACGATCCGGTTCTCGTAGACTAGGAGGTCAGGCCCTTGATGAACACAGAGCTGGAAACAAAAGCAGGTGCAGAGAGGGGAGAAGCCTTCCCGGGAAAAAGCGGGAAGGCTCCCGTTTCCACCCCGTATTTTCTCATAGACGAGGAAAGGCTCAGAAAAAACCTGGAGATTTTGAAAAAGGTGCAGGAGGATACGGGCTGCCGTATTCTTCTGGCCCAGAAGGCGTTCTCCACCTTTTTTGCCTATCCCCTCATAAGGGAATACCTGGCGGGCAGTACCGCCAGCGGTCTCTATGAGGCGAGACTGGGCAGGGAGGAGTTCGGAGGGGAAACCCATGTATTTTCACCGGCCTACCGGGAGGACGAGTTTGAGGAGCTGTTAAGCTATGCAGATCACCTGGTCTTTAACTCCCCCTCCCAGCTGAGAAAGTATGGGGAGCGGGCGAGGGCTGCGGGAAAATCCGTGGGCCTTCGGGTAAATCCTGAGTGTTCCACCCAGGAGGGACACGCTATCTATGACCCCTGCGCGCCCGGCTCCAGGCTCGGGACCACAGCGGAGAACTTCGATGAGAGCCTGCTCCCCCTGTTGGACGGCCTCCATTTCCACACACTCTGCGAGCAGAACTCCGACGCCCTCGAGCAGACGGCGGCGGCCTTTGAGGAGAAATTCGGAAAATACCTGGGGAACATGAAGTGGCTGAACCTGGGAGGCGGACATCACATTACAAGAGATGACTATGACGTGGAGCGCCTGGAGAGGATTATCTCCCATTTCAGGGATACCTATGGTCTCACGGTTTATCTGGAACCGGGAGAAGCGGTTGTGCTGAATGCCGGCTTTCTCGTGTCCACAGTTCTGGAGACGGTGAAGAACGGCATCGACATAGCGATTCTCGACACCTCAGCCGCCTGCCACATGCCGGACGTGCTGGAAATGCCCTACCGCCCGCCGGTTTCAGACTCCGGACTTCCGGGGGAGAAGGCATTCACCTTCCGCCTGGCAGGCCCCACCTGCCTGGCAGGGGACGTGATAGGGGATTACTCCTTTGACACCCCCCTTGAGGCCGGAAGCCAGGTGGTATTTGAGGACATGGCCCTCTATACCATGGTAAAGACCAATACCTTCAACGGTATGGCCCTGCCCTCTATTGTCTGGCGCGGGCTGGACAAGAGAGAGACCCTGATAAAAAAATTCGGCTACGAGGATTTTAAGGGCAGGCTGGGCTGAGGAAGCGGGCTGAGAGGCCAAGGCGGACGGTCCTGAGATGAAGGCTGTCTTTACAGGCAGCAGCAGGGAATATAGACAGAGAGCGGTGCAGAAAAAAGGGAAGCCTATCTTCCGAAACGGAAGAGAAGGGCTTCCCTTTTTGGCGTGCCTTACAGTGTCCTGGCCCTGTTTGCAATATTTTCCTGGAAGTTTACCACCCGGTGCTCATACTCAGAATCCATATAGCTGGAGGTGATCAGGAAATCGGCTGTGGCCTTGTTGTTAGCGATGGGGATGTCGTACACCTGGGCAATGCGGAGCAGCGCCTTCACATCCGGGTCGTGGGGCTGGGCGGTCAGAGGATCGGAGAAAAAGATGATGAAGTCAACCCGTCCCTCCACTACCTTGGCGCCAATCTGCTGATCTCCCCCCAGAGGGCCGCTGTTGTAGCCCTTTACAGGGAGTCCTGTAGCTTCTGTGATCATGCGGGCTGTGGTTCCCGTTCCGCACAGGAAGTGATGCTTTAAAATTTCCTTATGGGCCTCACACCAGTCAATCAGCTCATGCTTCTTCTGATCATGGGCGATAAGGGCAATATTTTTCTGTTTTCCAATGGTCATTGTCAGATATTCCATTCTGTGTCACCAGTCCTTTCTGATTTGGCTTATTTTCATCTGTCTTCCCCCTACAGCTCTATCATACCACAATCCGGTAAAGTGCCAATGAAAAAAATATAAAATCTTTGCAATTCCGGAAGGAATAGTATATAATGAGTCCAGATACAAGGTTGGGAACGCATCTGAATTCTTTACAATCCCCAGATATGAAGAAATAAAAAGAAAATCACAGGACAGCGGCGGCCAGAGCAGTGAAAACCTGACGGCACAAAGGCAGACAAAGCAACCGTTCCCTCCTGAACCATCCCTGCTGTGCAGGTGTGAAACGACACTGCCGCCGCCCGGACTTACGAGCATTTAAAGGATCATAGAGTATCACAGTAAGGAGAATTGAATATGAGAGAAAAACTTCAGACCTTGCCTTTAGTCCAGCTCAGAGAACTGGCGAAAGCTCAGGGAATCAAGGGTGTGACGGCTCTGAAAAAAGCGGAGCTGATTGAGCGTCTGTGTGAAGCGGCAGGCGAAAAATCGCCCGAAAAGACTGCAGAGCCCTCTGAGCCCCGTGAACCGGAGCCGGCACAGGAGAAATCACCCGCCTATGACAGCCAGTCTGAAAAGGGAGAGAGGAGCGTAAAAGAGAGTGAATCCTCTTCCCGCCAGGAGGAAAGGCATCCTCAGAGAACCTATGTGAGAAATGACTATCGCTCCGATTCCAGGGGCGGTCAGGGATACAGAGGAAATGGAAACTCCGGCTACAGAAATCAGAATGCCTCCTACGGGCGCAGCTACCAGGCCAGAAATCAGGAAAGAAATCAGGATAGAAATCAAGAAAGAAATCAAGATAGAAACCAGGAGAAATATCAGGACAGAAACCATGACAGAGCAGAGATGCGCTTTTCAAACGGAATGGGTGCTGCAAATAACGCCGGCTCAGCCTGGTCCGGCAGCATGGATTCCAGAGCGCCTCAGAACCCTTCACAGTTTCAGAATTCCATGACAGAGCAGGACATGACAGGGACTTCCGGTGCTCAGGCATCCGGCAGGTACGAGCAGCAGACCGATATGAGATATGATGCAAGAGGACAGGAGCAGAGAAGCCAGGATTACAGAGATCCGGGGGTAGAGGAGGTCAAGACAGAGCTTCAGGATCTGGACAGCGGCATTGAGGCAAACGGAATCCTGGAGGTAATGCAGGACGGATTTGGCTTTATCCGCTGTGAAAATTTCCTTCCGGGAGAAAATGACGTATACGTGGCTCCCTCCCAGATACGCCGGTTTAATTTAAAGACAGGTGATATTGTCCTGGGAAGCAGAAGAATCAAGACAGCTACTGAGAAATTTGCAGCTCTCTTGTATATTAAGTCAGTCAATGGCTATCCCCTCAGCGTGATAGAGCGAAGACCCAACTTCGAGAATCTGACGCCGATTTTCCCCGATGAGAGACTTCACATGGAGATGCCTGGAACAAGAAATTCCACCGCCATGCGGGTGCTGGATCTGCTCTCCCCCATTGGAAAGGGACAGCGAGGCATGATTGTATCTCCGCCCAAGGCCGGAAAGACGACGCTCTTAAAGCAGGTGGCCAAGGCAGTTACCACGAACCATCCGGATATGCACCTGATTATCCTCTTAATCGATGAGCGTCCGGAGGAGGTGACGGATATCAGGGAGGCCATCACAGGGCCAAATGTGGAAGTGATCTACTCCACCTTCGACGAGCTGCCCGAGCGCCACAAGAGAGTGTCTGAGATGGTAATCGAGCGGGCGAAGCGCCTGGTGGAGCACGGCCGCGACGTGATGATTCTCTTAGACAGCATGACCCGTCTGGCCCGGGCCTACAACCTGGTGGTTCCGGCCAGCGGCCGCACTCTTTCCGGAGGTCTTGATCCGGCGGCGCTTCACATGCCCAAGCGTTTCTTCGGAGCAGCCAGAAACATGAGAGAAGGCGGAAGCCTCACCATTCTGGCCACAGCCCTGATCGATACGGGAAGCAGGATGGATGATGTAATCTATGAGGAGTTCAAGGGAACCGGAAACATGGAGCTTGTGCTCGACAGAAAGCTCTCTGAAAAGAGAATCTTCCCGGCTATCGATATTCTCAAGTCGGGCACGAGAAGAGATGATCTGCTCTTGAATCCATTGGAATCAGAGGCTGTGGATATTATTCACAAGGCGACGAATACCCTGAAGCCGGAGGAATCGGTGGAGCGGATTCTCGATCTGTTTGCCAGAACGAAAAATAACAGAGAATTTGTGGATATGGTGAAAAAGGTAAGGCTATAAAGGCAGGCGGCGGGAAAGAAAGATAATCAGAGCGTGGGATGCCAGGCATTGGCCTGGCATCCCACGCAGAGGTTTCTCTATCAGACAGTTTCTGGCAAAACAGACTTTCACGGCTCCAGCCTTTTTTTGTTAATGCTGGACTGCCTGATGTGAAAACGGCCCGGAACAATTTTTTCGCATTCACTGCCCTTTTTTCCAGAGGCGTTGTCTGTGTTGATGGCATTTAGCAGGATTTTGAAGGCCTCACTTCCGATTTTGACAGAATCCTGCTGGACGGAGGAGATTCCTATGAAGGAGCTCCAGGGAAAATCGTCAAAGCTCACGATGCCGAGATCGCTTCCAATTTGCCAGCCTTTTTTTGAAATCTGCTCCAGAAGCGCCTGCAGGACAAGGGTATTGGCTGCAATAAAGGCAGTGATCCTGTCCTTAGAGACAAGGGCAGCGGTCAGCTTTTCGATCTGCTTTCTATTCTTCGGCTCTATCTCAAAAACCTTCCCTTCAAAGTCAAGACGGGCACATATTTCCTGAAAAGCATCAGCGCGGAGTTTCCGGATAGAGCTGGTATCCAGAGCTTCGGTCAGCAATACAACCTGGTCAAACTGTTCTTCCTTAAGGTGCAGAAGAATATCTTCCATCAGCTGCCGGTTATTGGAAGTGACAACAGGAAGCCCCAGGCCTTCTATATCTCGATCCAGCAGAACAACAGGCAGGGACTGGCTGATCTGGCTGATGACTTCGTTATTGCCTCCTACAGTGTTGATGAGAAGACCGTCCACACTGTTGTCGAGATGCTTTCTTAAAAGCTTCAGTTCCGACGAGGCAGAGTTATTAGAAATAGATATCAGAAGCGAATAGCCTGCTTTCAGAGCCCTCTGGTTGATTGTGTCTAAAAGCGTAGAAAAAAAGGGGTTTGATATGTCAGAAATTATCACACCGATCAGCCGGGAATACTTCGATTTCAGGCTTCTGGCAATATTATTCGGCCTATAGCCGCTCTCCTTTATAATCTGTTCGATCCGGGTCTTTGTCTCCAGGGACATGGAATCGTACTTGCCGTTCAGAAAGCGTGAGATGGTGGTCGTGCTCACGTTCGCCTGGGCGGCAATATCTTTTATTGTTAATTGCTTCATTGAGAAACTTCCTCCGAGCAGTTTTTTCTTTATTTCGAATATTCCAGTTAAATATCCTCTATTTGATTTTTTAATAATATCATATTTCAGATGATTTGAGAACGGAAAAGGTGAAAATATCACGCCGGCCTCTGGTATCTGAAGGAGTTACAGCCTGCACAGCTGCAGGAATCTTTCATCTCTGCCCTGCGCGGCTGCCTCTCTGTATGCGCTCTGTTTTTTCTAAAGTTTATCACAGATATGGGCTGGGGTTAAAAGCTCACAAAAATGTGAAAATAGAATTGTGCACTATATAGAAAAGAAATAAAACATTTGACTTATCCTTAATTGGGTGGTATTCTGAATTTAGGTAATCGGTTAACGAAATCAATTACCTAAACCGATTACTGAGAGTAATACATTACGGTAAGGGGAACAGTAAAAAATAGGAATGTACGGAGGGAGAATGCATGAAGAAATTATCAGGACTGACAAAACTGCCCCAGTCGGGAATCAGAAGGATGTTTGATTTGGCAAAGGACAAACAGGGAGTGGTGAGCTTCTGTCTGGGAGAACCGGATTTTGCAACGCCGGACTATATTGTAGAGGCTGGAAAGAATTCACTGTTGGCAGGAAATACACACTACACAGATAATGCGGGGCTGCTGGAAACGAGAAAGGTGATTGCAGCTTATCTTCAGGAATTTGATGGGATAACCTATGATCCGGTTTCTGAGATCTGTATGTGCACGGGAGCTATGGAGGGACTCTACCTGACGATGGTTACCCTGTTTAACCAGGGTGATGAGGTGATCGTGGCAGATCCCTGTTATCCCAACTACCTGGGGCAGATTGCCATGACGGGTGCCGTTCCGGTGCCGGTTCCGGTCTACGAGGAGGACGGCTTTGTGTTCCGCAGAAAGGAACTGGAGAAGGCGGTGACGCCGAAGACAAAGGCGATTCTGCTGAACTCTCCCACCAACCCTACAGGCGGGGTGACCAAGGGAGAGGATCTTCAGGCAGTCGCAGATATAGCGGTTAAATATGATCTGTATGTAATTCTGGATGCCGTTTACAAGCAGCTCATCTATGATGACGATTCTTATGAAAATATTGCTTCTCTGGAGGGCATGAGGGAGAGAACGCTCTACATCGATTCATTTTCTAAATCCCATGCCATGACCGGCTGGAGGATCGGCTATATATGCGGCCCAAAAGAAGTCATTTCCCAGATGCCCAAGCTCCAGGAAAATGTGGTTTCCTGTATTTCTGCCTTCATACAGGACGCGGCGGCGGAAGCACTGAGGGATAAGAAAAGAAGCGATGAATGCGTAAAGGCCATGCGTGATGAATACAGAAGACGCCGGGATGTGTTTGTAGACGGACTGAACAGTATTGACAAAATTTCTGTGGTAAAGCCAAAGGGTGCATTCTACCTGTTTGTCAATATTAAGGAGACGGGGCTTACATCAGAGGAATTCTGCATCAGACTTTTGGAGGAACAGAATGTTCTCACCTCACCGGGTTCTGCCTTTGGGGCCATGGGAGAGGGATACATCCGTATCTCCTATGCGACCAGCATGGATACTATCAAAGAGGGGTTAAAGAGGATTCGCGCATTTGTTGCAGCCTTATAGGCTGTCAAATCAGAAAAGGGGTTAAGCAATGGAAAAAACAAGTGGAAAAAGCGGTCTGAAGAAGGTACTGAGCTTTCCCATGGTCGTTCTGATTATTATCAATATGGTAATTGGATCCGGCGTATTTTTTAAGGCACAGGGAGTTTTCACCATCACAAAAGGAACTCCTGGAATCGGACTGGCAGCCTGGGTGGCTGCCGGTATTATCAGCCTTCTGGGCGGGCTTACGGTGGCAGAGCTGGCGGGGGCCATTCCAAAAACGGGGGGAATGGTCTCGTGGATCGAAGAGATTTTTGGTAAGCAGCTGGGATACCTGGTTGGATGGGTGGAGGCCATCGTCTTCTGGCCGGCGAATATCGGAGCTCTGGGAGCTGTGTTTGCAGTGCAGCTAGTCAACTTAATGGGGCTTCCGGAAAGTCATCTGGGAATCGTGTCGGCTGCAGCAATCCTGTTTCTGGTGGTCATGAACTGTCTGGGAGCCAAGGTCGGCGGCTGGATTGGGACGATATTTACTGTGGCAAAAATGATACCGCTGATTTTCATAATAATTCTGGCATTCACTTATGAAGGGGCAAATCCTCAGAATGTAGTGCCGCTTCTGCCCTCAGAGGGAAATGCGGTATCCATTTTCGGAGCAGCTGTTCTGTCCTGTATGTACTCCTATGATGGATGGATGCATGTGGGAAATGTGGCCGGAGAGATGAAAAATCCTGCAAAGGATCTTCCGAAGGCCATCGTGTTTGGGCTGTCTGCCGTCGTTGTGATCTATGCGGTGATCAACACCGCATATGTATTTATCATCCCGGCGCCTGAGCTGGCTCTGACAGCGACACCGGCAGCAGATGTAGCCGGTGTGATTCTCGGAAATTCCATCGGAACAAAGTTGATTACCATCGGCATCCTGATCTCTGTGTTTGGAACCCTGAACAGCAACATTATGATGGCTATCAGGATCCCTTATACCATGGGACTTCAGAATAAGCTGCCGGGCAGCAGTTATCTGAAGAAGCTCCATCCCACCTTCAGAACACCTGTTTACAGCGGCATCTTAATTGCGGTGATCAGCGTGGTTATGGCTCTGTCTGGTTCCTATAATACACTGACCGATATGTGCATGTTTACGATCTGGATTTTCTACTCTCTGACCTTTTTGGGAGTGATCAAGTACAGAAAGGATCGGCCCGACATTGTGAGAACGTACAGGGTGCCCGGTTATCCGGTCATCCCGGTGCTGGCTTTTGCAGGAGGCGCATTCGTGGTGCTGATGACGCTGGTAACCCAGACCATGCTGGCTGTCGTCGGCCTTGGACTGACACTGCTGGGTCTGATTGTATATCATTTCAGAAAAGACAAGATTGAAGACATCTCAGTTGTAGAATAGAGGAAGACAGAGGAAACGGTTATGGAGTTTGAAAAGGTACTGGAACAGATTGGACAGATTGGCATCCTTCCCGTTGTAAAAATTGAGGCGCGGGAGCAGGCGGCGCCTCTGGCAGAATGCCTTGTGAGGGCAGGCTTTCCCGCTGTGGAAATTACCTTCCGCACCGGCGCATGTACGGAGGCAATAAGAGAGATTAAAAAAAAGGTTCCCGGGGTATTGGTGGGGGCCGGGACGGTAGAGACAGAAAAACAGGCCCGGGAAGCCATGGAGGCAGGGGCGGAATTTCTGATAAGCCCGGGATGGAACCGGACTCTTGCCAGGGCCTTCAGAGATCTCCCCTACATACCCGGCTGCCAGACTCCGGGAGAAGTGCAGGAGGCCAGGGAGATGGGGTATTCGACCGTGAAAATTTTTCCGGCAGAATGCTGCGGAGGAATTTCCTATCTGAAAACTTTATCATCTGTGTTTTCAGGCATGAAGTTTATCCCAACGGGAGGAATTACGGCAGAGACTTTTTCCGGTTATCTGAAGCTCCCGTCTGTGCTGGCGTGCGGCGGCAGCTTTATGGCTCCGGAAAAACTGATAAAGGAGGAGAATTTCGCTGCCATCGGGGAGCGGTGCCGGAATGCAGCAGAAAAGCTGTTTGGTTTTCACATTGCCCATGTAGGAATTAACTGTGAGGGAAGAGAAGAGGCGGCCGGGATCGCCCAGGTGCTGCAGGAGTGGTTTGGCTTTGAGCCGGCAGAAAATTCCTCCTCCATATTCGCGGGAACCAGTGTAGAAATTATGAAGGAGCCCTATCTCGGCGCGAAAGGGCATATTGCGATTGCGGCGTGCTTTCCGGAAAGGGCAAAAAGTTATCTGGAGAGAAAAGGCGTGCGATTCCGGGAGGAGAGCGCCGTATACAGGGAAGGAGGAGAACTTCAGGCTATCTATTTCGAGAGAGAGATCGGCGGATTTGCGGTTCATCTTGTGAGAAAGGCATAGCAGGGAGAATGGTATGGGAAAAGTATTATTGTTCGGCGAGCCAATGGCTCTGCTGATTTCTGACACTGCGGGCCCCCTGGCAGAGGCGGGACATTTTTCCAGGGCAATGTCCGGAGCGGAGGTCAATGTCTCCATCGGGCTGGTGCGCCTGGGACATGAGGTCACCTACCTGACAAGGCTGGGGGATGACCCGTTTGGGCACTATATAGAAAAACGGCTCAGAGAAAACGGAATTGGAACAGAATGGCTTACCTTTGACAGCGAGTACCGGACGGGGATCCAGCTGAAGGGGAGAGCGGAAAACGGGCAGGATCCGGATACCTTTTACTACAGGAAGGGCTCCGCTGCCTCCCACATTACGGCTGCACAGGTGGAGCGGATTGATCTGTCCGGGATAGACCATGTACATGTGACTGGAATTCCTCCGGCTTTATCGGAATCTGCCAGAGAAGCATCCTTCTGCCTGATGGCCAGGGCCAGGGCCCGGGGGATTTACACCAGCTTTGACCCGAACCTCAGGCCATGCCTCTGGACCAGTGAAGAGGAAATGCGTCAGGTGATCAACGAGCTGTCCTCTCTGGCGGACATGGTTCTGCCGGGGCGGGCAGAATGCCGGATCCTTTGCCGGACTGACGATATGGATGAGGCTGCCGATTTTTATCAGAATACAGGTGTAAAAACGGTTATCATAAAAAACGGAAGCAGAGGAGCATATGTGAGAGACGGAAACGAATCCTTCCAGATACCTGGCTACAGGGTGGAAAAGGTGATCGATACGGTAGGAGCCGGAGACGGGTTTGCGGCGGGCGTGATCAGCGGAAGGCTGGAAGGGCTTTCCATGCTGGAGATGGTGCGGAGAGGAAATGCCATAGGCGCCCTTCAGGTGATGAATATCGGGGACAACGAGGGACTCCCTGACAGAACGAGGCTGGAACTGTTTCAGGGCGGAAGAACATCTACACAGAAGCGGTTTTGACAAAAACAGATGCTTAAAAACGATGTCTGAGAAAAATAACAAGTGACAGAAAGGGGATCACGGGATGAAGGCATTAGTCTATGCGGGTGCAAAAAAAGCAGAGGTTCGGGAGGTGCCGGAGCCTCAGAAAAAGGAAGGAACTATACGGCTTGAGATACAGTACTGCGGCGTCTGCGGATCAGATGTGGGAATCTGGCTGGGAACACATCCCAGGGCCAAGGCCCCTCTGATTTTCGGGCATGAGTTCCTGGGTATCGCTGCGGAGGACGGAAAACATATAAAGAAGGGGGACCGGGTTGTGCCCTATCCTCTGCTGTCCTGCGGCCGCTGTCTGGCATGCAGGAGCGGAAATGAGCATGTGTGCAATACACTTGGCTTAATTGGGATTGATACGGACGGCGGAATGTGCAATACTGCTTATGTAGATGAGTCAGTTCTGGTTAAAGTTCCAAAGGGCGTCAGCGACCGGGCGGCTGTGCTGATCGAACCCCTGGCTGTGCTGGTTCACGGGATTCACATGTCAGGCTTCCAGATGATGGACACGGCAGTGGTGATCGGAGCAGGGCCCATAGGAATCCTCTGCGGAATTGTCTTAAAATGGGCAGGCGCATCAAAAATTTTCATCTCTGATCTGGCTGAAAAACGCCTTCACCTGGCAGAGGAGCTGGGAATGATACCCGTCAACCCGGAAAAAGAAAATCTGGAGAAGCTGGTGAAGGAGGCCACAGGAGGGGAAGGCTGCGATGTACTCTTCGAGTGCAGCGGTGCTGCCTCCGCTGCCATGGAGATGTCAGAGATTACCCGGGTGAGAGGGAAAATCTGTGTGGTATCCATTCATAAAAAGCCCCACGAGGTCAACCTGCAGAGCATAAATTTTAAGGAACAGACACTGGCGGGAACCAGAGTATACACCAGAGAAGAATTTCGCCAGGCGGCAGAGCTGACCAAGGAGCTGGAACCACAGCTTCAGCGGGTGGTAACTCATATTGTCCCCCTGGAAGAAAGTGACAAGGTGTTTGATATGATCGGCGATCCGGACTGCGGGACAGTCAAGGTCGCGGTAGACTGCAGGAGGCGGTAAGGCATGAACTTATTTGATATAAAGGGGAAAAAAGCGATTGTGACAGGGGGCAGCAGAGGCCTTGGATACGGGATGGCAGAGGGGCTGATGGAGGCAGGCTGCGAAACGGTAATCATTGGAGTCTCAGATCGTGTTTTCCGCACAGCACAGGAGTTTCGGGAGAGGGGACTTTCCTGTCAGGCAGTGAGGGCAGATCTGGGAGACCGGGAGGAGATGGAACCCTGTTTTAAAAAGGCGGTAGAATTGCTGGGAGGACGGCTGGATATTCTTGTGACAGCCCATGGCATACAGAGCCGCCACAGATCAGAAGAATTTCCTCTGGAAGACTGGAGCCGTGTGCTGGACGTAAACCTGACCGCCGTCTTCATGCTGGGCCAGATGGCGGCCAGACAGTTCATGGAGCAGGGGGAAGGAGGGAAAATTATTACCGTGTCCTCTATGCTTTCTTTTTTCGGAGGCTTTACCGTTCCTGCCTATGCAGCGTCAAAGGGAGGGGTTGCACAGCTGACCAAGGCACTCTGCAATGAGTGGGCAGGCAAAGGAATCACCGTAAACTCTCTGGCTCCCGGATATATGGCAACCGACATGAATGAGGCGCTGTTAGACCCGGAAAATCCGAGAAATGCAGAGATTACCGGGAGGATTCCTGCAGGCCGGTGGGGAACAGGAGAGGATATGAAGGGTCGGTGATTTTCCTGGCGTCCAGGGCTTCTGACTATCTGAACGGAGCTGTGATTCCTGTGGACGGGGGGTATCTGGTACGCTGACGGCCAGGAGGGATGTCACCTTGAAGGAAAGCAGTATTGTGCCTGAGAAAAAAGATGGGAGGAACAGAGCTTGAAAATTTATGTGACAGACTGTGATCATGCAGACATGAATATCGAAAAGAAAATTTTTGAGGAGGC
Organism: Clostridium sp. M62/1; assembly: GCF_020736365.1. Taxonomy (NCBI): domain Bacteria; kingdom Bacillati; phylum Bacillota; class Clostridia; order Eubacteriales; family Clostridiaceae; genus Clostridium; species Clostridium sp. M62/1. The sequence goes on along the minus strand of NZ_CP085988.1, from coordinate 3,668,777 downwards.
GGGGCTGTCTTTTGAACACTGTAAGGCAGTGACGGAGGATGAGGTTATCAGAAGCTGCCCGGACGGAGAGATTTTTCTGGTACAATACGCCCACATTACAGAGAAGGTAATGGAAAATATTCCATCCCTGAAACTAATCGTGCGCTATGGCGTAGGGGTGGATACAGTTGACCTGGAGGCGGCCGCAAGACATGGGATACAGGTGTGCAATGTTCCCGATTACGGGATGAATGAAGTGGCAGATCAGGCTGCCGCCATGCTTTTGGCCCTGAAGCGAAAACTGACGGTGATGAACCGGTACACCAGGGAAGAAAAATGGGATTACACGAAAGCGATCCCCATTCACCGCTTCAGCGAGCAGACAGTTGGAATTGTGGGTCTTGGCAGAATCGGCAGGTGCTTTGCCTCCCGTGTCCACGCATTTGGATTTCGCATATTGGGTTACGATCCCGTTTATAAGGAGATCCCGGGAATGGATTATATCCAGATGACCGATTTCGGAACTCTGCTCGAAGAGTCGGATGCCATCTCTGTCCACTGCCCGGCAGATGGGAACAGGAATCTGTTTGCAGAAGCGCAGTTTCGCCGGATGAAAAAAGAGGCGGTGATTATCAATGTGTCACGGGGCGGGATTATCAACGAGAGGGCTTTGGATCAGGCGCTGAGCGAGGAAAGGATAGCGGGAGCAGGGCTGGACTGTCTGGAAAAAGAACCGATGGAGGCGGGAAACCCTCTGCTTCGCCATGAGAACCTGATTGTCACTCCCCATATGGCTTGGTATTCGGAGGAGGCTGCAAAGGAGTTGAAGAGAAAGGTTGCCGAGGAGGCCGTCCGCTTTGTTAAGGGGGAGGCTGTGAGGTATCCGGTAAACCAGGCTGGGCGAAAAAAATAAAAGCTCAGAGGGAAGCCTCTGGCTGTGCAGGTGTGATAATAATTAAAACGGAAGTCAGCAAAAGCGATCTTCTGTATGGGCAGGGCGGTCTGCCCCATACAGAAGGTCGCTTTCAGTCAGACAGACAAAAAGCCACTTTGGCTTCATAGGCCATACTCGGAAACCTTTAATATTCTCCAGCCGCTTTCTGCAGTTCATTTCTGCTGGTGCATTCCTTAACGTCAGTAAAAACCCCTTGCATTCCCCCATATTTTGTGCTATACTACCTAAGCTGTGTATAGTAGATTTACTGCGCAGCAAGACAGAGATTCGCAAAACAGGCGATTGAAATTTGGTACACATTTGTACGTGCGGTCGGAAACCGCAGAAGAAAAATTGAGAGGTGAAAATCATGAAGGAAGGAATCCATCCAGCTTATTATCAGGCAAAGGTTGTTTGCAACTGCGGCAACGAGTTCGTAACAGGTTCTACTAAGAAGGACATCCACGTGGAGGTTTGCTCCAAGTGCCATTCTTTCTACACAGGACAGCAGAAGGCTGCATCCGCTCGCGGACGTATCGATAAGTTCAACCGCAAGTACGGTATCAATGCAAACTAATCAGTTTGGCTAAGTAAGGGTTGGGTTTTAATGGCAACATGAAACCCAACCTTTTTGGTATATAAAATTTTGGGTGAGCGGACTTATAGACAAAGAGATTGACGCAGGAATTAAGTGTGAATATATAGGAGAGTGTAAATGAAATATTCAGGAATCGGAGGCCAGGCCGTGATCGAGGGAATCATGATGATGAACCGCAATGATTACGCGGTGGCGGTCAGGAAGCCCGATCAGGAGATAGAGGTAAAGAAAGACCGTTACGTCAGCATTACCCAGAAGGTGAAGCTCTTTTCCATTCCGTTTGTCAGGGGAGTGTTCCGCTTTGCGGATTCTATGATTGTCGGCATGAAGACGCTGACGTATTCGGCCAGTTTTTTTGAGGACGATGAGGAATCAGAACCTGGAAGGATCGAAAAATTTCTCGACCGGGTGCTGGGAGAGAAGTTAGAGAGTGCGCTTATGGCTTTTGTCATGGTGCTGTCCTTTGTCCTTGCAATTGGAATTTTCATGCTTCTCCCCCTGTTTCTCGCGGGACTGTTTTCCCGCTTTATCACATCGGAGAATGTGATGGCAATTCTGGAGGGCATAATCAGGATCGGTATCTTTATCGCCTATATCAAGCTTGTATCGCGCATGGAGGACATCAGGCGCACCTTTATGTACCACGGCGCCGAGCACAAATGTATCAACTGTGTGGAGCACGGTCTTCCGCTGACGGTGGAAAATGTGCGAAAAAGCTCCAAAGAGCATAAGCGGTGCGGAACCAGCTTTATTCTGATTGTCATGGTCATCAGCATTCTGTTTTTCATGGTCATTCGGGTGGATGCGATCTGGCTGAGATTTTTGAGCAGAATTATCCTGGTTCCGGTCATTGCAGGTGTTTCCTATGAAATCCTTCAGCTTGCAGGGCGCAGCAATTCAAAGATCATGGATCTGGTGAGCAGGCCGGGCATGTGGATGCAGGGTCTTACCACAAAGGAGCCGGACGACTCCATGATCCAGGTGGCTATCGCCGCCACGGAGGCTGTTTTCGACTGGAAGGCTTATCTGCGTGAGAACTTTCCTGACACAGATTTAAGCGCCTTTGAAACCGCTGAGGAGGATCAGGATTTGGTTCTTCAGACAGAGACTGTCTCTTTCGGTGACCCGAAGGAAGGGGAGGCTGGAAACGGGCTTCTCAGGAGGGACGCATGAGTAAGGAAGAGAAGAAAGAGCCGGTGAAGGGGCAGGACAGCCTGCAGAATCCCACCTGGCAGGAGGTGCTCGACGAAGGTGTGAGAGTGCTCTCGCAGGCGGGGATAGCGGAGGCGCAGCTGGACGCCTGGTATCTGTTCTCAGAGAGCTTTCCCATTGACAGGGTCCATTTTCTCATGGACAGGAACAGGCCCATGCACAGAGAAATATTTGAGAAGGGATGGCCTCTGTTTGCAGAGCGGATTGAAAAGCGGGCCAGCAGAATTCCCCTTCAGCACATTTTGGGAAGCCAGGAGTTTATGGGACTTTCCTTTCGGGTGAATGAGCATGTGCTCATACCAAGGCAGGATACGGAGACGCTGGTGGAGGAGGTGCTCAGGGACTGTCCTGACAGGAATGCCGATATTCTTGACATGTGCACGGGATCCGGATGCATCGGTCTGAGCCTTGCGGTGCTGGGAAGGTACAGAAGCGTCACTGCGGCAGATGTGTCGGAGGATGCGCTTCGGGTAGCGGCCGGAAATGCGAAGCGGCTGTTTCTGATCCAGAAGGATGTGGTCAGGGCAGAGTCGAAAAATTTCCCCGGTCTGCCCTTGCGTACAGAGCTGACCGTCTGGGCCGGAAAAAACAGGGAAAATGCAGAGACAAGGCAGTTTCGCCTTGTGCGCAGCGATCTGTTTTCTGAATTTGCCGCAGAGCGCTATGACGTCATAGTCTCGAACCCGCCCTACATTCCATCCGGCGAGGTGGAAAAGTTAGAGCCGGAGGTCAGGGAACATGAGCCGAGGCTGGCCCTTGACGGAAGTGCCGACGGGCTTCATTTTTACCGGATCCTGGCCGAAGAGTGCAGGAAGCATCTGAAGGAGGGCGGACGGGTCTATTTTGAGATAGGCTGTGAGCAGGCCTCTGCCGTGACGGAGCTTCTGGCGCAGCAGGGCTACACAAAAATCCAGGTGGTAAAGGACGCTCCGGGCCTTGACCGGGTGGTGAAGGCTGTCTGGACGCAGCACTGAGACGGCTGCGGGAAGCAGAGCCGGAATAAGGGAGCGTAAGCAGGATAAAACTGTGATAAAACTGCAGATGCGATAAAGTAAGAAATAATGCATAAAGAGGGAATATACAGCCTGCCGGACAGGCATCAGGGGCCGGGACGGCAGGAAGGAGGTTGTCATGTTTGATCGTTTGGACGATTTGCTGATCCGATATGAGGAGCTGATGGAAGAGCTCAATAATCCATATGTGGTAGAGGATCAGAAGAAATTCAGAAAGCTCATGAAGGAGCAGGCGGATCTGGCTCCTATCGTGGAGGCGTATAAAAATTATAAGCAGGCTCACCAGGATGTGGAGGACAGCGTGGCTCTTCTGGAGGAGGAGTCTGACGAGGAGATGCGTGAGCTGGCCAAGGAGGAGCTGGCAGACGCAAAGAAACGCATCGAGGAGCTGGAACAGGAGCTGAAGATCCTTCTGCTTCCGAAGGATCCCAATGATGAGAAGAATGTTATGGTGGAGATCCGCGCCGGAGCCGGCGGAGACGAGGCAGCGCTCTTTGCATCCGAGCTGTACCGCATGTATGTGCGCTATGCAGAGCGCAAGCGCTGGAAGACAGAGATTGTCAGCTTAAATGAGAATGGAATCGGAGGCTTTAAGGAGGTTGTGTTTATGGTGACAGGCCAGGGCGCATACTCCAAGCTCAAATATGAGAGCGGTGTTCACCGCGTTCAGCGTGTGCCGGAAACCGAGTCCGGAGGAAGAATCCATACATCCACGGCGACAGTGGCTGTTATGCCGGAGGCTGAGGAGTTTGACATTGAGATTGATATGAACGACTGCCGCATCGATGTTATGCGTGCGTCAGGAAACGGAGGACAGTGTGTCAACACCACAGACTCTGCCGTGCGTCTGACTCATATGCCCACGGGAATTGTGATTTACAGCCAGACAGAGAAGTCACAGCTTCAGAATAAGGAAAAGGCTTTCCGCCTTCTGCGCTCCAAGCTGTATGATCTGGAGCTGGAAAGACGGCAGAGTGAGGAATCAGAGGCGAGAAGAAGCCAGATTGGAACAGGCGACCGCTCTGAAAAGATCCGCACCTACAATTTCCCCCAGGGCCGTGTGACAGAGCACAGGATCAAGCTGACGCTCTATAAGATTGACTCTGTCATGGACGGAGAGCTGGATGAGCTGATCGACAGCCTGATTGCGGCAGACCAGGCGGCAAAGCTGGCAAAGCTCAATGAGGAGGTATAATTTTCAGGTAATATTCTGATACAGGAAAACAGGTGGATAAATTACGGTGTGCCGCCGAAGTTGAAACCACAGAGAAGAGGGTGTCCTTTCAGTCACTTCGTGACTTTTGGGACACCCTCTTCTCTGTGATTCAGCCAGTCAGCTCTCAGATTCCTTACATTATATACACAAAAAGTCATCAAAAGAGGAGATGCAGCATATCAGTGGAAGGGCAGAGTATTGCAGATTATTTTTGCAGTCCGGAAGGCTGAGGCTGTGAATCTTTCTGTCGATTTTTTGTGTTTTTTTGGGATTTGTGCTGAAATGGCGTGAATGGAGGCGATAATTGCGGCGTCCTTTGGAGAGAGGCACATTGAAATTCACTCAGACGGATGATAGAATCAGGAGTCGAAACCTGCGCTGTGACGGTTCCTTCCTGCTTAAAGCAGAGGGGATGCCTGCGGACAAACCGGTTCCTTCCGGTTGACATACTGGCATTTGAGATAGTAAGATTAGGTACAGAATCTGTCGAACAGACGAGATGAGGAGGAAGCAGAAGTGGAACTCAGGATAAAACTGACAGAACAGGAAATTTACACCTTTTTAAAGCACACATTTTACAGAGGGGCCAGAGGGGCGGCGAGCCTTATCTGCGTGCTTCTGATGATTCTGGTTGTAGCCGTATCCTGGAATCAGCAGCCGCCTGCAGGCAGAGTAATTCTCTCTGTGGGAGTGGTTCTGCTGATTTTAATGCAGCCCTTTGCCCTTCACCGCCGGGCGGCTGCTCAGGTAAAGGATCCGGAGCAGTCGAAAGAAATGTTCCTGCACCTTGACTACAATGGAATAAAAGCTCAGCAGGGCAGGGACAAAGCGAATATAGGCTGGCGCCAGGTGGAGAAGGTCACAAGGCTTACGGGGCTCTATGTTGTCGGCCTTCGCGGAAATAAAGCTTACCTGATTCCTGACCGGGTTCTCACCGGGACGAAGAAGGAGCAGTTTGAAAAACTCTTAAAGACCTATGTTTCGGCTGAAAAATTGAAAGGAATCTGATTATGAAAATCATTGAAACATACAGCCCGGAGGAGACCTTTGAGGCTGGAAGGCGCATGGGGGAAAAGGCAAAGGCAGGGGAAGTGTACTGTCTGAACGGTGACCTGGGAGTGGGGAAAACCGTATTTACCCAGGGCTTTGCCAGGGGACTGGGAATACAGGGAACCGTAAACAGCCCAACCTTTACCATTGTGCAGCAGTACGATGAGGGAAGGCTTCCCCTCTACCATTTTGATGTCTACCGGATTGGAGATATCAGTGAGATGGACGAGATTGGCTATGAGGACTGCTTCTATGGAGAGGGAGTCTGCCTGATTGAATGGTCGACACTGATCGAGGAGATTCTTCCGGAGCATGCCACGGAAATCAGGATAGAGAAAGACCTGAATCAGGGGTTTGACTACCGCAGAATCAGCGTGGAGGAGAGAAAATGAGAATATTAGGAATTGAGAGCTCATCCCTGGTGGCGTCCGTAGCCATTGTGACAGATGACATACTGACGGCAGAGTATACGGTAAACTTAAAGAAAACGCATTCCCAGACACTTCTTCCCATGATTGACGAGGTGATCCGGATGCTGGAGATTGAACTGGACTCCATAGACGCCATCGCCGTTTCAGGGGGCCCCGGCTCCTTTACAGGGCTTCGGATCGGTTCCGCTACAGCCAAAGGACTGGGACTTGCCATGAAAAAGCCGTTGATTCACGTACCGACCGTGGATGCCATGGCCTATGGCCTCTATGGGACAGATGCCCTTATCTGCCCTGTCATGGATGCCCGCAGAAATCAGGTATATACAGGACTCTACCATTTCAGGGACCGCTTTGAGGTGGTAAAAAACCAGTGGCCTTCCGATGTGAGAGAGCTGGTGGATGAATTGAATGAGAGAGGGGAGAAGGTAATCTTCCTCGGGGACGGAGTGCCGCCCTACAGAGCCTTGATTGAAGAGAGCATCAAGGTCCCCTGCGCCTTTGCTCCGGCTCACGTAAACAGGCAGAGAGCTGCATCTGTAGCTGCCCTGGGTGCCGTCTATTTTGCAGAGGGAAAAACGGAGACCGCTATGGAGCACAGACCGGATTATCTGAGAAAATCCCAGGCTGAGCGGGAGCGGGAGGTGGCTGAGCGTCAGGGTGAGATGGAGAAGCTGGCTGCCGGAATCCAGGTAGTAGAGCGCCCGGATCCCCGGAATGTGCCGGAACAGGGAGAAAAAGCTGCAGAGAAGAAAGATTCAGAGAAGAAAACTGCAGAGAAGAAGGGCGCGGATAGGGAAGCAGAGACAGGGGAAGGAGCGCTGCGCTGATGGAGGCTGGAGGACAGACAAAGCTTTTAGTCAGGCCTATGACAGAGCGGGACCTTCCGGAAACTGCCAGCCTGGAACGGCTTAGTTTTTCTGTGCCCTGGTCAGAAACACTGCTGTCAGAGTGTCTGGACAGCCGTCTGGATCTGGTCTGGGTGCTGGAAGAGGAACGAGGAAGTGAGCTGCAGAAGGGTGAAGGAAGGAAGAAAATTGCCGGATACTGCAACCTCAGGATCATTGCAGGAGAGGCAGAATTGATGCGCATCGCTGTACATCCTGACCTTCGGGGAAGGGGATACGCAAGGATCCTGATGGATACGCTGGTTCGTTCTGCCAGAGAGCAGGGAGCCTCTGTGATTACGCTGGAGGTAAGAAATTCCAATCAGGCGGCCAGAAACCTTTATAAATCCTACGGTTTTGTGGAGGAGGCTGTCAGAAAAAGCTATTACACAGAACCGGTTGAGGACGCCGTCATCATGGGACTTCGCCTCTCTTGAAATAATTACCACTTAAAAACGCGAATAGAAAAGACTATAATGTAGGGGTATCCGGTGCGGATGCCCCTTTAGTTTGCATCACAGGAAATTCCTCTGAACTCCCTGCGATAGAAAAAGCTCTGCCGGGCGGGATACACACGCCGCGCAGAGAAAAAAGGCTGCTTAGGGCAGCCGCGCGGCGGCGGAAAGGAAAATGTCGCTTTTGCGAACCGCCGCAGGCGGAGAATCCTGCCCCGCAGGATTCTTTTTTATCTCAGGGGAAGGGGCTGATATTTGCACAGAAGAAAGGTGAGAGGGAAAATGAGAAAGTACAAAAAGGACAGGGAGCTGGAATCGGTGCACTGCAACTGGTGCGGAAAACGATTAATGGTGAAGGATGGAATCATGCGGGAGGGCGGAGCGCGGTTTGAAATCGCGTGGGACTATTTTTCGGAAAAGGACGGTGAGCGGCACAGCTTTGATCTGTGTGAAGAGTGCTACGACGAGTTGGTGAACCAGTTCAGGATCCCCGTTGAGGTGGAGGAACAGACAGAACTGCTGTAGAATTTCAGGCGTTTGGCGCAAATGGAGCCTCCAAAATTTGAAAATCGAAAATAATCTAAAAAGGCTGTGGCAACAGAACCTCCGGCAGACTGCCGTATCCGGCTGTCAGAAGAGCGAAGGCTCAGGAGGCGAAGGTTTGACGCAGCCTTTCTGCGTTTTCTGTATGGGTAAAAGAAATGGAAATGGAAAAACGGCCGCAGGCGTGTTATGATAGATAGGCAGAGCCAGTCTTGAGCGCTGGACAGGCGAACAGACCGGGCGCCCGCCAGGTGTTCGGCGGGGCGCAGGAAGGCAGGCCTGTGAGACGTATACACGGAAAAAACAGGAGGGACAGCCAGTGACGATTGAGAACAATCCAAAAGAAATTGCTGCGATGGAGGAGTTTCACAAGGGAAACCGGGCCGAGGGGTTAAGGCTGCAGGAGGAGTTTGCGTCAGCCTTCAGGGAGGAGTATAAGGACAAGGATCACTGCCCCTGCAAAAAGGCCTGCCGCTATCATGGAAACTGCAAGGAATGTGTTGCCATACACAGGGCCCACCAGGAGCATGTGCCAAACTGTATGAGACCTCTGTTAAATAAAAAGATTAAGCTCCTCTCTGAGCTCACAGAGCATACGATTGCAGGCGAGATAGAGATGCCGAAGGAGATTCTGAGGAAGGAATTTCAGTAAACTGCAGGGCCTTCCGGATAAACTTGCGAAAGGGAAAGCATTTGTGGTATGATTTTACAGGTTCCGGCACAGGGGCCTGTAAAATCATACTGAACAAAAAGTTTGCAGAGAGGAAATATAGAATATGTTAGATGTTTGTCTGTTGGGAACAGGGGGGATGATGCCGCTTCCATACCGGTGGCTCACCTCCATGATGACGCGGTGTGACGGCAGCAATCTGCTGATCGACTGCGGGGAAGGGACGCAGGTGGCGCTTAAGGAGAAGGGATGGAGTCCCAAACCCATTGATATCATCTGTTTTACCCATTACCATGCAGATCACATCAGCGGTCTGCCGGGGCTTTTGCTCACCATGGGAAATGCCGAGAGGACGGAGCCGGTGACTGTAATCGGCCCAAAGGGCCTGGAGCGGGTGGTGGGAGCTCTCCGCATGATTGCGCCGGAGCTGCCGTTTGAGCTTCGCTTTATCGAGCTGTCAGAGCCGAGAGAGCAGTTTTCTATCGGGCCCTACGTGATCGACGCCTACCGCGTCCAGCACAATGTCATCTGCTATGGCTATGCGGTTTCCATACCGAGAAAGGGAAAATTTGACGTGGAGCGGGCCAGAGCCCAGGAGATTCCGCAGAAATTCTGGAGCCGTCTTCAGAAGGGGGAGACCATAGAGGACGAAGGGCGGATTCTCACGCCTGAGATGGTTCTGGGGCCGAAGAGACGGGGGATCAAGGTGACCTACTGCACAGATACAAGGCCCGTGCCGGTGATTGCCGAGTATGCGAAGGATGCCGATCTGTTTATCTGTGAGGGAATGTACGGGGAGGACGGCAAGGAGGCCAAGGCCAGGGAGTATAAGCACATGACCTTCCAGGAGGCGGCAGGACTGGCCAGGGAGGCCCAGCCCAGGGAAATGTGGCTGACACATTACAGCCCGTCTCTGACGCGCCCTGACGACTATGCGGACAAGGCCAGGGCTATATTCCCGCGGGCAAAGACTGCCAGGGATGGATGGAGCGTGGAGCTTGGCTTTGACGATGAGGAGTAGACGCCGGCAGGACGGAAAACAGAGAGGAAGGAAGCTCCTTAAGGGCTTAAAGGGAAAAGGAGAATAGATAAGAATGAAAAAGCATACGACAGACGAGGATGTTCTGATCCTCGCAATCGAGAGCTCCTGTGATGAGACGGCGGCCTCGGTTGTCAGGAATGGAAGAGAGGTGCTTTCCAATGTGATTTCTTCTCAGATTGACCTTCACACGCTGTATGGAGGCGTTGTGCCTGAGATCGCGTCGAGAAAGCATATTGAGAAAATTAACCAGGTAATTGAGAGCGCGCTTACAGAGGCGAAGGTGACGCTGGAGGATATTACGGCTGTGGCCGTCACCTATGGTCCGGGACTGGTGGGCGCCCTTCTGGTGGGCGTGGCGGAGGCAAAGGCATTAGCCTACGCTGCCAAAAAGCCATTGGTGGGCGTACATCACATCGAGGGCCATGTATCGGCCAATTTTATTGAGAATCCCGATCTGGAGCCTCCGTTTATCTGCCTGATCGTGTCAGGGGGCCATACCCATCTGGTAGTGGTAAAGGATTACGGAAAATTTGAAATTATCGGTCATACCAGGGATGATGCAGCGGGAGAGGCCTTTGACAAGGTGGCGAGAGCTGTGGGACTGGGCTATCCGGGAGGACCTAAGGTGGACAAGGCAGCCAGGGAGGGAAATCCCCATGCTATCGAGTTTCCGCGGGCGAAGGTCGGGGACAATCCTTACGACTTCAGCTTCAGCGGCCTGAAATCGGCTGTATTAAATTATATTAATCACGCTCAGATGAAGGGGGAGACGATCTGCGTTCCCGACCTGGCGGCATCCTTCCAGAATGCAGTGGTGGAGGTGCTGGTTTCTAGGGCTGTCATGGCTGCAAAAGAGTATGGATATGAGAAGCTGGCGATCGCGGGCGGAGTGGCCTCCAACTCTGCGCTGAGAGAGGGGATGCGGGCGGCCTGTGAAAAAGAAGGAATTCGCTTCTATCACCCATCGCCGATTTTCTGCACAGACAATGCGGCAATGATTGGAGTGGCGGCCTACTATGAGTATATAGGCGGCGCCCGCTCAGGCTGGGATCTGAATGCGGTGCCGAATTTAAAGCTGGGAGAACGGTAAAAGACGGTTTTCTAACAGGGGGAGAGAACGGAAGGGAGGAGAGCAGAGGAAGGCTATGAAGGAAAAGGAGATAAGCTCAGGGAAGAAGGAGCGGGAAGGCAGAAGAGGCCTGATCTCGGCCATTGTGCTTGCGGCCGGAAGCGGGAAGCGGATGGGAACA
>NZ_CP085988.1:3645000-3652500 GCF_020736365.1 Clostridium sp. M62/1 | reverse complement strand
TACCGATAAGGAGCTGTGGACTGTATAGAAGAGAGAATGCCGGAATGAGTAGCGAGATGGAGGTGGGAATCCTCCAGGCCGAATATCTAAGGTTTCCAGAGTAAAGCTGATCTGCTCTGGGTAAGTCGGGGCCTAAGGCGAGGTCGAAAGACGTAGTCGATGGACAACAGGTTGAAATTCCTGTACCACATATCATCAGAACTGTGGGGACACAGAACCGGAGGAAAACCCGGGAATGAAAAGACCGGGGCAAGCAGAGGACTGGTCAGGCTGGCAAATCCGCCTGGCAACAGGAGACTGTGACGCGTACCGAACAGAAGTAGGGAAGTTTCCGTAGGGGCTGTCGAGAAAAGCCGCTATTGTGTGATATGTGCCCGTACCGTAAACCGACACAGGTGGATGAGGAGAGAATCCTAAGGCCGGCGGGAGAAGCATTGTTAAGGAACTCGGCAAAATGACCCTGTAACTTCGGGAGAAAGGGTGCCATCGAAAGGTGGCCGCAGAGAATAGGCTCAAGCAACTGTTTAGCAAAAACACAGGTCTATGCAAAACCGTAAGGTGAGGTATATGGGCTGACGCCTGCCCGGTGCTGGAAGGTTACGAGGAGAGGTTAGGGAAACCGAAGCTTTGAATCTAAGCCCCAGTAAACGGCGGCCGTAACTATAACGGTCCTAAGGTAGCGAAATTCCTTGTCGGGTAAGTTCCGACCCGCACGAAAGGCGTAATGATTTGAGCGCTGTCTCGACAATGCACCCGGTGAAATTGAAATACCAGTGAAGATGCTGGTTACCTGCGCCAGGACGGAAAGACCCCATGGAGCTTTACTCTAGCTTGATACTGGGATTCGGTACTGCATGTACAGGATAGGTGGGAGACGAAGAAGACGGGACGCCAGTTTCGTCGGAGTCGCTGTTGGGATACCACCCTTGTGGTACTGGGTTTCTAACCAGCTGCCGTGACCCGGCAGTGGGACAATGTCAGGTGGGGAGTTTGACTGGGGCGGTCGCCTCCGAAAGGGTATCGGAGGCGCTCAAAGGTTCCCTCAGAATGGTCGGAAACCATTCAAAGAGTGCAAAGGCAGAAGGGAGCTTGACTGCGAGACCGACGGGTCGAGCAGGTACGAAAGTAGGACTTAGTGATCCGGTGGTATGAAAGTGGGATTGCCATCGCTCAACGGATAAAAGCTACCCTGGGGATAACAGGCTTATCACTCCCAAGAGTTCACATCGACGGAGTGGTTTGGCACCTCGATGTCGGCTCATCGCATCCTGGGGCTGAAGTAGGTCCCAAGGGTTGGGCTGTTCGCCCATTAAAGCGGTACGCGAGCTGGGTTCAGAACGTCGTGAGACAGTTCGGTCCCTATCCGGCGCGGGCGTAGGATATTTGAGAGGAGCTGTCCTTAGTACGAGAGGACCGGGATGGACTGACCTCTGGTGTATCTGTTAGACTATCAAGTCTATGGCAGAGTAGCCAAGTCGGGACGGGATAAACGCTGAAGGCATCTAAGCGTGAAGCCCCCCTCAAGATGAGATATCCCATACGCAAGTAGTAAGACCCCTTGAAGACGACGAGGTAGATAGGGCAGAGGTGGAAGTGCAGTAATGCATGGAGCTGACTGTTACTAATCGGTCGAGGGCTTAACCAAGAGGTTGGGTAGGAAGGATGGAAGGTAGGAAGAAGAAGGAAGAGCGGAAGTTCAATGTGTGGTTTTGAGGGTATGTATGAATACCCCAGATACATAAGATTATTTAGAAAGTCCTGAAAAGGGCTTTTTTTGTTTTATAAGAATTTTTCTTTATAAAAGTATTTTTGTGTTAAAGTACAAGTCTCAGAAAATGCGGACGGCTGCAACAGAGATGGCTGTGGATGTCCCCGGGAAGACAGCATCAGGCAGACAGCGGCAGGGACGCGGCAGTAGGATGAGGCACAGCCGGATTTACAGCTGCAGCAGTTTCGGTTTTTGCGAAAAGCATTTATGAGCCGAGGAAACCTGCCGCCTGGCAGGGATTTTACCACGGCCTATTTTTTCATTAACTGATTGGCGGCTTCGTCTATCAGCTCGCAGAATACTTTTACGTAAAAAGGCTGAGTGATATTTTTGTGCCAGATTAGTTCAACCCGGAGCGGATAATGGAAGCTTTTAACGGGGAAGATGTGGATCCTCTGGCCCGGACTGCATTTCGCATTGTGTTCATGGACGCGAAGGGAGAGCATCTTGGGGATCAGGGCGGCGCACAGACCGGAGGAACAGAGGAGAATATGGGTATCGCAATCACTTATATGGTACGGTGTTTTCTCTAAAGAGATGCCGCAGTCTGAAAGATGCTGCCGGATGATCACATTCATGGCGCCTGTCTCATAGTAGAGAGAGAAAGGCACGCCCGAAAAGGCTGTGAGATCCACTCCGCTGTAAAATTCAGACAGCATCTTGCTTCCGAAGTGCTGCTGAAACAGGTGCTCACTGATAATGAGCTGTATTTTGTCAGAGATAATCGGCATTGTATGAAAAGCGGGATTATGGCTGGCATTGACACCTAAAAACAGATCGATAGAGCCGTCCATCAGGCATTTTTCAAGAATCACAGTGTCATTTACGTAAAAGGATACCTCGACCTCGGGAAAAAGTTCGTAATATTTTGGAAGAACAAGAGGAAGGATAATCTGAGCGCGGGAAGTGCTGAGTCCCACTGTAAAAGAACCCTTTCTGCCGGCTGACATTTCCTGCAGAGTGCGTTCCATATTGCTTTCCAAGATTTTTGTGCTTCTCAGATACTGAAACATTACTTCCCCGGCCTCTGTCAGTGACAGGTGAGGTTTCCGGTTAAACAGCAGGACTCCGTACTCTTCTTCCAGCCTTTTTATGTGATCACTCACACACTGCTGGGTGACAAAAGAACGCTTGGCAGCTTTCACTATGCTCAATTCTTCAGCCACTGTCATAAAGATCTTAAAACTCTGTTTCATCAGTTTCCCCCACATCGTTCCATTTTTGGATATTATACCTTTATTTATTGAGAAGTTCAACAAGAAAAAACTTGAAATATCTGTTATTCAGACGAAAAAATCTGATTTTATCATCATCATACAAGAAAAATAGAAATATAGAACAAGAAAACTTTTGAGAGAAAAGATTCCGGAATGCTTATTTTATAGGAAATAAGAAATAAAGCGCTCTGTTCTTCCTCATACAGCACAAGTTTTTTCAGAAAAAATGGAAAGATCTACTTGTTTTTCTTTGGAATTTCTGCATGCTATACTTTTCTCAGGCTGCAGCAAAAAGAAAAACGGAGGGATTATGGAGCAATATTGGGCTATGGCAGAAGAACTGCTCAGGGGAGCGTATGACCTTCACGCCCACAGTTCACCTTCTCATATTGACCGATCCGTTCATGATTACCAGATGGTTCAGCAGGCCCAGGATGCCGGTATGGCAGGGATCATGATTAAAAATCATTATGAGAGTACAGTGGGAAGAGCGGAGGCAATTAATCGGACCAAGAAATTTACAGCAAAAGCTTACGGCGGCTTGGTTCTGAACTGGCCGGCCGGCGGCCTGAATCCGTACGCAGTGCAGAGTGCACTTCAGCTGGGAGGAAGGTTTATCTGGCTTCCTACCCGCGATGCGGACAACTGCCTTAAATTTGGTGATATGCCTGGAGATTTTTTTAGGCGGGCAGGTATAAAAATCATTGACGGGCAGGGAAAACTGAGAAAAGAGATATATGAAATCTTTGACCTGGTTCACTTTTACGGAGCTGTTCTGGCTACAGGACATGTGGGAATGGAAGAGGCTGTTCTGGTTTGCCGGGAAGGCAGAAAAAGGGGAATAAACATGGTTTTAACACATCCGGAGTGGAGAAGGACTGTAGTTCCGGCCTCTGTGCAGAGAGAACTGGCAGAACTGGGAGTGAGGATTGAAAAGAACTGGGCCAATGTGGAAGATGGGGACTGTACGCTGGAAGAGATGGTTTGGAATATAAGATGCGTCGGTCTGTCGAATGTATATCTGGCAACCGATCGGGGCCAGTCAGGAAAAGAAGTGCCGGTGGAAGGAATGAAGCGATTTATTTGTGCTCTATTAAAAAGCGGATTTTCACCAGCAGAAATCAGAGATATGGTTCAGAAAGTTCCGGAAGAGCTGGTAGGAGAAGTCGGGTGACAAAACGTCAGGAAGGAGGAGAAAACGTGAAAAAGAAAACGGCAGGTGCGCTGTGTCTGTTGGCTGCGGCAGCTGTTTTAATGACGGCATGTTCAAAGAGCAGGGAGGAAGAGACACAGAAAGTATTTCAGATTGGATTCACGACAGCAGCGGTGGAAAATGATCCGTACTACATTTTTGCCAAGAGCTTTTCAGACCTGGTGGAAGAAAAGAGCGAGGGAAAAATGAGGATTGATGTGATGGGAGGAGGTCAGCTTGGACAGGAAGGGGAGATGTTTACCGGAATGCAGATCGGAACAACGGATATGGCTGTCATGACAAATGCCTACGCCAGTGGCTATGTTCCGGCTTCCGGACTGTTTGATCTGCCATTTATTTTTAAAGACAGTGAGACAGCTGCCAGGATTCTGGACAGTGAAATAGGCCAGTCTGTACTGGAAGAATATGACAGATACGGTGTTAAGGCTCTTGCCTGGGGGGAAGGAGGCTTTCGTCATCTCGTGACGAAAAATAAGGCAGTGAGAAAGCCTGAAGATTTTAAAGGGCTGAAAATTCGATGTATGGAGACAGAAAGCTATATTGCGACCTATGCAGCCCTTGGAACAAATGCGGTACCCATGGCGTGGTCTGAAACGATTACAGGCCTGCAGCAGGGAACCATTGACGGACTCGATATTCCCATCAGTGTGATATACACGAACGGTTTTCCGGATATTGCAAAATATCTGAATATGACAGGCCATTTTTATTCGCCTCTGCTAATCTGTACCTCGAAAGACCTGTATGACAGGCTGACCCCGGAAGAACAGAGAATTCTGAAAGAGGCGGCAGTTGAGGCCGGCATAAAGAGCAGGGAAAATAATGCCCGGCTGGAGTCGGTGATGCTGAAAGAGATGGAAGAGGCCGGTATGACAATAGTAAGAGATGTAGAAGTTGAGAAGTTTCAGCAGATTTTAGGTTCTTTCTACACGGACCGGGCTGAAAAAATAGGAGGCACCTATGTTGCTGATCTGCTGTCTGCTCTGGAAGAAGGGACAGAATAAGTCGAAGCCGGAGGGGAGCAAATGGAAAGAGGGGAGGAATAGGAGTGGAGCGAATTGAAAAAATCAAGAAGATAGTGGAACGGCTGTTGTATTTTTTGGTTTGCGCAACATTCGCAGTTTTAATATTTGCCTGCGTCCTTCAGGTATTTACAAGATTTGTACTTAATAATTCACTTTCATGGACAGAAGAGCTGGCCAGATATGCATTTATTTGGTCCAACTTCCTGGGAGCGGCTATCTGCACACAGAAAGAATCACATGCCGCAGTCACAGCAGTGACGGATCTGCTGCCTGCAAAGGCGCAGACAGCGCTGAAAATAGCAGTCAGTCTGATCATCATACTTGTGGCAGGCGTTTTAATCTGGCATGGCTTTCAGGTGGCTTATGCCGTAAGGCTGCAGCTCAGTCCGGCTCTCAGAGTCAGTATGGCGCTGATCTATGGAGCTGCTCCAGTGTGCGGTGTGTTTGTCCTGTTTTATTCAGTTTTGAATCTTCTGCGGCAGATTCAGAGCTTCAGGGGAAAGGAGACTGGAAAATGGTAGGATTTATGTTTCTTATAATGTTGGGGCTGATTTTCATAGGTGTTCCGGTCGCATTTTCCATTCTTGGCTCCGGCATCTGGTTTCTTCTGGCAACGGATATAAAGCCTCTGGCGCTGGTATGTCAGCGGGCTGTGACGGGACTTGATTCCTTCCCTCTTCTCGCCGTCCCCCTGTTTGTATTCGTCGGAGATCTGATGGATCGAGGGGGAATCTCCAAGAGGATGATCCGGTGGGCGGAAAGCCTTCTGGGATGGATGCCTGGAGGACTCGGAGTGGTTACAATTGTATCCTGCGCAGTGTTTGCAGCCCTTACAGGTTCAGGGCCGGCGACAGTGGCGGCCATTGGAAGCATTATGATTCCGTCCCTGGTAAAAAATGGATATCCCCTCAAGACAGCGGCGGGGATGGCGGCGGCAGGCGGGGCGCTGGGGCCGATTATTCCGCCCAGCATTCCCATGATCATCTATGGAGTTACCATGGGAATTTCTATCCCTCAGATGTTTGTGGCAGGGATTGTCCCCGGACTTTTCTTGGCTGCGCTGCTGATTGTGGTGAACATGATCATAGCAATCAGAAATCCTGAAATTCTGAGGCACAGGGGAACTGCCTTTTCAATCAGAGAGGTTCTGAAAAATACCTGGTCCGCCATGGGAGCCCTTCTGCTTCCGGTCATTATTCTCGGAGGAATTTACAGCGGAATTTTTACACCTACTGAATCGGCAGCCGTAGGCGTGGTCTATGCGCTTTTTGTGGGAATTTTTGTATACAGGGAAATTCGGATTTCCGATATTCCCAAGGCCCTGGTAAAGTCCATGGAAACTGCGGCCATGGTTGATATTATTATCGCAGCCGCCAATCTTTTATCATGGATTATGTCGGTAACACAGGTTTCCACGTATATTATAGGAGCTTTGTCCGGCATTATCACAAACAAGTATACGTATCTTTTAGTGCTGATGGTCCTGCTGTTTGTGGTAGGCGCGCTCATGGACACTGTGGCTGCCATTATCATCATTGCGCCGGTGATTGTCCCTATGGGAATCGAGCTTGGCCTTGATCCCCTTCATCTGGGAATGATTTTCGTAATTAACCTGGTAATCGGCTATGTGACTCCGCCATTTGGTTACAACCTTTTTACAGCCGGCTCAGTGACGGGACTGAAATTTAACGATGTCGTAAAGGGGGTTCTGCCATTTCTGCTGATAGAAATGGCAGCAGTGATGGTATTTGCCTATGTGCCGGGAATTATAACCTGGCTTCCTGAAGTTTTGGGTTCCTGATAACCTCCCTTTCTGCCATGCCCGCTCTCCTGAAAGGCGTAAAAAGTGAAATATCTGTGAAATGGTGGAAATGCTTTTTGTAATCTGTTAAGATAGAGCCATAAAAATGGCAGAGAGTGAAAAGCAGAACCGGATTTAGAAAGCAGAGGCGTACAGATATGGAGACACTTAAAATATTAGTGGTGGACGATGAGCCAAGGATGAGGAAGCTGGTAAAGGACTTCCTGACCGTTAAGGGCTTCCAGGTGGTGGAGGCCGGAGACGGCGAGGAGGCTATTGACATTTTCTTTGAGCAGAAGGATATTGCCTTAATTCTTTTAGATGTGATGATGCCGAAAATGGATGGCTGGGAGGTGTTAAAGACCATCAGAAAGTACTCCCAGGTTCCGATTCTCATGCTGACAGCCAGAGGGGAGGAGCAGGATGAGCTGCAGGGCTTCAAGCTGGGAGTAGATGAGTACATTTCGAAGCCTTTC
>NZ_CP085988.1:0-107500 GCF_020736365.1 Clostridium sp. M62/1 | reverse complement strand
TTGAAGTTCCCGTAAAAGGGAATGGAGGACCGAACGCACATCCGTTGAAAAGGGTGGCGATGAGGTGTGGATAGGGGAGAAATTCCAATCGAACCCGGAGATAGCTGGTTCTCCTCGAAATAGCTTTAGGGCTAGCCTCGTATTAGTTTAGCGGAGGTAGAGCACTGAATTTCCTAGGGGGCGTCAAAGTCTACCGAAGAATATCAAACTCCGAATGCCGCATAAATGATGTACGGGAGTCAGACTGCACGAGATAAGTTGGGTAGTCAAAAGGGAAAGAGCCCAGACCTACAGCTAAGGTCCCAAAGTGTGTGTTAAGTGGAAAAGGATGTGGGATTTCGAAGACAACTAGGATGTTGGCTTAGAAGCAGCCACACATTCAAAGAGTGCGTAATAGCTCACTAGTCGAGAGGTCCTGCGCCGAAAATGTCCGGGGCTAAAACACAACACCGAAGCTTAGGAATCCTAAGGGATTGGTAGAGGAGCATTCTATACGGGAGGAAGCAGTACCGATAAGGAGCTGTGGACTGTATAGAAGAGAGAATGCCGGAATGAGTAGCGAGATGGAGGTGGGAATCCTCCAGGCCGAATATCTAAGGTTTCCAGAGTAAAGCTGATCTGCTCTGGGTAAGTCGGGGCCTAAGGCGAGGTCGAAAGACGTAGTCGATGGACAACAGGTTGAAATTCCTGTACCACATATCATCAGAACTGTGGGGACACAGAACCGGAGGAAAACCCGGGAATGAAAAGACCGGGGCAAGCAGAGGACTGGTCAGGCTGGCAAATCCGCCTGGCAACAGGAGACTGTGACGCGTACCGAACAGAAGTAGGGAAGTTTCCGTAGGGGCTGTCGAGAAAAGCCGCTATTGTGTGATATGTGCCCGTACCGTAAACCGACACAGGTGGATGAGGAGAGAATCCTAAGGCCGGCGGGAGAAGCATTGTTAAGGAACTCGGCAAAATGACCCTGTAACTTCGGGAGAAAGGGTGCCATCGAAAGGTGGCCGCAGAGAATAGGCTCAAGCAACTGTTTAGCAAAAACACAGGTCTATGCAAAACCGTAAGGTGAGGTATATGGGCTGACGCCTGCCCGGTGCTGGAAGGTTACGAGGAGAGGTTAGGGAAACCGAAGCTTTGAATCTAAGCCCCAGTAAACGGCGGCCGTAACTATAACGGTCCTAAGGTAGCGAAATTCCTTGTCGGGTAAGTTCCGACCCGCACGAAAGGCGTAATGATTTGAGCGCTGTCTCGACAATGCACCCGGTGAAATTGAAATACCAGTGAAGATGCTGGTTACCTGCGCCAGGACGGAAAGACCCCATGGAGCTTTACTCTAGCTTGATACTGGGATTCGGTACTGCATGTACAGGATAGGTGGGAGACGAAGAAGACGGGACGCCAGTTTCGTCGGAGTCGCTGTTGGGATACCACCCTTGTGGTACTGGGTTTCTAACCAGCTGCCGTGACCCGGCAGTGGGACAATGTCAGGTGGGGAGTTTGACTGGGGCGGTCGCCTCCGAAAGGGTATCGGAGGCGCTCAAAGGTTCCCTCAGAATGGTCGGAAACCATTCAAAGAGTGCAAAGGCAGAAGGGAGCTTGACTGCGAGACCGACGGGTCGAGCAGGTACGAAAGTAGGACTTAGTGATCCGGTGGTATGAAAGTGGGATTGCCATCGCTCAACGGATAAAAGCTACCCTGGGGATAACAGGCTTATCACTCCCAAGAGTTCACATCGACGGAGTGGTTTGGCACCTCGATGTCGGCTCATCGCATCCTGGGGCTGAAGTAGGTCCCAAGGGTTGGGCTGTTCGCCCATTAAAGCGGTACGCGAGCTGGGTTCAGAACGTCGTGAGACAGTTCGGTCCCTATCCGGCGCGGGCGTAGGATATTTGAGAGGAGCTGTCCTTAGTACGAGAGGACCGGGATGGACTGACCTCTGGTGTATCTGTTAGACTATCAAGTCTATGGCAGAGTAGCCAAGTCGGGACGGGATAAACGCTGAAGGCATCTAAGCGTGAAGCCCCCCTCAAGATGAGATATCCCATACGCAAGTAGTAAGACCCCTTGAAGACGACGAGGTAGATAGGGCAGAGGTGGAAGTGCAGTAATGCATGGAGCTGACTGTTACTAATCGGTCGAGGGCTTAACCAAGAGGTTGGGTAGGAAGGATGGAAAGGTAGGAAGAAGGAAGAGCGGAAGTTCAATGTGTGGTTTTGAGGGTATGTATGAATACCCCAGATACCGGAGAGAAAGAATCCGGGGGAAGTAATCCTCCTTAGCTCAGTCGGTAGAGCATGCGGCTGTTAACCGCAGTGTCGTTGGTTCGAGTCCAACAGGGGGAGTTTTTTAAACACCTCAACATAGAACTTAATTGACAATTGCTCGAATTTATGGTAAGATAGCAGAGCGAAGCAGTTAAACTGTGGAGCTTTAAAGTAAGGCCCCATGGTCAAGCGGTTAAGACATCGCCCTTTCACGGCGGTAACACGAGTTCGAATCTCGTTGGGGTCATTATGGCGACATAGCCAAGTGGTAAGGCGTGGGTCTGCAACACCCTGATCACCAGTTCAAATCTGGTTGTCGCCTCTCTGAGGAATCATCGGAAGATGGTTCCTTTTTTGTTGTGCAGGAAAAATTTTGTTCTATAGGGAAGAACTTGCTTTGTGAAAGCATAAAGATGGTGGCTCTGTCTGAAGGGGAAATGTTCTGATAAATCCTGCAGCTGAAAAGGAAAGAAAAAGCCGGCAGCTGCAGTGTTATCCGCATGCTGTCGGCTCTGTCAAAACAACGTTCTGCCTGAACAGGTCACTTTTTCCATGGCCAAAGACCTGCGCCATGTTTTTATTCCGGAATCGATTTTCCAAGCTCCCAGGCCTTCTGGATTTCCGGTTTTCCGATAATATCGCCCGCATCTCCATTGCCGCCTGCCAGTACATGACCGAGATTAGTCCAGCGCAGAAGCTTCATCAGGTGATCGAAGTAGGACAGAACGTCCTCAAAATCATGTCCTTCCGCGGCCATCAGCAGTGCGCAGGCCCTGTCATGGCCGCGCAGCAGGTTTCCGTCTCCCTCTTCCAGGGCAAACAGGCGGTCAACAGCTGTTCTGAGCTGGCCGCTCATATTCCAATAATAGAGGGGTGTGGCCAAAACGATCACATCACAGTTTTTTACAGCAGGATAGATTCGGTTCATGTCGTCTGCCTGGACACAGGGACATTCCCGGCTGCTGTGTCCTCCAAAACACCCTTTGCACCCGTGGATCTCCATGCTGTCCAGAAAAAATTCTGTCACCGCATGTCCTGCGCTTTCTGCACCTTCGGTAAATGCCCTGACAAGGGCAGATGTGTTTCCGTTCCTTCTCGGACTTCCGTTTAAAATGACAATATTTTTACTCATCCTGACACCTCGCTTGTGATGATGGTTTATTTTATCATTAAATCTGCACCGCTGTGCCATGCCTGCCCCACCTTTTCGCCGATCGCATAATAGCCGTTCTGCATCTGATCAAAGGCGAAAGCGTGAATTTTGCTGGCGTCAATGTTTCCAGCCCCGTCCAACACTTTCTCATCTGCAATTACATTGACGATTTTTCCGAGAACCCGCAGGCCATATGGCTGGGACTGCATTTCAATGACCTGGCATTCCAGCGTGATGGGGTATTCGGTAATGACCGGCGCATCGACTCTCTCACTTCTGACCGCATGAAGCCCGCTGCGCTCGAATTTGTCTGCCATCTTGTTGGCTGTGGCGATTCCCAAAAAATCAGACTCTCTGAGCGTATCGGTTCCCGGCACAGCCAGAGTAAACGCTTTCCTTGATTCAATATTGGCGACAGTTTTGTGCTCGGCTTCCAGATTCAGTGCAACCATATCTTCTGCGCAGATGCCGCCCCAGGCCATCATCATCACATCGACCGTATCATCTTCATTGTAAGTGCCGATCATATAGGTTGGCATAGGAAATAAATAGGGTTTTGCATGAAAGTTCTTTGTCATAATCATCGCTCCTTCTGTGTCTGTAAAATTGACTTTACCTGTTCCTGATATTATAATCATAACGAGAATGAGATAAAAAACAAGTACGCACATTTAAGTGAGATACTTACAGCAAATTTATATACTTACCTGAAGGAGAGTGTAAAATGAGAGAGAGGTGCATTGCAGATGAATGCCTCAGTACCACGGGGTTCAGCTATACTCTGTCACTGATTAACGGAAAATATAAGATGACGATTCTTTATACCCTTATGGAGTTTGGGGTGGTACGTTTCAATGAGATCAAAAAATATATCGGAGGAATTTCCTATAAGACACTCAGTGCCACTCTGAAAGAACTGGAAAGAGATCAGCTCGTCCACCGGGAGGAATACCCTCAAATTCCCCCGAAAGTGGAGTACAGCCTGACAGAAAGAGGGAGGTCACTGATACCGATTCTGGACGGAATGTGTGAGTGGGGGGATAAAAACCGACTCTAATCTTTCCGCAAGGACAGCTGGGAGCAGAACCTCCTTTTTATGAGATAAAAAAGAGTTCTGCGTTGTAATTCCAACATACAAAGTTCACCTGATAGGATATAATCAGCTTGCAGCATCAATGGAAGCAGGAGGAAAAAGAGAACGATGATCCGGAGAATTATAAGTATTGACGAGGAGAAATGCAACGGCTGCGGTCTGTGCGCCAGAGCCTGCCATGAGGGAGCTATTGGAATGATAGACGGGAAGGCCAGGCTTCTGAGGGATGATTACTGCGACGGACTGGGGGACTGTCTGCCGGCGTGCCCGACCGGGGCGATCACCTTTACCGAGAGGGAGGCAGCGGCCTACGACGAGGAGGCTGTGAGGGAAAACAGAAGGAGAATACAGGCAGGAGAGAAGAGAAAGGAAGATGATATACGGCCGGAGGCAGGAACGCACTCTTCTTGGCTTCGGCAGTGGCCGGTACAGATTAAGCTGGCCCCTGTGAATGCACCATATTTTGACAGCGCGGATCTTCTCATTGCTGCGGACTGCACGGCATACGCCTATGGAAATTTTCACCAACAGTTTATGAAGGAGAAGGTAACGCTGATTGGATGTCCGAAGCTGGATGCCTGCGACTACACAGAAAAGCTGAGCGCTGTCCTTTCACAGAACCGTATCAGGAGCGTGACTGTGGTGAGGATGGAGGTTCCATGCTGCGGAGGAATGGAAAGGGCGGCAGCCCAGGCGTTAAGAGAAAGCAGGAAAGCTGTGCCGTTTCGGGTTGTGACGATTTCCGTGGACGGAAGAATCCTGGAGGAATCTCTGTAAGAAAAATTCTGGAGGGAGAGCTGTCTGAAAAAGACCGGGGAGAGATAGGACTCCGTCTGGCAGAAATGGATGAAAAAAGACCCCGGTTGAAATATACAGGAAATTGCCGGGATGAGGATGCAGAAGAAAATTATACGCCCTGGAGAACCGGCAGAGAAAAAGGCTGCTGCAGGAAAGTTGTCATACAGGATATTGGGACAGAACAGTGAGAATCTGTCTTGCATTTTGTATTCCAGTTTTTCTGCAGCAGTTTTTTATTTATCAGACTTTCTTATCTTTGCAGAAGACTCTGACTCCAGAGGTAGTCCAGCAGCTTTTGCTGTCTCACGTCCGGCTCCTGCCTGCGCTGGGAGAGATAGATATTGCGCACAGCAGCCGGATCGTCCAGCTGATAGAATACGACTCCCTCAGCCGGCGGCGCATATTCGGAGATGGTTGAGCGCAGAAAAGAGACTCCCTGCCCCTCACAGATTAAGTAGTAAACCGTCATCATCTGTGTCAGATACATGGAAACCTTTGGAGCAAAGCCGGCATGACGGCACAGTTCGATACTTCTCTGATAGATGTCATTTCCCTGGGAAAGCAGCAGAAAGGGCTGCTCCCTGAAGGCACTGAGGGGAACCGGGGGCTTCTCAATTGCCTGCGATTTCCTGTTTTGAAATTCGTTGAAGCTGTAGCAGTAATCCTGAAGCTCCCGGTTGATGGGAAAGGCGGAGGGAACAGCCAGCACGATCTCCTCCACAGCCCAGGCTGTTGACTGAATCTTTGGGCCTTTCAGTGCCTCTGCTTCCAGAATAAAATCAATCTTTTGCTCCAGCAGCTTTCCAAGCAGTGTCTGGCTGTCCCCCTCCGTGAAGGTCAGGGTAATCTGCGGATTCATGGCACGAAATTCCTGCAGAAGATTTGGCAGGACATAGGTGCAGAAGAACATGGAGCTTCCGATATTTAATCCCTCGTCCGTCTTCATGCTCAGCTCCTGGAAATGGCGGCGCATTTCATCCTCGATGGCCATCACTTTTCTGGCCTGTTCCACATAGTATTCCCCTGCCGGCGTCAGGGAGATGGGGGTAGTGCTGCGGTCAAAAAGAGGTATTTTTATCTCCTGCTCTACCTTTTTTACTACTGAGCTGAGCCATGGCTGAGATACATAGAGCTTCTGAGCTGCCCTGGAAAAGCTCTTTTCCTCGCTGATGGCACAGATGTATTCCTTATAATCAAGCATATCAAATCCTCCTTGCAGACGGCTGTCTGCAGCCATATGCATGTCTATAACAAATCAGAGATAAACCGTTTAAGTTTTACGTATTTTACTTTCCCGCCTCCTCTTTATACAATAAGGACAAGAAAAACACAGATGGTTCAGACAGAAAGGAGCGGAAGAATGAAACAGTATCATCATATCGGATACATGTAGTACTGTCAACCGGCAAAACGGCTGCAGGCAGAGAACAGAATCAATCAGCTCCCAAACGGGAGAACCAGATCGGGCCGAAGAAAACGGTGCGGGATAAAAGGAGGAACAAATATGGAACTGAGGACAGCAGAGAGAATGGATAAGCTGGTTCCATCTGGGATCAGGAAGGTAAATGAAAAGGCCCTGGCCATGGAACGCAACGGAGAGAGGGTGCTTCACTTTGAGTTGGGACGTCCTGACTTTGATACGCCGGAATATATCAAAAGGGCGTGTATAGAGGCTCTGGAGGACGGCGATGTATTTTATACATCCAATTTTGGAACGATGGAGCTTCGCCGGGCTATCGCTGAAAAACTGGTGAAGGAGAACAATGTAAATTACTGTGCAGATGAAATCCTGGTTACAGTGGGATTGTCGGAGGCGGTCTTCGACACACTCTGCTCAATCTTAAATGAAGGCGATGAGATTCTGGTTCCCGACCCGGTGTGGATGAATTATCTGAATGTACCGAAGCTTCTGGGGGCGGTTCCCGTTACATATTCTCTGACGGAGGAACATAATTATCAGATCGACCTGGATGAGCTTCGCAGCAAGGTGACAAAAAAGACAAAGGCTCTTGTGATTGTGACACCGAATAATCCTACAGGAGGAGTTTTAAACAGAAAGACACTGGAGGGACTTGCAGAGCTTGCAGTGGAAAAAGATCTTCTGGTGATTGCCGACGAGATCTACGAGAGACTGATCTATGACGGGGAGAAGCATATAAGCATTGCCTCTCTGCCTGGGATGAAGGAGCGCACCTTCACGATGAACGGATTTTCCAAGGCATACTCCATGACGGGGTGGAGAATCGGTTACGTAGCAGCCCCTAAGGAGTACATTGCAGTTCTCAATAAAATTCATCAGCACAATACGACCTGTGCGCCGTCCTTTGTGCAGAAGGCGGCCATAGCAGCCTTCAGGGAGGAGACAGATGAGGTTGAGAATATGGTCCGGGAATATGAGGAGCGCCGCAACTGTGCAGTGAAGGCTATCAATTCTATTCCGGGTCTGAGCTGTCTGACGCCAAAGGGAGCCTTCTATATCTTTATTAACATAAAGGCGCTGGGACATTCCAGTGCATGGATGGCAGAATACCTTTTGAATGAGGCAAAGGTTGCCCTGGTTCCGGGTGATGTGTTCGGCCCTGGCGGAGAGGGATATTTAAGACTTTCTTTTGCCGCCAGTATGGATGCAGTGAGGGAGGGCTGTCTCAGAATCGCAGAGGCTGTGAAAAAGCTCCAGGAGGGAGAAGCATAGAACAGGCTGAGGTACAAGGAGATAATCAGAAATCTGAGTACGGAAGACAGGGAATAAAAGGAGGAAATTATATGCGTCTTGCTACAGTTAAAATAAATGGAGGAGAAAAAGCAGGTATTGTTACAGCAGAAGGAATTGTCCCGATCTCTGCAGTAAATGCAGCGAAAGGGACTGCCTGGAAGGAAGAGATGTATGAGCTGATCTGTGCGGGCCAGATTCCCGGCATGACTGCCTGGTATAATGAGGGAGGAAAAGAGGAGCTCGAAAAGATGCGGGGGATGATTCCAAAAGAGAAGGCAGTTTATGCACCTCTTTACCGCAATCCGAGAAGAATCTTTGGAATCGGGCTCAATTATACGGAGCATGCAGGGGATATCGGCTCAGCGGCACCCACGGGATTTCCGGGCAGCTTCTTTAAGCAGGCTGACACGCTGATTGGGCCGGGAGATGAGATAAAGCTTCCGGCCCTCAGGGAGGCGCAGAAAACCACGGCGGAGGCCGAGCTCGGCATTATAATGGGATGGGACTGCCGCGATGTGGCAGAGGAGAACTGGGAGCAGGCGATTGTGGGATACACAACTGTTCTCGACATGACCGAGGAGTCGATCCTCAAGGGAAATGACTATGTGCAGGGAAACCCGCGCTATCTTACGATTGTTAAAAATTTTCCGACCTTTTTCTCCTTCGGGCCTGAGCTGGTTACCCCGGATGAGGTGCCTGATGTTCTGAAGCTGGAGGTTCAGAGTGTTCACAACGGAGAACTGTATGCAAAAAATACGGTCAGCAATATGACTCACCGACCGGCCCGCCTTGTTTCCCTGCACAGCAGCATTCAGGGATGGCTTGCCGGCGACGTGCTTTCCACAGGAACGCCGAGGGCCTTCCAGATTCAGGATGGTGACACGGCAGAATGCCGGATTTTCGGACCAGACGGCTTTGAAATGAAACCACTTGTAAATCCTGTGGTGGATTTAAAGCTGCATCCGGAGAAGCGGTAAAATCACAGAGCGAGGAAAGAAGAGCAGAACAGAAAGATGATTCTGGTAAGAAAAATAGTTTCAGAACAGGAGGATTGAAAAATGGATATGGGATTAAAGAATAAGGTAGTTTTATGTATGGCTTCCGCCGCAGGGCTGGGAAAGGGAATTGCCATGGAAATGGCCAGAGAGGGAGCGAAGGTCATGATCAGCACCTCAGAGGCGTTTCAGGATCAGCTGTCTGCCGCTCAGGATGAGATTGAGAGGGAAACAGGAAACCGTCCGGAGGCGTTTCTCTGCGATGTGAATTCTGCAGAGGACATTCAGAAGCTGGTGGATCACACCGTGGAAACGCTGGGAGATATCTGGGCGCTGGTTAATATGTGCCCTGGACCCAAGCCGGGGCCATTTGATTCCTTTAAGGACGAGGACTGGGAAGGGGCATTTCAGCTCTGCCTTCTGTCCTATGTGCGCACGATTCGCGCCTGCCTGCCGTCCATGCGCCGTCTGGGAGGAGGACGGATCGTGAATTCCACCTCTTCCTCTGTGAAAGACTGTCTCGACAACCTGATCCTGTCCAATACCATGCGGATGGGAGTAGTGGGGATGAGCAAGACTCTTGCCTCTGAGCTGGGAAGGGATCAGATTCTGATCAATGTGATTGGGCCTGGCCGTATTGGAACGGCCCGCATTGCCAGTCTGAATGCCATGCGGGCAGAGAAGGCTGGAATTACAGTGGAAGAATATGAGAAACATGATCTGAAAGCCTTCCCGCTGGGACGCTACGGAAATACAGATGAGTATGGACGGCTGGCTGCGTTCCTCTGCTCTGAGGCCAACAGCTATATTTCCGGACAGACAATTCTGTTAGACGGAGGCATGACCAGAGCTTACTGATGGAGGCTTTCCTCTGTAAAAGGCGGCCGTTTCGGCCTTCTGCACAAAAACGCTCAGGCGTTTTTGTGCAGAAGTAAAAGACACCGGTGCAGTTCACTGACCTCCAGCTGCCCCGGCGCAGAGGCCACTCCGGCAGAGCCGAAGGTAAGGGCAGAGCCGAAGGTCTCTCCGCAAATCCGGCTGACAGCACCCAGACTTCCCATGGACATGGTGACAGCAGGGCAGTCAGAAGTCCGGGAAAACTGCTCAGTAGCTGCAAGGAGGGTGAGGACATCGGCCCTGCTCTGGGGCATGACGGCGATTTTGACAATATCTGCGCCGATCTCACGCATCCTTCCCAGTCGGCTTACCAGGGTATCCAGATCCGGCGTTTTCTCAAAATCGTGGCTGGACACAATGGTTTTTATGCCGTGACCCTGGATTTTTTTTACAAGGGCCTCTGCCATGCCGTGTCCGGTGAACAGCTCCACATCGATGAGATCAGCAAGCCCTGAGGCCGCAACGGCCAGGTTCAGCGCCTCGTAGGCGTCAGGACTGATGGAGAGATTGCCTCCTTCTGGAAAGGTGCGGAAGGTGAAAAGAAGGACGGTCTCACCCAGGATGCTGCGGAGATTTCTGAGAATCTCTGCGGCTTTTTTAATATCCGGTTTACCTTCAGAGTCCAGAATACCCTTCAGCCAGTCTGCCCTCCACTCCACCACATCTGCGGGGACGTCAGAAAGTGCCAGGGCTGCGGCTTCAATTTCCTCCGGGCTTGTCCCGACAATAGGGACACAGATTTTTGGGATCCCCTCTCCAAGAATCAGATTTTTTATTTTCAATGGTTTCATATATTCGATCCTTCTTTCATTTATACAGAGTTTTATATGTCTTCCTTCCCATCTGTTTACACAGGAACAGCCTGCAGAAGCCGTTCGGCTGCACCGTCCCAGGAGAGGCGGGCGAGACTTTCCCTAAGCTCGTGTGACGCGGCCAGAGGCGGGCAGGAGAGGGCGGAAGCCTTCTCAATAGCTCTGGCCAGGGCCGATTCAAAGGCGGGAAGCGCCGCCTTTACAGGCTCGTCCTCATTCTCCATGGGCGGAGGGGCCACAAAGGAGGTCCCGTGTCCGGGAAGGTTTTCATCCATCCATGGCCGGATCCCGGGCAGATCAGTGCACACCGTTTTCATACCGCAGGCAAGGGATTCCGCCAGAACCAGAGGAAGGCCCTCGTAGAAGGAGGGGAGCACGAAAATATCGGAGCCGTTCATCAGCTGCGCAAGCTCCGTCTGGGACAGCCTTCCGGCAAACCGGACAGGACAGGGGCATCCAAGCTCTGGGGATGCCAGGTCCAGGATTTCTTTGTATTCCTCCTCGTTTCCATGGCCTCCGGCCAGAGTGAGGGAGAGCCTTTCAGAAAGAGAGGAAGGCAGCAGCCGGAGCGCGCGAAGAAGGCTCATCACACCTTTTTTTTCAGAAATCTTTCCGGCAAATAAAAGGCGCACAGGACGGGAAGAATCTCCGCATACCGCAGGCGCTGCCCTGGACACATCGGGGAGCCTGTGAAAGATCTGGCTGTTGAAGCCGGTTCCCAGGACCTTTACCAGGCGGGGACTGCAGGAAAAGGTGCGGATTATCTCCGCTCCCTGCTCCCGGTGAAGACAGAAGATGACATCAAGGTTTCTGATCTGCTCTATGATCTCTTGGCGCAGAAGCGGATTTTTCTTTATCTGGCGCAGGTCAGAGCCGTGGCAGATTCCGGCAATGACTCCCCTGAAAGGCCGTACAGGGGCAGCGTTTCCGGAAAAGGTCTGACACAGCCGTCCAGGCTCTGCATATGAGCTGCAGGCCGCGGTTTTTTGGGAGGGCAGAAGCTCCCGCACCAGCGCCGTCAGCAGATACAGATGATGGCAGATGATCAGATCAGGCTGGAAGGACCTCACAGAATCTATTATGGAAGCGGAAAAGGAGCGGCAGAACTGCCCGGTCATCTCCGGCGTCATATCCCGGTAGCGGGTGCTCTCATAAGGCATCTCATCAGACATCCCGGCGACAGGGAAGGGGAGAGAGGCGCTCTGATAATAAACCGGGAAGAATGATACCCTGTCCGGAAAGTGGACAGTGTCCTCTTTACAGATTCCGGCGATCACTGCCTGGCTGTGGCCCAGTCGGTCAAAGGCGTTTACAAGCTCAGTCAGATATACACCGCTGCCCGTGCTGTGGGGCTTCTGGGCGGTGATGCTTAATATTTTCATAGACGTATTCTCCTTAGTAAGGGAAGGACGACGGAAAAAACAAAAGTGTCCTGCCCGTTTCTTCCTTCTATCATACAGGAAAAATCAAAGGGATGCCACTGTCTTTTGAGACGGGGAAAAGAATTTCCAGGTACTCATCAGATGAATTTTCATACGGAGAATGCTTTAATGTCCTGTTCTGTCAGCGAAGAAGCTCTGAGCCTTCATCCAATAAAAGCCGGAAGCAGAATAAAATATAAAAATACAGAAAAAGTTGCAAAGATTAAAGATGTTTTTTAACTTATATTGACAACTCTCTTGTTATGGTATAGAATAATCCACAGAAAAATTGAAATCTCAATACAGCGTTAAAAGGGAGTAGTTGCCTTCATGCGATCAACAGTACCCGGCGGGAAAGCCGGTGGTTGCATGATTTCTGTTTATCAATACAAGCTGCAGGAAAACAAGACTTTTAGCATATTTTGGATATGCGGAATGTCTTGTTTTTTATTTGCAATAAAGGCAGATAATAACAGAGAGTGCGGAATAAAGCAGGCAGAGACGGCCGAAAAAGGCAGACCGCTCATTGGGGAATGAGAGCTGCAGGAGCCTTTTCAGGAAAACGCTGGGGAGAGGTTTGCATCAAAAAAGGAAGGAGAGAGGCGCACAGAACATGACGGCCCGTTTTAAAAGACCGGCAGAATCTGCGGGGACTTTTCAGGCGGAAGCGGTGAAACATCCGGAAAATTGCCATTGCCAAAGGGCAGTGGACCAGGAAAGAGAGGAATGACAGACATGAAGGAAAACAGAAAGGAATATCTTCTGTCACACGAGGAGGTCATGAAGGGACTTTCTGTGACAGAGGATGGATTGACGAAGGAAGAGGCGGCAGGAAGGCTGTCGGAGTACGGACCCAACAAGCTGGCCGAGGGAAAAAAGGAGAGCCTTCTGCACAAATTTTTCTCTGAGCTGACGGATCCGATGATTCTTGTACTGATCGCGGCGGCGGTTATATCAGGAATTCTCGCTGTCAGAGAGGGCGAGGGATTTGCAGATACGATTATCATCATGTTTGTTGTGGTGATCAATGCAGTGCTGGGTGTTTATCAGGAGTCCAAGGCCGAGGCGGCCATTGAGGCGCTGCAGCAGATTGCTGCAGCCACGTCGAAGGTGATCAGAGGAGGCCACCAGCTTACGGTAAAGTCGGAGGAGCTGGTTCCCGGCGATGTGATCATCCTGGAGGCGGGAGACTCTGTGCCTGCGGATGCCAGAATCATCGAGTGTGCTTCCATGAAGGTGGAGGAGGCGGCTCTCACAGGAGAGTCTGTGGCTGTTGAGAAGACAGAGCACACGGTGGAGGCTTCCGGAGACGGCGATGTGCCCCTCGGCGACAGAAAGAATATGGTGTACATGGGCTCTGTTGTAGTTTACGGGCGCGGCAGGGCAGTTGTCTGTGCCACGGGTATGAATACTGAGATGGGCAAGATCGCTGATGCCATCGCAAACGCGAAGGAGGAGGAAACTCCGCTTCAGATTAAGTTAAACCAGCTTTCCAAAATCCTGACCTTTATGGTCATCGGAATCTGTGTGCTGGTGTTCGGTGTCAACATTGCAAGGAACATGATGGCTGGAGCCGGAGTAAACGGGGAACTTGTGATTGACACATTTATGGTTGCCGTATCACTGGCTGTTGCGGCGATCCCGGAAGGACTGGCAGCTGTTGTCACGATTCTTCTCTCCATCGGCGTGACCAAGATGTCAAAGAATCATGCCATTATCAGAAAGCTGACAGCTGTGGAAACACTCGGCTGTACACAGATTATCTGCTCTGACAAGACAGGTACGCTGACACAGAACAAAATGACGGTTGTGGAGCATTCCTCCGCCGATGAGACCTTTCTGATCAAAGGAATGGCCCTCTGCTGCGATGCGGAGCTGGAGGAGAATGAGGCGGTGGGAGAACCCACCGAGTGTGCCCTTGTCAATGATGCTCTGAAAGCAGGAATGCCAAAGGGAGAGCTTAAGAAAACGTATGAGCGCGTGGGCGAGGCCCCCTTTGATTCCATGAGGAAGATGATGTCTACCATTCACAGAAATCCGGAGGGAGGCTTCATCCAGTTTACAAAGGGAGCGCCTGACGAGGTGTTAAAGCTCTGTTCAAGGGCATATATAAACGGGGCTGTTGTCCCGATGACAGAGGAAGTAAAGAACCATATTCTCGCCGAGAATAAGAAAATGGCTGATCAGGCCCTGCGTGTGCTCTGCGCTGCCTACAAGGAGTATGACAGCGTGCCGGAGGATACGAGCCCTGCGGCCATTGAGAATAATCTGATTTATCTGGGACTTTCCGGTATGATCGATCCGATCCGCCCGGAGGTGAAGGCGGCTATTGTGGAATGCAGGAGCGCTGGAATCCGCCCGGTTATGATTACAGGCGACCACAAGGATACGGCTGTGGCCATTGCAAAGCAGCTTGGAATACTGGAAGAGGGGCAGCAGGCGATCACCGGAGCGGAATTAAACGCTATCTCCGATGAAGAGCTTGCGAAAACCATTCAGAATTACTCTGTATATGCCCGCGTTCAGCCGGAACACAAAGTGCGCATTGTGACGGCGTGGAAGAAGCTCGGAAAGATTACAGCCATGACAGGCGACGGAGTCAACGACGCCCCGTCTATCAAGTCAGCCGATATTGGAGTGGGCATGGGAATCACGGGAACGGATGTTACCAAGAACGTGGCCGATATGGTCCTGACGGATGACAACTTTGCCACGATCGTCTCTGCAGTGGCTGAGGGCCGAAGAATCTATGACAATATCAGGAAGGCCATCCAGTTTCTGCTCTCCGCAAACCTGGCAGAGGTTATCTCCGTGTTCGCAGCGACGCTTATGGGCTTTACCATTTTAAAGCCGGTTCACCTGCTCTGGATTAACCTGATTACAGACTGCTTCCCTGCGATTTCTCTGGGAATGGAGGAAGCTGAGAAAGATACGATGCAGAGACCTCCGAGGGATTCCAAGGACGGAATTTTTGCAAACGGCATGGGCTTTGACATCGTGTTCCAGGGAATCATGATCACAGTGCTGACCATGGCAGCCTACTTTATCGGCCACTATATGGAGGCTGGAGTGTGGGAGATCACCGATTCGCCGGACGGAATGACCATGGCGTTTTTAACGCTTTCCATGGTGGAGATTTTCCACTCCTTCAACATGAGATCCAGAAGGCATTCTATTTTCACACTGCCAAGGCAGAATAAATATCTGGTTTGGTCGTTTATCGCCTCCCTGATCTGTACCACAGCCGTAATCTATATTCCGGCTCTGAGGGATGCGTTTGAGTTCGAGCATATCTCCCTGGCCGAGTACGGCGCTGCACTTCTTATTTCTGTGATGGTAATACCGATTATGGAAATTGAGAAGGCCATTGAGAGGGCGATTGAGAAGAAGAAAGGAGTTTCCCTGAATTAAAGAAAAGGTGAGGGAAAGGCGAAACGGTAATGCAAAGGCCCGGCATGGACGGCGCAAAGAACGAATAGGAAATAGGAAAAAAAGCAGTAAAAAGAGACGGTAGAAAAAACATCGCAAATGGCCTGAGAGGAACGGAAAGTACCTTTCAGGCCATTTGCGTGCGCATCTTTCGGAAGTGCCTCATATTGCGCGAATCAGGAATTTCCGCGCTGTCTCACGCTTTCTGGCGACGGGGGGAAAGGGCGGTGTTCTTAACCTTCGCGGCTTTTTCTTGTTTCACAGAAGCTTAAACTGGAGACGGCAGTGTTTTCTCGTTTCTGAGGTATACAATCTTTCCCCCCAGGATGGTGGCATCTACCTGTACCTCAGGAAGCTCCTCCGGATCGACGGCGCAGGGATCGCGGTCTAAAATAACAAGATCTGCCAGCTTGCCTTCCGTCACAGAGCCTTTGATATGCTCCTCAAAGGCAGCATATGCGCTATTGATCGTGTAGAACCGGAGGGCTTCCATGACCGTTACTTTTTCATGGGGATTCCAGGGGGCCAGCTCAGGGTGTTCCAGAGATTTTCTCGTGACGATGGCGTAAATTCCGCAGAATACATTGGGCGTTTCCACGGGAACATCAGAGCTGGCGTTTAAGTTCACTCCCAGATCCGTCAGGGTACGCCATGCGTGGCAGTATTTAGCCCGGCTGCCCAGGCGGGACTCCATAATGGGGATATCCGTGGAGGTGGATGCAGGCTGAATATTGATGTTAAGGCCCAGCTTCGCAATTTTTTTATAAAGCTCCAGATTGCCCACCTGTCCGTGAACAAGGCGGTGGCGATGGTTTTTGCGGGGGAAGTCCCTCAGCACCCGCTCGTAGGCATTTAACACCTGTTCCAGGGCTCCGTCGCCGATAGTATGGATGCAGACCTGCATGCCTGCGCAGTGGGCTTTTCTGATATTGTCATACAGCTCCTGATCTGTATAATAATAGATTCCTGTTTCTCCCGGGGCGTCAGAATAGGGTTCCTTCATACCGGCTGTGCGGGCTCCCATCGTTCCGTCTGCCCACTGCTTCACGGGGCCGATACGGTAAAAATCATGACCCATTCCGGTGCGGAGGGAACAGTGATTCAGAAATTCATCGATATCCTTTCCGGTGGGAAGAGAGATTTTCTGATAAATGCGCAGAGGAAGCTTTTTTTCTGAGGCCAGCTCCTGATAGGCATGGTAGATATCCATAAAGTCGCCGGGATATCCCAGATCGTAGGTGTCCTCTGTATGTACGGTAGTTATGCCATAGCGCAGCATCTCCTCTCCGCCGCGGATAATCGCCTGTTTTAATTCCCTCCTGGCCGATTCCGGGTCTCTTTGTTTCTTAAACCATTCCAGAGCTGCCTCCCGGATCACGCCGTTTGGTTCTCCGTCCGCCCCTTTGTCAAACTGCCCTCCCGGAAGATACGTTTCCCTTGTGACATTTCCATCCCTCAAAGCCATGGTATTGGCAATTCCCACGTGTCCGCAGGTACGGATAATCAGAATCGGATGTTTGTCAGAAACTCTGTCCAGATCCTCTTTTGTCGGAAAGATGCCTCCCGGAAAGAGGTTCTGATTCCAGCCGCGGCCGAATACCCACTCTCCCTCCGGAATCTTCCTGTCTCTGATAAAATGTCTGATTCGCCCGCACATTTCTTCACAGGAAAGGCAGTTTTCCAGATTTGCATATCGCAGAGAATTGCCGTAGCCCACCAGGTGAGTATGAGAGTCGTTGAAGCCTGGAACGACAGTGCGCCCGCCCAGATCGATGACCTGGGTAAGCTTTCCTTCCCAGCTTTTTATTTCCTGGTTGGAGCCTACTTTTGCGATCCTGTCTCCTGTGATGGCTGCAGCTTCTGCGATGCGGCCGTCCATGGTATAGATCCGGGCATTTTTTAGAATCATTGTTGTCTGCGGCATATGGTTTCCTCCTGAAATAATTTAGTGACTAAAACTTCCCACACCATATTGGTGCGTTGATCCTTGAAAATTCAATATTTCAGCCAATAAAAAAAGCATAAATCTGTTCCGTTTGGTATAATGGAATTGACTAGAAACCATCTTTACAAAGGAGATTTATGCCATGTCCAGTATACCACAAAACTATTTCGTTGAGAACGACTTAATTGACTGTGTTCAGAGATTTTTTTCCAAACATCATGTTGGCAGGCTCCTTGCCAGATGTAATGGAATGAAGGAAAAAGGTGTTTCATCTGTTTCCCTGCTTCGTTATAAACTCAGCAACATTTTTGTCGGAAGAAGTATGTATATGCAGCAGCGGACTGGCTCTTTTAAGGAGGCGTTTTCCAAGAACACTTTCTACCGTTTCCTTAATTCTTCAAAAACAAACTGGCTTCGTTTTACTTCTCTTCTTGCAGCTGATATTGTCAATCATGACATTCGTGATCTGACAGATCCGGAAAGAAAAAATGTCTTTATCATTGATGACAGCCTTTTCAACCGTACCAGCTGTAAGAAAACGGAACTGGGATCAAAAGTTTTTGACCACACGGATATGCATTTCAAAAAGGGCTTCAGGATGCTTACTTTAAGCTGGAGTGATGGAAACACACTGATCCCTGTAAACAGCTGCCTGTTAGCGTCTGCAAAGAATACAAATATCATCGGCCCGGTAAAGGACTTTGACAACAGAACCCTTGCAGGAAAAAGACGTGCGCTAGCCCAAACAAAAGCACCAGAGGCAATGATGACTTTACTGAATACAGCCCTCAGTGCAGGGCTGAAAGCGGATTATGTCCTGTTTGATTCCTGGTTTTCCAATCCAGCACAGGTCACAGCCATCCATGCAAAAGGCATGGATGTGATTGCCATGATTAAGAAAAGTAGCCGGATCAAATATTCGTACGGTGGTGAACAGCTGAATATCAAAGAAATCTATTCCCGGAACAAAAAGCGCCGTGGCAGATCAAAGTATCTGCTTTCTGTTGATGTTATGGTAGGAAAGGCGAATCCAATTCCGGCGAAAATCGTATGCGTAAGGAACAAGGCAAACCGCAAGGACTGGCTTGCTTTTATCTGTACAGCTACAACACTTTCCGAGGAAGAGATTATCCGTATTTATGGAAAGCGCTGGCAGATCGAGGTCTTTTTCAAAACCTGCAAATCCATGCTGAATCTGGTTGGAGAATGCCACAGTTTATCTTATGATGCACTGACAGCCCATGTGGCGATCGTGTTTACCCGATATATGTTACTTGCAATGGAGCAGCGCCAAAATGAAGATCAGAGAACGCTTGGTGAACTGTTCTTCTTCCTTGTTGATGAAATGGCAGACATTACTTTCAACAGGTCACTTTGCATCCTGATGGAAGCCTTGATGGCAAGTCTTCAGGGAATCTTTAAACTAAGCGATGAGCAACTGAATGCTTTTACCGCTGATTTTGAAGCAAGATTGCCGGAATATCTGAGAAAAGCACTCCATTTGGAAGCTGCAGCGGCATAAATCGCTATTTTGTTAGCTGAAATATTGAATTTTCAAGGAACGAATCCCATTTTAGGTATGGGAAGTTTTAGTTAGTGAAATAAAATAGATGCTTTTTTAAATCAGCACATTTTATGCCATGAGAACCAGGCTTATTTCAGGGAGAAACACCCCTCTTTCTGCGAAAGCAGGATATATGGCGCAAAATTTTTTGCATTAAAAGAAAAATTTTCTTCACAAGACAATGCCTGAAAAAAATATTTGCGCTTTAATTGAGACCGTATTTTTCAATTTTGTAGGACAAGGTCTGGCGGGATATACGGAGCACTCTGGCTGCCTCTGTAATATTGTTCGTTTTTGCAAGAATGCGGCTGATGGCCTCTCTCTCATAGCAGGCCGTATTTTCTGTCAGAGACAGAGATTTATCGTAGGGGAATCTGTCCCTTCTCTTCTCATCTGCCTCTGCCCTCTCCTGGTTTACGGCAAGGTCGTTTTCATTTTCCTGAGAGCAGCCCTGATATGCGGAATCCTCCTGGAGAATATCGGGCAGATCACTCATATTAATCATGGAGCTCTGACAGAGATTGAAAGCATATTCAAGTGTATTTTTCAGTTCCCGCACATTCCCCTTCCAGTCATAATTCTGAAATGTCATTTTTACCAGAGCGCTCACTCCGCGGATGGATTTGTCCATTTTTCTGTTAAAGTGATTGATAAAATAATCAGTCAGTATCATGACGTCTGGTTTACGGTCTCTTAAAGGGGGAATATCGATCCGGACGACACAGATCCGGTAGAAGAGATCTGTTCTCATGAGGCCGGAACGGAGCACTTCAGCCGGATGTTTATTCATGGCACAGATGATCCTGGCATTAAAGCTGGTGCTTTTAGCGCTTCCGATTCTCCTCACCTGCTGCTCTTCGATGGCCTTCAGCAGCTTGGCCTGCATGGAAATATCCATAGAGTTGATCTCGTCCAGAAATAAAGTACCGCCGTCGGCCAGTTCGAAAAGCCCTTTTCTGTTTTCGGCTCCTGTAAAGCTGCCTTTTTCCACGCCAAAAAAGATAGCTTCCAGGAGCGATTCGGGGATAGCGGCACAGTTTTGTGAAATAAAGGGCTTTTTTGCCCTGTGGGAGCAGGTGTGCAGGGACTGCGCAAACAGCTCTTTTCCAGTTCCCGTCTCTCCGTAGAGCAGTACAGGAGAATCATTGTTCGCAATGAGAGCGCACCGTTCTTTCAGGGCAATCATAATGGGATCCTGCGAGATGATGTCATCCAGAGTATACAGATCTCCCTGCTGCCGTCTGGGAAGCCCTTTTCCCGCCCGGTATTTTTCATAGAAAATAGTGGAAGTCATGGCCCCGATCACTTCATTTCCGGCTAACAGAGGAACTGTGGATGAGACAATGTCCAACAGCTCCCCGCGGCATGTGTGTATGACCTGCCGCTCGTCAAACCGGGGCTTTCCGCTTTCGATTACACGCATAATGGAGCTGGTCTGGTTATCCAGCTCCGGATACACATCCGTCACATGCATGCCGATGACCTCATCCGAGAGGATTCCGTCGTGAAACCATTTCATAAATTCCACATATCCATATTTGTCACAGACGAGCACGCCATCCGTATCCTCATACAGCTGTCTGGCCTGAACCAGAGCATTTGTAATCATGTGAGTTTCTCCTTTCTCATTTTCCGTATATTTTGCTTTAGTGTAGCATAAAAAAAATAATGTCGCAAATATTTTTGCTTTTTTACAGAGGTGTGCAAAAATATTGGCGTAAATTTTCTGTATTTCAAACCATTTTTTCTTAAAAACGGTTAAATATTTTGAATTTTATGGCTATTTCTGTAAAAAAACGGCTCTTTTGCGCATGGCATGGGAGTTGCTTAAATAATATGCATAAAACGCAATATCCTATAATATCAAAAGGGGGATACGAAATGAAACTTTATCAAAACGGCGTTATTCTCACGATGAATGCTGCCGGGGAGCGGGCAGGCTCAATGGCGGTGGAGGGGGAACACATTGTCCGTGTGGGAGATGAGGAGGAACTGGCGGAGGAGTTTCCTCACGCGAAGAAGGTGGATCTAAGGGGAAGAACAGTTATGCCGGGCTTTATCGAAGGCCATGTCCACCTGCTTAACTATGCCTACAGTCTTACAAAAATTGACTGTGCCCCTCTGAAATCCATCGAAGAAATGATTGAGGCGGGAAGGAAATACATAAGGGAGCGCCAGGTTCCTGCCGGAAAATGGGTTCAGGGACGGGGCTGGAACCAGATCTTTTTTGCTGAAAAGCGAAATCCGACTACTGCTGATCTGGATGCGATCAGTACGGAGCATCCGATTGTATTCACCAGGGTCTGCGAGCACATGGTAGTGGCCAACTCCATGGCTCTTTCCATGGCAGGAATCACAAAAGAAACAGAGAATCCAGAGGGCGGAGAAATTGAGCATGATGAAAATGGAAATCTGACAGGACTTTTGAAGGAGACTGCCCGTTACCTGATTTACCGGATGATTCCCGACAAATCGGTAGAGGAAATCAAGGAAATGCTGGTAAATGCCATTTCCATCGCTTCCTCCCTGGGGCTTACCACCATGCATACCGATGACTTTGAGACATTCTCAGATAAAGACTGGAGAAAGGTTATGAGGGCATATCGGGAGCTGGAGCAGGAGGACAGGCTGAACATGAGAATCAGAGAGCAGTGTCTCCTTCCCCAGATAGACCGGCTGAAAGAATTTATTAAAGAGGAGATTCTGGAGCGCCATGACACTTCCATGGTACAGGCAGGCCCACTGAAGCTTCTGACAGATGGTTCTCTGGGCGGGCGAAGCGCATTTCTGCGGGCACCGTACTCGGATGCCCCGGACACCTGCGGAATTGCCGTATTTACGAAGGATGAGCTGAACGAGCTGGTGACAACGGCCCATGAGGCAAAAATGGGAGTAGTATGCCATGCCATTGGCGACGGCGCCATGGAGATGTGCATGGATGCCTTTCTGAAAGCCCAGGAAAAAAGGCCGGATCCCGATGCCAGATTCGGAATTATCCACCTGCAGATCACCCAGCCGGATATTTTGAAGCGGTTTAAAGAACAGAATGTGATTGCATATATGGAACCGGTGTGCTTAAACAGTGATCTTCACATTGCGGAAAGCCGTGTGGGAGCAGAACGTCTTCCGTCTACGTATAATTACAGAACTCTGTGCGATATGAATGTGATGTATACCATGAGCTCTGACTGTCCGGTAGATTCCTTAAATCCATTTGACAGCTTATTTGTAGGAGTCAACCGATGTGATTACAGCGGCTATCCAGAAGGAGGATGGATGCCGGAGCAGAAGCTCACAGTGGAGCAGATGCTCCGCGGCTTCACCATAAACGGAGCTTACGCTTCTTTTGAGGAGAACCTGAAGGGCTCGCTGGAAGAAGGAAAGCTGGCAGATTTCGTCATTCTCTCCCAGGATCCCACCAGGTGCGATCCCATGAAGCTTCGTGACATTGCTGTAGAGGAAACGGTTCTGGGAGGACGTACAGTCTACCGGAAAAAGTAAGCATATTTTAAGGAGGATGTTTATGAGTAAGAAAAACCCTGAGCCCAATGGAAACAGCAGCAATATCAATGAATCCGATGCAGAGTTCAGACCGTCCTTTGGCGCAGCGATTATCTGCGTCCTTTCACTGATTATATTCATGGCGGTATCTATTTTCTTCTTTGATCAGAAGATGCATGTGGCCATGATGGCTTCCCTGGGCGTTACCCTTCTTGTCTTAAAGATCGAGAAATGTCCGTGGAGCAAGATTGAGAGCGCGATTATGCGGGGCGGAGAACTGATGATTCCAACGGCTATGATCCTATACAGTATCGGTGCTCTGATGGGAGCCTGGATTGCCAGCGGGACAGTTCCCATGATTATCTACTGGGGACTTAAAATTATCTCTCCATCTGTGTTTCTGGCCACTGCATGTATCGCATGTATGCTGACTTCTCTGGCCACCGGGTCTTCCTGGTCTGCCATCGGAACTGCCGGCGTTGCCCTGATGGGCGTCGGCATGGGACTTGGCGTAAACCCGGCCATGACCGCCGGTGCTATCGTTTCCGGCTCTGCCTTCGGCGATAAGATGTCTCCTCTTTCTGATACGACGAATCTGGCTCCGGCAGTTGCGGAGGGGGATGTATTTGACCACATTAAAGCCATGTTTTTCACTACAACGCCAAGTATCCTGATTGCGCTGGCTGTTTTCCTGGTTCTGGGATTTAAGTTTTCGGGAAATGCAGAAAGTGAGACAATTGCAGGTATCCTGAGCGCCCTGAATGAAAACTTTAATTTAAATATTCTGACACTGATTCCTCCGGTTTTAGTTATCGCTCTGGCAGTTTTAAAGAAGCCGGCGTTTCCGATTCTTCTGATTTCAGGCGGTACGGCAGCTCTCATTGCGATGATAGTTCAGGGCTATTCTTTAGGGGAGTTATTCAGTATCATGGAAGAAGGATTCGTGTCCAATACGGGAAATCCTGACATTGACAGCCTTCTGTCGCGAGGCGGACTTCTGAATATGAATTACACCTGCTCCCTTGGCATCATTGCCATGGTTTACGGAGGGATTCTGGAACACCTTGGATTCCTTGAAGTATGCCTGGAGAGGATGAAATTCGTCAGCAAGTCAGTTGGCACCTTTGTATGTTCTACTGTTGTCAGCTGCATCATTTTCAATATTATTACAGCCAGCCAGTATATGTCGATTATCCTTGGCGGACGCCTCTTCATCGGTGAGTTTAAAAAGAAGGATATGCTTCCTCAGACCTTATCCCGCTGCCTTGAAGACGGAG
Organism: Clostridium sp. M62/1; assembly: GCF_020736365.1. Taxonomy (NCBI): domain Bacteria; kingdom Bacillati; phylum Bacillota; class Clostridia; order Eubacteriales; family Clostridiaceae; genus Clostridium; species Clostridium sp. M62/1. The sequence goes on along the minus strand of NZ_CP085988.1, from coordinate 83,637 downwards.
GAACTGTAACCTCTCTGATTGTCCCGTGGAATGTGGATGGAGCCTTTGCAGGGGCGACCCTGGGCGTACCGGTTCTCTCCTTCCTTCCGTTTGCTGTGTTTAACTGGGTCGTTCCGATTGTGTCGATCACCTTCGGTTTCCTGGGCAAGTTCCAGTGGAAGACAGGGGAAATAAAATCTACAAAGACCTACCGGGATTCGCTGGAAGTGTAGCGGCAGACAGGGATTATACGGAAAAGACTGAAAAAGCAGAGAACCGGCGCGCTCTGGCGCTGGCTCTCTGCTTTTGATTTCACTCTTATTTCATCACTTCCTCAAACGAGGCATGTCTTTCCAGCTCTTCTGCCATTCTCGCCATGCGGGAGAGATCTCCGATGAGAATGATGCCGCACAGGCGGTTGTTCAGGAAATAGTATTTTCTGTACTGTTCCTTGCCCATATCCTTGAATTCCACCGTCTTGTAGAGCAGGTTCGGGTTCTTGCCGTTGTCGCCTGCCGCATAGAGGGAGGTATTCATACCGTTGAAGGTCAGAGCAGAGGACACCTCGCGGTATTCCAGACTGTCGCCTGCCGCATTGGCTCCGGCGATACGGCCCTGTTCTGAGGCCTCCGGCCAGATGGCAAAGTTTGCCCCCTTGTACTCTGCGCAGTCGCCGCAGGCGTAGATGTTTTTGAGGCCTGTCTCCATATGGCTGTTTACCACAACGGCTCTCTCCACCTGAAGCCCCATCTCCTTTGCCAGCGCCGTGTTTGCCCGGACTCCGGCAGAAATGATAACCAGCTGTGCCGGGAAGGATTCGCCGGACTGGAGAGTAACGCCGGATACGGCGCCGCTTTCGTCTGCGTCAATGCTCTCGATAGTGACTCCGGTGTGGATGGAGATGCCGTTTTTCTCCACGATTTCCTTCAGAATCGTTCCTGCGGTGGCATCCAGCTGGCGTCCCATGAGCATGGGGGCAGCCTCCAGAACTGTCACCCTGAGGCCTGCCTTTTTCAGCTCCCAGGCAGCCTCCAGGCCCAGAACACCGCCTCCGATGACAACTGCATTCCTGGTGTGTCCAAGGAGACCGGACAGCTTTTCCACATCAGCCATGCGCCGGATGGCGACTACCTGTTCCCTGTCGCTGCCCTTGATCGGCGGGATGAAGCATTCGCTGCCCAGGGCGTAGATCAGGCGGGTAAAATGAATATTGCTGCCGTCATCCAGTGTTACCTGGGAATTTTCCATATCGACAGATACGACGCGTTTTCCGAGCATCTGATAGACCTGGTTCTCCTCGTACCAGCTTTCCGGCTCCACGGCAATCTGATCCGCGCTCAGATCGGCCAGCATGGTCTTCGTCAGCATCGGCCGGTTGTAGGTGCGGTACGGCTCTTCAGAGATCAGGATGACCGTTCCCGTCTTATCCCTCTCCCTGATGGCCTTTGCCGCATTGAAGCCGGCGGTGCCGTTTCCGAGGATGACATAGTATTCCTTTGTATTATTGGAAAAGGAATTTTCCTCCGCTTCAACAGGCACGAAGTTTTCTTTTCCTACACCGCAGACCGGGCAGATCTCCAGGGAAGAGTCGAAAATCTCTCCGCAGACAAGGCATTTTACAAGGCTTCTGGCACCGGTCTTTTTCGGCTTGACAGCCTCGATGTTGAGCACGCGGCAGCCAAACTGATAGCCGTACTCGTAGGCCCCCACCAGATCGGCATGGCTTGGCTTAAAGCGCACACGGTAGCCCTCGTCCACCTTCATGCGAAGCTGTCTGAGTCTTTCCAGAATGTGAGGCACTCCCTCGCCGCTCCAGCCATAGCTGCCGAAGGCTCCGGCATACTTGCCGCCGTGGGTTCCTGCAAACATGGAGAGAGTCAGCTCCCAGATGGGGGCCAGTGCCTCACCCACAATAGTAGGCGTACCCAGGAGGATTCCGTCTGCAAACAGAAGCTCCGCCTCCACGGCAGCCTTGTCCGCTTCCACCATATCGTAGGAGCGCACCTCAATGTCGCCGCTGTCTTTAATGCCCTCGGCGATCTTTTCAGCCAGTTCCTTGGTGTAGCCGTAGGCGCTCACATAGGGGATGATGACGGTTTTTTTCGTGTTGGGGTTGGTCACTGTGGACCACTCCTCATATTTGGCCATAATATTTTTGATGGATTCCTTTGTGTCGAGCACAGGACCGTGACCGGTACAGATCATGGAAATATCCATATTTTTTATCCGGTTTAAAGCCTTCAGCATGAAAGGCTTAAACGGCCCGATAATACAGTCGTAGTAATACCTGGCTGCCTTCATATAATCCTCATGATTTGGAACAGTGCTTGCCAGGACGCCGCTGTGGGCATAGTGGGAGCCGAAGGAATCGCAGGTTACCAGGATCTGTTCCTCCTCGATAAAGGTGTACATGGTATCCGGCCAGTGAAGGTTGGGAACAATGAGGAACTGAAGCGTTTTATTCCCGATTTCCATTCTCTGGTGATCTTTCACAGGGATGCTTACAAAGTCGCGGTTTACAATCTCCTTCAGGAAACCGATGGCGCAGCCTGTAGCCAAAATTTTCATCTTGGGGCTTAAATCCAGGAGCTTTTCCACGCTTCCCGCGTGATCCGGCTCTGTGTGGCTGACAACCAGATAGTCAATGTTTCCCACATCAATGATTTCCTTCAGCTTTTCCAGGTACTCGTCAAAAAACTTTGCCTTGGCAGTCTCAAACAGAATAGTCTTGTCTCCGGCCTTTAAGACGTAGGAATTGTAGGTGGTGCCGAATTCTGTGTACATGATGATGTCAAACACCCGAAGGTTTTCATCAATCACGCCCGTCCAGTAGAAGCCTTCTCTCAGTTTTACCATGTGCATAGGGTTCCTCCTTTATCATTGAAAAATCAAAGGTTGTGAAAATTATAAAAAATGTAACTGTAGTAATAATATGAATAAAAATAAAAATAATTACTGATATTATTATAACATGAAAAAACAGAAAAAGAAAGGGAAGTTTCCATTAATTTCAGGAATAATTCTAATTTGGAGGCAGAGGAAGAATAAGAACGATAAGGGGTACAGCAGATATGCTGTGCAGGACAGGGAAAATTATGCAGGGAATGAAAAAAATTCATTGCTGCAGAGGTAAATTCCGCCCCCTGTTTACAATAACAGAGGATTCGATGGTTTTCTGCAGTTAAAATTGTGATAGAATATATAATAAATCTAATGGATCTCAGTACAGTGCTGCCGAATACAACATTCCTCAGACATCGAAGCGCGCTGATTTTTGAATATCCGGTTAGGGTAAAAAGAGGTCAATGTCGTTTTGAGTGAGCTGAAACGGCAAAAGGAACTGGAAGCGGTTTGGGATCGGGCAGAGAAAGAAGCAGATGAAATTATAAAAATATTTACCGGACATTGATGACACGGGCATGAAAGGCTGCTGTGTATATTGTACAGAGCAGCGTCTGTCTGTTTTTCTGAAAAATGTCCGAGTATGCAAAAAAGCGAGGACGAAAGATGACAAGGGAAACGATTGAACAGGTATTAAAATTCAGAGACGAGCGCAGCTGGAAGCAATTTCATAATCCGAAGGATCTGGCAGTCTCCATCAGTCTGGAGGCAGCAGAGCTGCTGGAAGTGTTTCAGTGGAGCGCAGAAGATGTATGGTGTGAGGATAAAAAAGAAAAAATCAGGGAAGAACTTGCGGATGTACTGAGCTACTGTATTTTAATGGCAGATACTTGCGGGCTGGATATGGATGAAATAATTCAGGAAAAAGTCAGGAAGAACGCAGAGAAGTATCCGGTAGAAAAAGCCTACGGACATAAAGAAAAGTATACGGAGCTGGGAGAATAATATGCAGCTGCCATATTCTGATGTTCTGGATATAGCCCATTTTTCCAGATTGTTTGACAATAAAAGTGAGTCCTATAAGTTATTCTGGTTTCAGGCCATTGCGCGGAAAATAAAAGAGGGGCGCAGCGTAATCACCTTCGAAGCACTGATTGATGAAATGATTGCAGATGCATGGTATATGGTTTCGGAGTATCACTTAAATCTGGGACCCAACGATACCCTGGAACGAGTGGTTCACCGCCTGAGCGAGATCAGTCATATGAAATCCAGTGAGAAAAAGGAAGCGATTGCAGGCGCCTTTTATGGAGTCCATGAAGGGAAAAGAGTGGAACAGATCCGGGAAAAATCTTGCAGCAAGAATCAATCAGGAACAAAGGCTGATATATTATTTTCTACAATTTCTCGGTCTGGACACCCAAATTCAAATCCAGAAAGAGTGGGCGGATTATATCGAACAGAATTACGAAATCATACAGGGGTGGATTGAATTAAACCTGATTCAATACCTTCAGAGAAGAAATCCCAGTGTCCCGGGAGTTGTGGACAAGCTGTTTCCGCCGAGAGAGCGGAAGCTGGAAAAGGTAAAAAAGTATTGGAAGATGATTGTAGCCATAAAACCGATTTGCGAAATCTATGGAGAAAAACCGCTGAATGAAAAAAATATATCGATTGATCATTTTGTGCCCTGGTCATATGTGGCCCACGATGAGCTGTGGAAAAGCGAATATTTATCCTATGAAATGATGTGGAAATATCCCAAAATACATGAAGCGTTTGAAAAATGTGCCAGGGAGCATCTGAATAATCAGGAGATCAGACATAAGCTTTATCAGCAAGGTCTGTCGGAAAGGGAGTTCTCAGGGCGCCTGGAGGAGGTTATTCTTCCTGTCTATCAGTCGGCAAAAAGTATGGGATTTCCTAATTGGAGCCTGAAGGGGTGAGATGATGTGTGAGTATTATGAGCTCCATGCAAAACTATACGCAGAAGAAACATTTTCTGCTGATATGTCGGAACAGTACAGGAGATTTCTTCCTCTGCTGAGAGAGCGGGCAAGGATTCTTGATGTGGGAAGCGGCAGCGGGCGTGATGCGTGTTATTTTCAAAAGAAGGGATATCAGGTAACTGCACTGGAACCCTCAAAAAATCTTTGCAGAGAAATCCGAAAAGTGTTCTCAGGAAAAATCGTGTGTTCTGATATTCAGAGCTATCAGCCGAATCAACGGTTTGATGGAATCTGGGCCTGTGCGTCATTCCTTCACCTGCAGGAAAAGGAAGTTTTCAGCTTTTTTGAAAAGATTGATTTATATTTAAATGACAGTGGGATTATATATCTTTCCGGGAAGAATGGAATTTCTGCAGGAGAAGCGGCGGATGGACGTTATTTTTTTGAATTTACTGAACAGCTGGCGGAAAAGATATTGACAGTCAATGACCGAATGAAGCTGGAACAGCTGTGGTATACGGAAGATATAAACGGGAGAAAGGGTTTCCGGTGGATGAATATGATATTTAGGCTTTCATCCAAAATATGATAAGAGACAAAGATGGGGCTGCATGGCAGGAGTAAATGCCGCCCCTGTTATGCAGGACTTATAACAGGGGCAAATGGGATGGGAGGTATTTATGCTGTCCAAAACCTGCAATAACTTTTTCAATTAAGAGTTCACAGATTTTTCACAAAAGAATTAGCACTCACCTCTTGACAGTGCTAACAATAAGTGTTATATTACAGCTAGAACAAAGGAGGAGCAAGTCCCAGAGAAACGGATGAACATTCTCCGGAGTTCTGAAACAGAAGATAGATAATAAAAGAAGATTACGATATTACAGTCTGGCTATAGACTGACTGCGACATCTGAAGAGACAGGAGGAATGTTTTATGTTAATGCCCAGTATTTTTGGAGAGAACTTATTTGACGACTGGATGGATTTCCCATTTGACAAAAATTTCTTTAACGGACGGGATCCTCTGTATGGAAAGAATGCAAAGAACATCATGAAGACCGATATCCGTGAAACAGATAACGGCTTTGAGCTGGACATCGATCTTCCGGGCTTCAAAAAGGACGACGTCAGTGCAGAGCTGAAAAACGGATACCTGACCATCAGCGCGGCCAAAGGGCTTGACAAGGATGAGAAGGATAAAGAGGGAAGATACATCCGAAGAGAGCGCTATACAGGAAACTGCACAAGGAGCTTTTACATCGGAGAACAGGTAAGACAGGAGGATATCAAGGCAAAATTCGAGGACGGCATTTTAAAGATTGCCTTCCCAAAGCAGGATCAGAAAAAGATGGAAGAAAACAGATACATTGCCATTGAGGGCTAAATATTCAAAAGGCCGGGCAGCATTTCAACAGGCTGCCCGGCCTTTTTTCTTCATAAATAAGGAAGGATATGGTATAATAGCGAGGAAAACGCATGCCATGCTTGCATGAGCATGCATTTGACGAGCAGCCCATCGAGACGTTAGTCGAGATGGTATAATAACCGCGGAGCGGTTATTATACCTGCGCATACCGGTTTCAGCATGTACTGCTGAAATCCGGGCGCTAAATTCCGCCGGAGGCTGCTGTATCCGAAGGATATGGTATAATGACCGCAGAGCGGTCATTATACCTGCGCCGAACCGCCAGCGGCTTCTGCATTTAAAATCTTTCAGTGAATGAAAACAGGCGGAGCCGGAGAAAGTAAAAAGAAAACCGGAAAAAGTGTAGGCATCCGGGCGGAGACCGCAGAAGCAGAAGTTCAGAACGGATATGACTGCATTCAGGCGGGGACTGTGAAGGCAGGTGCCGCAAATACAGATACAGTATTAAAGGAACACAGGATATAACAAAAAAACAACTGAATCAGGAAGGGAAACCATACATGAGCTTGGAATTTAAACCGATTACTGCAAAGGATATTGACAGACTGACGCCGTTCTACATGATGCGGCGCAACAGAACATGTGACAGCGTATTTCTGGAGAGCTTTCTCTGGAGGGAGTATTACAATGTAAGATATGCAATCTGGGAGGAGAGGGCTCTTTTATGGCTGATGGAATACAAGGGCCGTGTATTTTCTGCCATGCCCCTATGCAGGGAGGAGGATCTGGAAGAGGCCTTCGGTGAGCTGGAGAGATATTTCAATGAGGAGCTTCACTATCCTTTAGTCATTAACCTGGCTGACGAGGAGGCTGTCAGGTGCCTGAACCTGCCGCCGGAGCGGTATCTGGTAAAGGAAGAGGAGGGGGCCTATGATTATCTGTATTCTGCCGAATCTCTAAAGACCCTTGCAGGCAAAAAGCTCCACAAGAAAAAAAACCACCTGAACAGTTTTATAAAGAAGTATGAGGGACGCTATGAATACAGAACTCTTACCTGTGAGGAAATTCAGGATGTGTGGAAATTTCTGGACAGATGGAGAGAGGGAAAGGGGGAGGATGTGGAGGAGCACCTGGACTTTGAGGTGAGGGGAATCCACGAAATTCTCCGCAACTGCTGTTCTCTGAATATCAGGATGGGCGGAATCTATGTAGACGGTGAGCTGGAGGCCTTCTCCATTGGAAGCTACAATCCCACGGAACGGATGGCGGTGATCCATATCGAAAAGGCAAACTCCGACATGAGAGGGCTGTATCAGCTGATTAACCAGCAGTTTCTGATTCGGGAGTTTCCGGAGGCTGAGATTGTAAACCGGGAGGACGATCTGGGCATTGAGGGGCTGCGCAAGGCGAAGATGTCATACTGCCCGATTGATTTTGCGAGAAAATACCTGGTGGAGCAGGTATCCTTCGGAGAGTCCTCAGAAAAAGGAGAGGGCTTTGGCTGGGCAGAGCATATTGGAGCTCTGGCAGGGGACGAGGAGGAACGCCTGCAGGCAGCCGGACTGGGGGAAAACACCCTGACAGACGGAAAAATGGAGGAGAAGCGACGGAAGACAGGGGAGAAAACAGAGCAGCCGCAGAATTCCCATACGGAGGAGATCTGCTATGCAGATGAGACAGAGAAACAGGAGTGCCGCGGTCTCTGGCATGAGGCTTTCCCGGATGATTCCGTTCCATTTGCCGACTACTATTTTAAGGAGAAGGTGAGAGACAACAGAATCCTCATAAAGAGGGAGGAGGGAAAGCTGGCCTCTATGCTCCATCTGAATCCCTATACCTTTGTGTGCAGAGAGGGCAGGTGGAGAATTGACTATATTGTCGGCGTGGCGACGGCAAAGGACAGAAGACACAGAGGCCATATGGCTTCTCTGCTTCGCCGGATGATGGAGGATATGAATCAGGAGGGAGTTCCCTTTACCTTCCTGATGCCGGCATCCGAAGCGATCTATCGTCCTTTCCAGTTTGCCTTCATCTACCGCCAGCCCAAATTCAGACTGACCAGGGAGGCAAAGGAGCGCCTTTTCTTCAGCCCCCTGGCTGCAGACGGTGAGAGCGGGGAGACAAAGCTGGCAGCCTCCTATATGGAAGAATGGCTGGGCGCCCGATATGAGGCCTACTGTTCCCGGGATGAGGCCTATGTGAAGCGTCTTGTAAAAGAGCTTGCCAGCGAGGACGGCACCCTGGAGCTTATGTACGATGGGGAAAGACTCTGCGGACTTTTTTCAGAATGGGGTCTGGGGGAGAGAGAACAGCGCCTGCTCTATACGGAGGCTTCCTTTGCCGGGGAGGACAGGGCCGGGGAAAAGCCTGCCATCATGGCACGGATTACCAATGTGGAAGCCTTTTTCCAGATGCTCTCAGGAAAGGATGAGGCAGAGTACAGAAGGGAGCGGTCGGACAGGCAGAGAGAGGCCGATTCAAGGACAGAGCCGAGACGGCCGGACGGCGTACTGGGCGTGAGGGATCCCTTCCTTGCCGCCTGCGACGGGTATTACAACATCTTTATTGAAGAGGGACGTGCCAGAGCAGAGAAGAGGGCCAGCGGGAAAGGTTCCGAGAGGGAGGAGGAAATTCTGAATCTCTCCATTGACAGTCTGGCTCAGTGGCTGTTCGGGTACAGAGGCCTTGACGAAATTCTGGAATCAGAGGGTAGAGGAGGCCAGACGCCGGAGTGGGCAGGAAGAATCCGCCCCATTGACGGCGTCCTGATTGACGAGGTCGTTTAGACTTCTGGCCGGGGACTGGGAAAGGCTCTGATTTTTAGGCAGGAGGTATTTGAAAATGGAAGAAAGAGAGAAAAGAGAGCAGTTTAAGCGGTGGATTCAGGAAAGTGAAAATGTGGTGTTTTTTGGAGGGGCAGGTGTGTCCACGGAGAGCGGGATCCCCGATTTCAGGAGTGTGGACGGACTCTACAGCCAGGAGTACGCGTATCCGCCGGAAACGATTCTAAGCCACAGCTTTTACATAAGAAAGCCGGAGGAATTTTTCCGTTTTTACAGAAATAAGATGCTGTTTCCCGATGCAAAGCCCAACCGGGCGCACCTGGCCCTGGCAAAGCTGGAGCGGGAGGGCAAGGTAAAAGCCGTCATTACCCAGAATATTGACGGGCTTCACCAGGCGGCGGGAAGCAGGGAAGTGCTGGAGCTTCACGGCTCTGTCCACCGCAATTACTGTGAGCGCTGCAAAACGTTCTATTCCATGGAGCAGGTGATGGCCATGGAGGGAGTGCCGAGATGCAGCTGCGGCGGAACCATAAAGCCTGATGTAGTGCTCTACGAGGAGGGGCTGGACAGCCAGGTGCTCTCCCGCTCCATCCAGCATATCAGAAATGCAGATATGCTGATTGTCGGGGGAACCTCCCTGGTGGTCTATCCGGCAGCTGGGCTCATTGACTATTACCGGGGGAACAGACTGGTGCTTATCAATAAGTCCGCTACCGCCCGCGACAGCCAGGCAGATCTGGTGATCTGCGGCAGCATCGGGGAGGTGCTTGGAGAGGCTGCAGGGATTCCTGAGATAAAGAGAGTGTGAAGAAACAGGCCGGGCAGACGGTGCGGAGAAAGACAATAAAGACAATAAATCAGGGGAGCGGAGGCTTGGCGGACAATGGAACACAGTTATAAGCCTGACGGCGGCAGATATGGCAGAATGAAATACAGAAGATGCGGGAGGAGCGGGCTGCTGCTTCCGGAATTATCCTTCGGTCTATGGCAGAACTTCGGTACGGAAAAGACAAAGGAGGAGAGAAGAGAGCTGATTCTTACAGCCTTTGATCTGGGAATCACACACTTTGATCTGGCTAATAATTACGGTTTTCCCGCTGCGGGGGCTGCTGAGGAGAACTTTGGAGAGATTCTGAGGGAGGATTTGAAGGGATTCAGGGATGAGCTGATTATTTCTACAAAGGCAGGATATGAGATGTGGCCGGGGCCCTACGGCAACTGGGGATCCAGAAAATATCTGATGGCCAGCATTGATCAGAGCCTTTGCCGCATGGGGCTTGAGTATGTGGATATTTTTTATCACCACAGGCCGGACCCGGAGACGCCCCTGGAGGAGACCATGGAGGCCCTGAGCGATATCGTCCGCCAGGGCAAGGCCCTCTATGTGGGAATTTCCAATTACAGGGAGGAGGAGGCCAGGAAGGCGGCGGCCATTCTCCGGGAGCTTCACACGCCGTGTCTGGTGGACCAGATCCGTTACAATCTGCTGGAACGGTGGCCGGAGGACGGCCTGCTGGAAGCCTTGGAGGAGAATGGGGCCGGCTGCATCTGTTTCAGCCCTCTGGCCCAGGGAGCGCTGACCGGAAAATACCTGACCAAAATCCCGGAGGATTCCCGGGCGGCTAAAAAGGGCACAACGGTTGCAGAGAGATATATTAAGGAAGAAAACCGGGAAAAGATACAAAGGCTTCAGCGGTTCGCCGGGGAGAGAGGGCAGTCTCTGGCCCAGCTTGCCCTTATGTGGGTGCTCAGGAGAAGGGAAGTTACCTCTGTCCTCATCGGGGCAAGCCGCCCGGAGCAGATTGCGGAGAATGTAAAAATCCTTTTCCAGAAACCTCTGGATAGCGGTGAACAGGAAGAAATTGACAGGATTCTGGCATCCTGCTGAGCGGGAGGCAAGGAAAGCAGAGGACAGAAGAGAAAACAGCGGCGGGAGAGCCGAATCAGGAAAATATGGATTTATGGAGAGAAACATGGTATACGAGGTTGGAGATATTGTAAAACTGAAAAAGCCCCATCCCTGCGGAAGCCAGGAGTGGGAGATTCTCAGAGTGGGAGCTGATTTCAGACTCAGATGCATGGGCTGCGGCCACCAGGTCATGATGGCCAGACCCCTTGTTCAGAAAAACACGAGAGGGCTCAAAAACAAAGACGGGGAAAAGAAAGCATAAGCTGCAGAAAAAGGCGGGAAAAACTGGGAAAAGTCAAGAGTAAATGCGAAAAAAATTAAATAAATTTTATCAGGCCCCCAAAAGGGCGTCCATTTGCTCTTGAAATACTGCACTGGCTGGCAAAAATCCGAGGATCTTCCGCGGGTAGTTGTTCAGCCAGTTTGTTATTGTCTGGATCACTTCGGCGCCGATCTCGTCGAAGTTCGTCCCCTTTGGCAGCCAGCGGCGGATCATCTTGTTGAGGTTCTCGTTACTTCCGCGCTCGTATGAGCTGTACGGGTGGCAGTAGTAGCACTTCGTCCGGGATCCCTCCGCCAGTATGCTGCGCTCTATGCCGGGGCAGTCCGCAAACTCGCTGCCGTTGTCTACGGTGATTGTTTGGAACACGCGAGGGAAAAGCTCACCCCATTCTTTTTCCAGATCGTCGAGGGCCTGCACCACGCTGGCCGCGCTTTTGTCCGGGAGTTTGGCCGTGATCTCATTCCGGGTGAGTCTCTCGGTCAGGACGAGGATCGCAGCCTTTCCCGGTCTGGCACTCACTACGGTGTCCATTTCCCAGTGCCCGAAGGTGGAGCGCTCGCCGATTATATCCGGGCGCTTTTCTATGCTTTCGCCCTTCGGTGCGCGTTTCTGAGTCTGTACCTTGTGGTAGCTGCGCTTCTTGTCACCCTTGACCGGGAGGTCTTTGTTTGTGAGTCTGAGGAAGATCCCCTTCTCGATATAACTGTAAATGGTGTTTTTGCTCTTGATCTCTATGTTGAACCGGAGCCCTTGCGCCTTGATTTCTCCCAGCACGGCCTCCGGGCTGTACTTTTCGTCTGCGATCTTGGTTTCTATATATTCAGCGAGGCGGCGATCGTTTCCGATTTTCAGGTCGGCGCCTTTGGCCGCAAGGTTGGCCCGGTATTTCATTTCGCTGAGGTCTGAACTGTATCGGGTTTCCTCTGTCCAGTCACTATTCCGGTGCGTGTACTGTCCACGCTGCAGCTCGCGGTATATTGTGCTAATATGCACGCCGACAACTTCCGCGATTTCTTTCGGAGTCTTGCCGTCATTGTTCAGGGTTTCGATCCGGATCCTGTCGGATTTGCTCAGGTGTTTGAATCTTCTCATGGGTTTACCTCCAATATACAAAAAATGAGGGGCAGCCGAAGCCGCCCCCTTGAATGTGTGGTGCTTATTTCTCATACTCTGCTAAAAGCTCGGACGTTTCCGCGTCTGTCACTATATCTGAGAGTTTACAACTCAGTGCTTTACAGATCCGCAGCAGCGTGGAGAGCTGCGCCTTGCTTATATCCCGGTCGCCCTGTTCATATTTCTGATACATTCGGACGTTTACCCCGGCGGCTTCCGCGAGCTGCGACTGGGAGAGGCCAGCGGCCTGTCTGAGCTTTTGCAGTTTTTCGTTTTTATAATTTACCTTTACCGTGATTTCCATGTGTCGGCCTCCTTCTTGACTTTGTTGTAGCCGGTGGATATAATAAAGGCGGTGGGTGGGAATTTCCCACCGCCGAGCCTTTAGGACTGCTTAGGTTTTTGATTTGGCTTTATTGTTATCGTGATCCGTTCCACCGCTTCACTTCTTAAAGCCTTTTCGAGAACTTCGAGCAGTTCTTTTGTTTGCTTTTCTTTCTGTTCGTCCACCGTTGTGTCCTCCTTTCGCTTGTTCTGTTTTCCTCCTTTTTTCTTACTCAGGTTTTCCCTTACCTTGTAATATTATTATACACCTACGGGTGTATATAGTCAAGCTCATTTCCTGCATTTTCGCACTTTTTCGCATAAAAAAAGAGACGGTTTCCCGCCTCATTTTTCATATTCCAGCAGTGTGCAAACTGGCACGCCGAGCACTGTCGCAAAATAGTTTAGCTCGAAGTCCGGCACCACGCGGTCGCCGGTTTCGATCCGGCTCACTGCTTTCTGATTCAGATTCAGCCCAGCCAGTTGCAACTTGGCGGCGAGCTGTTCCTGAGATATTCCCGCCCTTTCGCGGAGGGCCCGGATCGCAGGGCCGGAGGCGTTGCACGTTCCATTCGTGTGCTTGTAGAGTTTCAACCTTTCACCCTCCTTTATCCCAAACATGACTGATAGCTTCTTGACTTTACCATGGCCGGGCGCCTATAATTATCCCAAACATGACTAAAAGCGAATAAACGCAAAAAAGAATTAGGAGGGCATGGCATGGTTGGAAAGAAGGGCCCGTTCGGCGGGTTTTGTAATTATGGAATTTTTGGGATCTGGGGAAAAGATCCGGGGACAGGAAAGAAAAAGTACAAAAAGGTGGACGCCATTTCAGAAGCGGCAGCAGTAGAGAAGGCGGCAGCTCTTGGCTGTGTGGATCCGCAGAGCGTTGAGGTGATCCCGTTCCTCCCGCCGTCTGAAAAGCAGCAGCGGTACGCCGCAGATCTTGGTGTTCGTCTGCCGGAAGGCTGCACGGTTGTGGACGCCACCGCGTTGATCAGCAGGGCAGAGATCGGAGACGATCAGGATCCCGCTCCCGGTCTTGTAGAGTATGCTCAGAGCTGCGGCGTTTGCTTTTCTACGCTGGCCGGAGAGGGTGGCTTGCTTGACTGTATGGTTTGCCAACTTCCGATCAGGGAGAAGGCGATCCTTTTCGCCCATGCAGTTGCTGCCAGTGTGGCCAGTTCCGGTCTGGCGGATCCTCGAAAAGCTCCGCAGTATTTGAAGTTTTGCCAGTTTGCCGATCAGGTGGCGGCGGATCCCGCTCTTGCGAAGTCGGTGGAGGGCCGCGATCGCTACGACTTCCAGAAGCCAAACACGAGATCGAAGGCATACAAGGCGGCGCTGGCCTGCTTATAAAAAATAGCCCGGTAGGAGATAACACTCCCGCCGGGCTTTCTTTATGTCCTGAACATGTCAGGGGCCTATTCTGTTTTAGATTCAGCGGCCGGAGCTTCGGCTGCGAGCTGCTGCACCGCAGTGGTGGCGATCGTTGCCGCTACGCTTGCCGCGGTTGTTGCTGCGTCGGCCGTTGCTGCCTTGATCTGGGACTCGCTGGCGGCCTTGGTTTCTCTGCATACCTGCTCGATCTTGGTTTCGAGCCATGCGTCGAAGTCGCCGTAAATCTCACGGAGGGCGGCCACGGTTGTGTCGCCGAGGATCTCCAGTGTCTTGTTTTTGGACTTCTCGAAGGCTTCGAGCTGCTTCTCTTTGGTGAATTTGCCCTCGGCTTTCAGTGAGTCCGCGAACGTCTGGGCCGTGTAGGCCACGGCCTGAGCTACGGCGTCCACTGCCATGTTCATGTATTTGGTGGCTGTCTCATTGTCCAGATCTTTCTCGATCTGGGCTGTCTGGCGTTTGAGCAGCGCCACGAGGTAGGCGCCACCGGCAGTAATGAGCAGGCAGAGGATCGGCGTCGCTGCGTTGAGGATCTGAGTCATAGCTTCGTTCATGGTGTTGGTTCTCCTTTCTGTTTTCTCCCGGATAGTACGGGCAGTTTTTACAGTCTGCTGCGTCGCACGGTGAGCCGTCCCACTCCACGAGGGAGCGGATCCAGATCGCATGGACGGCCACGGCCACGATCAGCAGCAGGACACTGGCAGCCGTGCTCATTTTGAGACGTTGGCCGCGTCCACCCAGCCGTAGACATTGGACTGGCTGTCAGTGTGTACGATATGGTACGGGTGCTTTGCGCCCTTCACAATTCTGGTGACTTTGGCCGGGCCAGCTTTCGGAGATCCGGCAGCAGTCGAAGCTGCAGTGCTTCCGTAGTGAGGGCCACCAGAGAACTGAACCACGTCGCCGACTTTGATCTCAGAGCTTGCAGATCCGGCAGCGTTTCCGCCGTCGGTCGTTACGATTGCGTCGAAGCCCTTCGCTTTCAGCTTTTTGACTTCGGCGTCGGCGTTTTCTTTCTTGGAGTAGGCGCCGGTCTGTACCTTGTAGAAGCCGCCGGACTGTTTGAGAATGGCGTCAAAACCGGCAGCCTTCACCTTTTTGAGCTGAGCGTCGGCGTTTGCTTTCTGCTTATAGGCGCCGGTCTGGACGTAGTATTTCACGCCGGAACCGCCGGACGGGGTATTATTTCCGCCGGAGTTGCCGGAGTCAGTAGAGCCGAGCAGTGCGTTGATTCTGTCGGCGAGCTCCCCATATCTGGAATAAAGCCAGTCGCCGGGGCACGATTTATTCGCGAACCAGCGGTGCGCGGTGAGGACGATCTCGTTCGCCTTCGGCTCGTATGCGAGAGCCTTCTCCTTGCTGCCGAGCCAGAGCACCTTCGTTTTTCCGTTTCTCTTGCAGATGTCAGCGCAGAGCTTGATCAATTTCTCGTAAACTGCGGATTTCATGGCGTATGGTTCGGCCTTATCGCTGGCGCACTCGATCGTGATCGCTCGCTGGTCGTTTGCGTTGCTGGAGCTGCACCAGCTCCGGTTGCACTCGTCCACGATCAGGCAGACGCGGCCGTCGTACCCGATCCCGTAGTTGCAGCTTGCGTCCCTGCCTTTAGGGAAGCAGGCGCCGATCGTTTCGGCAGATAACTGGCCGACTACGCAGTGCGGTGTCAGACGGTCGATCGAGTGGGTTCTCTTTCCGCTGTGGTTAGGGCTGTAAACTGTGCAGTCCACTAATGAACTATTGCTCATGGTTTTACCTCCTTGTGTGTCGTTGGTTGTCTTGGTTGCGTATTTGTCGAAGTAGGTCTGCCCGTAGCTGGCCCGCTTCGTCTGGACGCTGGCGCTCTGATCCTTTGGCTGTTCATATTTGAGCAGCACGGCGTCGGAAGCCTGTCTCACGCTGGTGGCTTTTTTCAGCACGGCCAGCACCGCGGTGTAGCTTTCGGCGAGTTCTTTCCAGAGGAAGCCGAGCTGAGTTTCCAGATCTCCGATCGAGGCACCGGCAGCCTTGACATAATTCAGGAGCGCCTCCTTGCGGCTCCAGAATGTCCACTGCGCGAGGCCGTAGCCTGCGGAGTCATGCACGAAGCCGGTATACTTTCCGGAGTCCACCGCGTCGGTGTAGTCGTCGTCTGTATAGCCGAGCTTTTTCTCGTAGGTGTTCTGGAGGTTGTGAGGGTTGAGCCCGCTCTCCGCGAACAGGTTTCCCATGAGTCCGGCGGCCCCGTATGAGTTCAGGCCCTTGCCGGTGAGGAAATTCCAGATCTTTTCCTCGTTGTTTTTTCCAATGAGTGACATGTTCCACCTCCTTAGAAGTCGTTGAAGTTGTCCGCCTCTGGCTGCACGCCGTTGGCGTTCATCAATTTGATTTTGTTTTCAGCCTTGGCCTTCGTGTAGTAAAAACCGGTCGCGCTCGCCATTTCAGCGAACACGGCCGGGATCAGGTAGGCGAGGGCTGAGGTGTCCATGGTGGAGTAAATAATCCAGCAGGAAAAGACGGTAATTAAGATCGTCACGATTGAAGCGCCGCAGAAAATAATTTTTGAAAATTCCACCTTTTTGCTGGTGGCTGCAGCCTCTCTCATTCGTTTGATCTGCTTCCGGAGCCGACGGTTTTCGGCTGTCAGCTCTCGGATCCGTTCCTCCGGATCTGTTTCGGTTTCTACCGGTTCCAGCGTTTCCTCAGTCATGGTGTCACCTCCTTAGCTTTCATAAATAGATTCGATCCCCTGCCTCGTCAGGAAGTCCTTCTGATCATGTTTGACCTTGGCGGCATAGTCGAGGGCCGCGTGCATATCACCGTTGCAGTTCGCGTCCGGGATCCGCTGCACGGCTCTGGCCGTGGCTTCTCCGAGGGCGATCGCGGCGTTTACTCCCTGCACTAAAAAAAGCTCCTGCTGTTCGTGGAGCTTTTCGCGCTTGTCCTGAGCTTCTCGTCGTTGTTTTTCTTCCTTCTCCAGTTTCTTGCTCTGTTTCTGGATTTTCTGCTCGATACACCAGAAGCAGAACCCAGTGATCGCCGAAGGAAGGCAGGCGATCAAAACTGATTCAATTCCCATTGTGTCACCTCCTGCGGCAGCTCTATGTCTGCCATTTCTTTGCGTTTGAAAATAATATTTTTCTCGATCCATTTCTGGAGCCCGTGAGTGGAGCAGTGGCCCATAAGTCCGAAGTAGCTCTGCATGGTCGCGTCTACCGCGTCGAAGTCGATCAGCCCGGCCTCGTACTCTTTCGCTATGTAGCGCATACGTGCCTTCATTTTCTTGACCGACTGAGCTGTCGGTTTGCGGTACCCCGGATAGATTCGGCAGCCCACGAAGGTGATCCCGTGCTTGACGAGTCCGATCGTGGTTTTGCTGTTCAATTCGAGGTGCAGGACTTCGTTCAGATACTTCTCGATCGCAACCCTCCACCGGTTCAGTGTGGCCGCGTCAGGATAGAGCAGCGCCATGTCGTCCATGTATCTGTCGTAAAAATGGGCTTTCAGCTCGTGCTTGATATACTGATCCAGCTCATTGAGGCAGACGTTCGCGAGTAGCTGGCTCGTGAGGTTTCCGATCGGCATACCTACCTCGAACAGTCTTTCAGACGGTGGGATCTCGTCGGCGGACTTTCCCGGAGGCAGTCCAAAGGGTGTATGGTCGCAATTTATAATTGTTTCCATAAGCCAGAGGTAGCCGTCCTCGTTCGGGAACTTCCGGCGGAGTATGTCGAGCAGTACCCGGTGATCCACCCGGTAAAAATACTTTGATACGTCCAGTTTCAGGTAGTACCATTTGCCCGGCTTCCGATCCACGAGTGTGCACCAGTATTGAAGCCGGTCGGCTGCTCTGGTGGTTCCTTTTCCCACCCTGCACCCGTAGCTGTGGTATATCATGCCATTGTCGAGGTGTTGGTTTGTCTGGAGGTAGATCGCCCACTGCACGACACGATCCCGGAAGCCCAGAGCCATGACGAGCCGTTTCTTCGGTTCATGGACGTAGAACTGCCGGTACCGGCCCACTTTGTAGGTGTGCCAGATCAGGTCGTTTTGTATACTGATCAGGTTTTCCTCCAGATTCGCCGCGAAGGCGGTCACGTCGTTGCGGTACCACTTCTCGCTTGCTGCCTCGTGGTATGCGTCCAGAAGATTCTCCCACGAGTATATTCTCTCCAGAAGGGAGGGCTGGTTTCTTGGATCCATGTCCTCGTTCCTCCTTGTGTTGTCATAATTATGGCCCGCGTTGTGACATTCCTCGGCGAGATCTTTCCTCTGCGGTCGCCACGCCGCAGGATCCGGATCCCCCTTCTGCCCGCATAGCAGACAACGGCCAGCCTGCGCGGTTTGCTCGGTGTCCCCGGCGGCCTCCACCGGCAGAGCAGCACGAGCGTGTATCTTTGGCCTTGTCGGCCGGGAAATGCATCCCTTTTGCCTTGGTGTTTCTGCTGGGCCTTGGCCCTCAGAAAATAAACAAATAAGGCAAGAGCGGCACGGAAGCCGATGTTCGTGTTCACATTGCTGCGGGAGTTGTTGCCGTTGAGGTAGAACACACCAGCGTTCGCACCGTTGTTCCAGTTGCCCCCGCGATACACGCAGCGCCTCCTTTATCTCGACACATTCCCCACGGGCTTTACTCGTTCGACTTTTTCCAGCCGCCGAGCATACGCCCGATTTCGTTCAGCTCCTTGCTCCATATTTCGTGGAGCCCCGGAGAGATCAGGCGATCCTCCGGAGAAACTGCCGTGTCTACGAGAGAGCGCAGCACGTCCAGCTTGGTGTCCATTTTGTTCTGGAGTTCTACCCGGCGCGAGCCTCTGGCCCGGTTGGCCTCAATGCAGAGCTCCAGCATATCCATGAACGCCGCCGTCATGTGCTTGCGATACTCGAATTTTTCGGGTTTTCTCATATTTGCGGTGCGTTCGCTCACCCGGATCATGCTCCGAACGATACGCTGCCGCAGTTGTAAGTTGTCCATGTTGTTACTCCTTAAAAGGGTAGAGGGTGGCTTGGTGGGCCACCCTCATGCCAGATTTTCAGATTGCCAGATTACCGGATTTCCGGGATATAAGCGGCACGGAAGCCGAGGTACGTGCCCACACAGCTGCGGGAGTCGATGCCGCTGAGGCAGAACACACCAGCGGACGCACCGTTGGGCCAGAGGCCCCCGCGAAACACGCAGCGCCTCCTTTATCTCGACACATTCCCCACGGGCTTTACTCGTTCGACTTTTTCCAGCCGCCGAGCATACGCCCGATTTCGTTCAGCTCCTTGCTCCATATTTCGTGGAGCCCCGGAGAGATCAGGCGATCCTCCGGAGAAACTGCCGTGTCTACGAGAGAGCGCAGCACGTCCAGCTTGGTGTCCATTTTGTTCTGGAGTTCTACCCGGCGCGAGCCTCTGGCCCGGTTGGCCTCAATGCAGAGCTCCAGCATATCCATGAACGCCGCCGTCATGTGCTTGCGATACTCGAATTTTTCGGGTTTTCTCATATTTGCGGTGCGTTCGCTCACCCGGATCATGCTCCGAACGATACGCTGCCGCAGTTGTAAGTTGTCCATGTTGTTACTCCTTAAAAGGGTAGAGGGTGGCTTGGTGGGCCACCCTCATGCCAGATTTTCAGATTGCCAGATTACCGGATTTCCGGGATATAAGCGGCACGGAAGCCGAGGCCCGTGCCCACACCGCCGCGGGAGTTGTGGCCGCCGAGGTAGAACACACCAGCGCTCGCACCGGAGTACCAGCGGCCCCCGCGAAACACGCAGCGCTCGGCTACGCCGTTATTCCACCACATGTAGTCGCCCTCGTATACGTCAGTAGTGACGTCAGAGTCCGGGAGAAGGGCGAGAGCGCGCAGCATAACCTTGGCAGCGTCTCCGATCGAGCTGTCGGCAGCAACCTGATAAAAGGCGCAGCTTCGGCTTTCATCTTTGGCGTTGGTGATCGAAGTAGAGTACGTCCACTTGTTGTTCACATAGTCCAGTTTTACGGTTTTACCGGAAACATGGGCGGAGCTGTCGGTCGTCTTGCTCTCAGGATCCACGAGGGCGCCGTCTGCGGCGTTGATAGCCTTCCAGCATGTGCTCGTTGCGTTCTGAGGGTTGTCCGGATCGGCTGCGTCGTTGTTTGCGAGGATCTGAAGCTCACCCCAAACAAGGCGGATTCCTCCCTGCCATTCCCACACGTTGCCGTTCAGATCCCAGATACCAGCCATGGTCTTGTCGTGGCTCCATGAGATCGGGCCGGTACCAGTTGCAACTCTCGCGATCTTGCCGCTTTCGTAGTAGCTCGGCGCGGCTTTGTAATTACTTTCGCGGCTGTCTTTGCCGTAGTTGTTGTTACCATACGGGAGGAAGCCGTTTTTCTTGCACCAGAGAGCGATCGCGGCCCATTCTGCGTTAGTGCTCAGGTGCCAGCCTGCGCCCTTGGCCTCGCAGCGTGCGCGTGCGGTGTCGAAGTTGATACTTGCGGTCGGATCTTCGCCCGGCAGGCTGTACGCTACGGAGTTGTAAACCTTGGCCTGATACTTGCCGTAGTAAAAGCCGGGGATTTCCACGCCGTTGACGATAAAGGCCGGGTGGGTGCTGTCATTTCCGCCGGTGAGTACGTCCGAGTTCTTAAACTTCGGGATATACACCAGAACGGAAGGGAGATCGGTGTCGTCTGTCTTGACGACGTTGTTCGGGCAGATCATTTTTACTGCCAGATTGGTGAGGTCAAAATTTGCCATTTTCTTGTGCTCCTTTCTGCTTATTCAATGCTCCAGAGGATCAGCTTCACCTCTGCCATGTCGAGCGGGTTCTTTGTGTGCTCTACGGTCTGGCGGTTGGTATCGCCGGACTCGTCGGCGCCTTCCTGCGGTTCGATCGGTGTCTCGGTATAGGTTGCGGCCGGGATCTC
Source organism: Clostridium sp. M62/1 (assembly GCF_020736365.1). Taxonomy (NCBI): domain Bacteria; kingdom Bacillati; phylum Bacillota; class Clostridia; order Eubacteriales; family Clostridiaceae; genus Clostridium; species Clostridium sp. M62/1. Next base: position 62,817 of record NZ_CP085988.1, on the reverse strand, counting down.
GATCTGGGCCACATAGCGGCCGCCGGGCTGGGTGCCGAGCATGAGATCACCGCCGCGATCCATGCACACGTCGAGGGTGCGGGCCTCGTCGCCCTGATACTTGGTAACCTTGACGCTGAGCGCGTCGTCGTCGAAGCTGAGACGGTAGCCGTCCTGCTCCCACTGGATCTTTTCGCCGGTGTTCTTCTCGATCACCTGCACGTCGTTGATTTTTGCCATGGTTTATTTACCTCCTTTGATTCTTAAAATAAGGGTGGCGCTCTCGGCGCTTCCGTCGTACTTGACCTTGAAGCCGTTGAGCTGCTTGTCGTAGATCTGGATCTCGCCGACATTTCCGGTGTGGGCCTGAATATCCGCGTCCACGGTGTAGTCTGTGTTGTCGCGAGTGATCGCAAGGCTCACGGTCTTAGTGGAGTTGTTGAACGGATAGCTCGCCGTGTTTTTCAGTTCTACGACGTGGCGCTCGATCTCTGTCTGAGACTGGAGCTCTCCGGCTGCGATCAGGAGCATGGCAGCGGCCACGCTGGCGTCTGTGATCCCGCTCTCCATGTTGTTGAAGTGGGCGGCGCTCTGATCGGTTCCGGCCTGAATGACCTCGCCGCTATCGACGTCTACCACTTTGTCGAGCCATTTTGTTGCGTTATACATGTGTCTGCTTCCTCCTTCCTTTATGCTGTGACTTCATATATCGGGATCGTGATCTTGATCATGGTTCCCTGTCCGGCCACTTTGTTGATAGTTCTCTGCTGGTATGCTGCCTGCTCCCCGTAGGTGTCGATCAGACGGGAGGCGTTGATCGTGCAGGCGATAGAGTCCAGCGTCGGGAACGTCGCCATAACTACCACGTTTTCGCCTTCGATCTTTTTCTGGTTGATCGTTCCGCGGTGCCATGTGCCGTTTGTCTGAGCCTCGACATAGGCGAGAGAGCGGAGCCACTGCTGCCGCCTTCGTCCCATGTAGGCTTCGCCGAAGTATGCCATTTTGTGCCCTCCTTTCGGTTTATTCCCCGCAGCGCTTAGTTCCGCATTTTACGAACGGATAGCAGAACAGGGCCGCCTTTTCGTTCGTGGCTGCTGCGCGTTTTATAACTGAGCCCAACGTCCCCGGCCGTGGAGTTATTCCACATTCAGGGTAGTTGTAACGGAACGCCTCGGTGTCAGGCTCGGCTGCAGCCGCTTGCTTTACGACGGCGCCGAGTGTTCCGGGCTGCGGATATGTTCCGCAGGTTGTAGTTCCGGCGTGAGTGTAGTCGTATAGGTACGGCTTCACTTCCGGATCTGTTTCAATGCTCGGCTTTATCACGAAGCCGATCGTGGCCGTTCGCGGGTTGGTACCGCATTTTACAAAATCATAACGGTGCAGCTCCGTGTTCAGCGCACACTCAATACCGGGATCCGGCCCCTGCTGCCAGTAATAGAAAACGCCCGCGATATGCGAGCGCACATTTTTGGCAGCCTGAACGGCGTCAACAAATTTATTAAAATTTTCGCCGTCGGTGTTCGCGTTTGTGGTTAGAGCCGCGAAGGTGTACGGGGAGTCGTCCATCTCGAACCACTCCATGACATAGCCCTCGCCGAAGTATGCGCCGATCAGACGCTCAACGGCCCACTTGGTACCGCGTTTTCTTTTGATCTGCTGCGCGAGCTTGATTGTGTTCCGCTTCTCTGTCAGGCTCATGCCTTCGGAGTCGTACCAGTCAATGTCCAGCTCCCACGCCATTTCGTTGCACTCCGCCTCTGTGAGCTCGTCTACCTTGTCCCATGTGCGGATTGTGGCCAGACGTTTGCCCGGCTCACCTATGAGCTTGTTCACGGCCTTGCTGAGTGCGATCGCTGCCTCGTCGTCCTGCATGAAGGCGGGCAGCAGTTTTATAAAATCCATGTTTGACACTTTCATGCCGCCCATGCTGTCCACCTCCTTTATCCTCTGACGATATGCTTCACGATCTTTTTACCGGAGAACTTGGCCACGGTCGTGCTGTTGAGCTCGGTGTATTCCGGTTTGATGATCTGCACACGGGTGGCTCCGATCAGATCGTCGGCCCAGTCAGGGCAGAGGATCCGCTTCCGGAGCTCGTCTGGGTTTATGTCCTGATTCAGTGTGGAGCCCTGCCAGTTGATATACTGATCAATAGCCCCGCCGGATCCTTCCACGTTCTGCACTACTTCTGACTCGTTGGCTTTAGTGGTGTAATAGGTGAGCTCTATGTCATACTCGTGAGTTTCCGGAGCTTCCACCGTTACCATGTCAGTGAGAGGGCGAACGTCGTCCGCAGAGCAGGCAGCCAGCACGTCGGCCAGCACTTCCTCGCTCGGAATCTGTCCTCCGGCGCAGATCGGCACGATCTTGACGCGGCCGTACATATTGCGGCCGATCTGGATCTTTACCGCCTCGGCTCCAGCGAGAGATCCGGAGAGTGAGAGAGTCAGAAGCTCGTCTGCATACTCGGCCGTATAGTCGGCCCCTGCTGTGGCTTCGGATCCGTCACTCAGGAAAACCACCAGAGTGTCCGGCAGGAGATTGGCGCCACCTTGGAAGGCGTGCCCGGCGTATGTTTTCAGTGTTCTGGTGATCGTTTCCTTTTCGGATTCCACCACTGCGTCCGTGACGAGAGAGTTCGCGGACAGCGCCCAGTATTTGTAGGCTTTGGCCGGGCCTGCGGTGCTGAGTTTGTTCTCAGCCTCTCGGATTCTCTCACGGTACGGTTCGTCCTCCTCACGGTCGCCTCCGCCTTCTGTTATGGTCAGGTTTGTTACTCCGTCGAGCAGTGGAACGTCGGAGACGTCCACGATCTCGGAGATCTCGCCCTCGTCTATGTTGTTGTAGTCCGTGCCGCCTTCCTCGGCGGTTGCTGCCACGTCCACATAGAGGCTACCTGCATAAAGCACGGCTGTGGTGTCTGTCAGGAAATAGTGAACGAAGTCACCTGTTACTCGAAGTCCGGCCGGTATAATGATATTAGAGCCCACCGCTTCGGTAACTGTGAACCGTAGGGTGGTAGTGGCATAGGTAGGATCGAGACGGATCACGTCTCTGTTTTCTCCCAGAGCGTCCAGAACAGTGCCCCTTGCATATCGGAGCATTTTCTGGCGGCAGGCGTCGTTTACTGTGTTGTAAACAGTGACGATCACCTTCGCCATGGTGTCGCCGAAGATTCGGCGCTCGTCACCGGGGTAGAGAGGCTCGCCGACGCCGTTCTCTAATTCTTCCAGTATGTCGGTGTAGATTGTTTCGTCGGTTGTCTCTATGAATTTGAGCTCGCTCATGCATCCTCGTCCTCCTTTCTTTGGATAATGTTCACGATCATGCCGAAGTCGCCAGAGAAGGCAGCCGCCGGATCTGAGGCGATACTGTCAGACTCCACGCGGGGCTCGAAGGTTTCCAGAACCCACTCCGCGTCAGCCACGGCCTCGTTGGTCGCGTTCGGTTTGTCGATCAGAGTCCCGTCAACGCCGCGCACGCGATCGTATGCGACTTCACCGCGGACGATCCTCAGCAGATTGGCGGCGCACACTTCCGGGCTCCCGTTTCCGCTTGCTATCATGGCGTCACCTCCTTATGCGAGAGTTACTTCGGACAGATACACCCAGCTATTGATCCCGTTAGGGTGGCCCAGTAGCACCTTGTTTTGGCTGCTCTTGATCTGGCTCACCCTATGCTTTCGTTGTTTTACCCAGTTTGGTATCTTCTGGCCGGTTGCGTACCTGCTGCCGGTCGGCTTCACATAGTCGCCGACTTTGATCGTTTTCTTTGCGGCCTTTTTGGCCGCTGTGTTGGTTGTTTTCTTGACGGACTTCGAGGCGGTGCTCGCTTTCACATTCAGCGCGGTGGTGCTTACCTTCACGCTGGTGGTGGCCGGATCGTATTCCTTGAATGTGAAGGAAAGAGTGGCCAGAAGTAGCCGCCCCTTGCCGTCCACCTTTGTGTTGCTTACCGCGACTTTTCGGAGCTGGAGCTTCGGCCCCAGCTTCTTGCCGCCGAGATAGAAATAATTCACTTTTGTGACGAGAGCCTTCCAGCTCTGGATCTCCGCCCATACGTCAACGCCTGCGCCTGAGTGTAGCACGGTGGTGAATGAGAGGGGGAAAAGCTCGGTGCCTCGTTCGTTAGTCGTCTTTTTGTCCTCGGTGCTGGTGTTTTCGTCGGCCACCTGCTCGTAGGAAAAGGCCAGCCCCTCCAGCGCGACGACTTGCTTTGATGATACGGCCCATTTTTTTGAGCCCCACTGTGCCATTGTTGGCATGGCTGTACCTCCTTAGTTTGGTTTTTTAGTGGATCCGCTGCCCGTTTCGACGCCTCCGTGGGTGTGCCCGCTCAGGCTTATGCCGCGAGCTGTGACGTCGCCCTTCGGTACGTTGATATTACCGGCCGAGAGGCTCGGCAGGTAGCACCCCCATTCACCGTCCGCCCGGCCCAGCAGCAGCCCGGTGGAGTCGTCAAACTCCACATAAACCACCGCCGTGCCTTTTGAGAGGTTTCCGGTGGATCCGCGGAGGTGCCACGGGATCGTGATCTTTGCGGTTGGCTTAGCCCCGGCGTCAGACGGTACAACGCGGGCCGTGTTTCCTGATATGCTGGCGATCGTGCCTTTATTGATGTTTCCCATTAGTAGCCCTCCAGAATGTGTCGGAAGTAGATCGTGGATTTATTTCCGACAAAATCATGCCGGACTTTATACACAAAAACGGTACCGTCCCACATGGTTGCCCTTGGTGTTGATAGTGTCAAAATGCTGGCGGCTGCATATCCGGTCATAAGTGACTTGGAAAAGTATCCGGATCGGGCGAACTTGTTCGCGTTCCGCAGCAGCCCCTTGGCGAAGCGTGCCGCCTCTGCATTGCTGGTTACCTGAATAGGCACCGCAGGGCGGAGCACTGAGCTGTTGGAGCTGTTGGCTATAAATTTTCCGGAGTAGCTTCCGCTTGCAATTTCGCAGGATCCGTACATTCCGCCCCGGTTGTCCTCATAGGAGAAAACGCCGTTTTCATCTACGGAGAGACTACCGGCTGGAGTCTGCCCCTCTATGTACTGCTCGTTATACGCCAGCAGCTTGCCGTCAAATATAAGCATTTGGCAGCCTTCCAGAGTGCAGAGCCGGTGGAATAGGGCGAAGTCTGTCTCGCTGTCCTGTTTGATATACGGGTAAACCTGATCCGTGCAGCCGTAGTTCTGGAATGTTAGCCCGTGATTTCCTGCGAACTCATTCGCCAGTTGTAGGAACCGGACGCCCTCCCAGCTTTTACTCTTTTTTGTCTTGCCGCTTTTCGGCATGGACATGGCTCGGATCGTAAAAAGCCCGTTTTCTGGTTTCATGGAGTGCACGAACATTTTCCCGGTATCACTCGCGCCTTCTTTGAATTGCACGGTGTCACCTTCGGCCGGTTGCCACTTGCTCCATGTTCCCTTGGTGTCATTGAAGCGGATCACGAGGGTGTCGGCTTGCTTTTCTGCGAACATTTCGTGCACGCAGTAGTTCACCGACACGTCCCCGTATATATCCACCCCGTTGTAGTAGAGGTTCACGCGCTGTCGTCCTCGTCCTCAGAGTCCCGACGCCACGGCGGCAGAGTTTCCGGCGTCTCTGCACCTTCGACGATCGGCAGCCGGAGGGCCACGTTCGCGTCGAAGATCAGCACGTCCGCATAGTCGGGGTTAAATTCTGCGATATAGTGCGCCAGCATTTCCTCCCCGTACATTTCGAGGGCCAGCGCGTCGAAGGTGTCCCCTTCGCGTGTCGTGTAGTCTTTGTAGCCTGTTACTCTACGCATATTGAGCCACCTCCCGCATTTTTATAAATTCTTCCAGCCAGTCGAAGAACTCGGCCTCGTGGGCTTTGAGCTTCGCCATGAAGTCGTCCGCGTCGTCGCCGGTTCCTTCTGTCTGGATCTGTGGGCTCCATGTGAAGCCGGAGAAGTCGTAGTAAACTACCACGCCGCCACTGTCTGCCAGACTTCCGAGAGAGAAGTCGTCCAGAGTCAGAAGCCTTCCGGCCGTGCTTGTGAGTCCTTCGCCAGAAGATCCGCCGGTTGTGCTTGCAGTGTTGAACACTGAGGTGATCATGGTTTCCAACTTATCCCAGAGGGTTGCAAGAGGAACCACCGCCTCGGCGCCAGCTTCACCACCAGCCAGAAGATTGTTACCTGCTGCGCCGAAAATAGTCGGGCGCGTCAGAATACCGCCGTCCTTGTACCATGAAATACCGAAGTGTGGTACGCTTGGCGGGTTGATCGAGAAGCTGCCGCTGATACTCACATGAGGGAGTTTCAGGTGTGGCAGGCTCCACGAGAAATTAAACTTTGATTTTAGGGCGCTGATCGCGTTTCCTACGGCGTCCCTTGCTGCCGACATTTTGCTGCTGATCGTCGAGTAAATACTGGAGAACTTACCCGACACTGTGCTGAGTGCGGAGCTGAGTCCCGAACTCATGGTGGAAGTGATTCCACTCATTAAGCTGGAAACGGTAGACTGCGCGCTGCTCAGCTTGCTGCTGATCGTACTCCGGACGCTTTCCCATTTGGAGGAAGCGGCAGAGCTTACGCTTGACCATGCGGAACTTGCCACGCTGGTGATCGTACTCGTTGCCGAGCTTACGGCGGAACTGGCCGCCGAGATCTTGCTGCTCACTGTGGAGCTGATTGTGCTCCAGAGAGAGGAAGCCGTGGAGCTTACGCTTGACCATGCGGAACTCGCCACGCTGGTGATCGTGCTCGTCGCGGTGCTTACTTTCTCCTTGGCTGCGTCGATTTTGGAACCGATCGTGCCTTTGATTCCTTCCCAGAGGGAGGAAGCCGTGGAGCTGATCGCGTTCCATGCTGCACTTGCTACGTTGGAGATCGCAGTCGTCACCGTGGTGATCTTTTCTTTTACGGCGTCGATTTTTTCGCCGATCACGCTCTTGATAGTCTCCCAGATAGAGAGCACCGTGTCCTTGCAGTTTTCCCAGATAAACCGAAACGGCAGCGTGATGATCTGGAAGGCTGCGCTGATAATTTCCTTCACGGCCATGATCCCGACGGTCACAATGTTTTTAATTGTTTCCCATGCTCCGGACAAAAATCCGGTGATTGAGTCCCAGATATTCGTGAAGGTGTCGTGGATCTCGGTCATGGTTCCGGTAACGCTCGAATAAATTCCGGATAAAATTCCGGAGAAAAACGAGACGATCGCGTTCCATGTGTCCGTGAAAAATGTTTTGATTCCCGTCAGGATTCCGGAGAAAAACGACGAGATCGCGTTCCATGTGTCTGAGAAAAATGTTTTAACATTCGTCCAGACGGTTTCCCAGTCGGTGCCGAACCAGCCCAGAACGGTGTCCGCCAGAGAGGTGAACGTGCTGATCCAGTTCTCGAAGGTTGCCACAACGAAGTCCCAGACTGCGCCGAAAACTTCTTGGACGCCCTGCCATACCATGTCCCAGTCACCGGTAAAAATTCCGGCGAAGATGTCAAACAGGCCGGTCAGAATGTCGAGGGCCTCGTTCAGAATATTGCTGATCTGCTGGAATACGCCCTCGAAAATCGGAGCGAGCACCTCGCAGAAGCCGTCCCAGACTGCCTTCATTACTTCGGTTATGTCCTCGAACTCGAACCCCAGCGCGTTGAGCCTGTCCACAATTCCTTGCCCGAACTCGTCGAACTTGGCCTTGATTCCGTCCCAGATCGCTGTGATCTTGTTCCTAAATTCTTCGTTGTTTTTCCATAAATTCGTAAAGGCGAGAGCCACGGCCGTGATCACTGCGATAATAGCAATAGCCGGAAGCGATACGCCTCCCAGTGCTGCAGCGAGTTTTACCAGTGCGCCCTTCACCATTGCGATCTTGCTCGATATGGTTCCCCAGTTCATAGCCGCGATAACGGCACCGAGGCCGCTCACCGCTATGGTCACTTCTGGGATATGTCCGCCGAGCCATTCGATCGCCGGGATCACGCCGTTAGTGATAAACTGCACACCTGCTCGTAGCTTACTTTCCAGCGCGTCGTAAATTTTGAGCCCCAGTTCCTCGAAGGCGCTGTTCATTGCCGCCACGTCGCCGCTGAGGTTGTCGTTCATAATATTGGCCATTTCCTCAGCGGATCCAGAAGCTCCGCGGAGTTCTTCCTCGTACCCGGCGATATTGTCCATGCCTTCGTTGAGGATCAGGTTCAGGCCCTTGGTGGAGTCTGCGGTAAAAGTGGAAGATAGCGCGACGGCTCGTTCTGCGTCGCCCATTCCATTTGTGGCGGCTTCCACTTCTGTGAGAATGTCGGTGAGATCTCGGAAGTTGCCCTGTGCGTCCATTACGGCCACGGAGGTTTCTCCGATCTTGATCGCGCCGTCCTTCATTCCGTTGGTTATGTCTCGCATAATCGCGGCCATGGCGGTTCCGGCTTCGGATCCTTTGTAACCTTGGTTTGCCATTCCTTCGAGCAGCGAGGTGACGGTTTCGACGTCCTGCCCGGCTGCATTTAAGTTGGCTGCGCAGTTCTTGTAGGCTTCGCCCAGTGCTTCGGCCGTGGTGTTGCTGTGGCTTTGCGCGTAGGAGAGCAGATCTGCGAAGTATGCGGCGTCTCCGGCCTCCATGGCGAAGGCGCTCAGGTAGTCCGTTACCATATCGGAAGCCGCTCCCAGTTCCATGCCGGAAGCGGCGGCCAGATTCAGAACGCCACCCAGCGCACTTGTGGACTGATCGGCGTCCCACCCGGCGAGGCTCATGTATTTGAGGGCCTCGGCTGCATTGCTGGCCGAGAAAACCGTGGTGGCGCCGTATTCTCTGGCGCAGGCTTCCAGTTTCTCGAAGTCCTCACCGGTTGCGCCACTGATTGCCGATACCTCGGACATGGTGCTGGTGAAGTTTTGGCCCAACTCTATGACGTTTCCAACCAGATTTTTGATACCATCCACCGCTCGCATGATCGCGTCGGCTGCGAGATTTGCCAACGTAGCCTTAAACATGGTGAAGCCGTCGTCTGCCTTTTTGGCCGAGCTTTCGACTTCCTCCAGAGAATTGTCCAACTTGTCCGCTGCGTACTCTGCGTCCGAGAGCTTGGTTTTGTTCTCGTGCAGTTCGCTGGATAGGTCTTGGATCTGTCGAGCGAGTTCCCGCGCTTCGTCGCTGGTTTCCCCTTGTTCGGTTGCAACGTCAACGTATCGCTGTTTTAACTGTTGGAGGGTGTCCTCCTGTTTGGAGATTGTAGAGCGCAGCGTTTCAGCTTCTCCGCCTGCGTCGTCCATGGTTTCGGACAGGGCACGGGCGGCTTTCTCTGCCGCGTCCAACGTGCCGCGATTTTCCGTCAGTTCACCGGACAGTTCTTGGATTGTACTCGCGAGCTGTTCGGCTTCCTCGGTTCCTTCTTGGCCGGTCACAATGTAGTCGGCGTAGCCTTGTTCCAGATTTTTGAGGACTGTCTCCTGCGTGCTGATCTTTGCCGCTAACTGTGCGGAGGCACCGGCGGCTTCGAGCGTTTCTTTGCTCATTTCCTCCAGACGAGAGACGGCCGCGTTTATGGCCGATTGAAGGGAGGGGCTGAGGGATCCGGCGATCTCTATCGTAGATTGTAGAGTATGGTCTGCCACGTCCTCACCTCCTTGTGTGCTTTGGCCTCCTTATGTTTAGCGGCCGATTTTTCTCAGCGCGTTTTTTTTCGGCTGCGAGATCCTCGGCCGCTTCTGCATACTCTATGATGAAGTCAGTTACTCGCTTTTTTTCGAGCTCTGTCGTGCTGGTGTGGTAGACTCTGGCGTAGTCGCGGTAGGCTCTGCGGAGTCGTTTTCCTGTGGTTCCGGCTCCGATTTCAGCATAAAATTTCGGCCGAGGGCCATTACCTCCACAACGTCCGCGCCCTTCATGCGCTCCAGATCGGAAAAGTCATAAGTCGGATTCACGGCCACGATCGCAGCATAGCCGAGGTAGAGGTGGAGGCCGAAGTCGAACTCTGCCGCTGCGGACACGGACAGATTCTTCATACCTGCGGCCGCTTTTCTCTTTGCCTCAGCAGTTGCGAAAAGCACGCCGTCGATCTCGTTCGTGTCGTACTTCATTTCTGTGATTTTGTCCCCGTTGATCATTACGGGATTTTTCAGAGTGAGGGTTCCGTTCATTTTGTTCTCCTTTCAAACAAAAAAAGAGCCCGCCAGTGACTTGACCGGCGGGCCGTGGTTATTTTTTGATTACTGCATTAAAGCAGGTTGTTGATCTGGCTCATGTAGTCCTCGCCGTTGATACGGAGGATCTGAGCCAAACGGTCAACGCAGCAGATCTCGACGCCATTTGCGTAGATCTGGAGCCTTGTCACGTTGTAAGTGTTCTCGGCTTCGGTTGCGCTGCCGACTTCGACGCCCAGCTCAGGGAATGAGCCCGGCATAGTACGCACAAAAGCCTTGCAGCCTTCGGTTGCGGTGGATCCGTCGGATTTTACGACATTCTGAACCCAGCGGAACTCGAAGCTCTGCTTTTTGAGGCGGTTCATGCGGCGCAGGCCGTTGTCTACGCCGATCTTTGTAATGGAGAGCTCCATGTTCTCCAGAAGTCCGATCAGTGGCACGGTCATGTTACCCATGGCCTGCACGTCAGCGGTTAAAAATTCAATACCGGGCAGAGTGAAGGCGACGTCCTTCGCCACCAGAGTGCTGTCCGCGTATACAGTGTCGGCCACTACCGGGCCTTTAATATCGAGCCATTTTGCCATTGTTCTGCACCTCCTTATTCAGTAGCAAAAAAGGACTGGAAGCCTTCGTCTGTGTAGCATACGCGAGCGGTGCCAGACTTGAACGGAGGCGTGTTAGTTACGGAGAAGTCCCAAACGAAGTCGCCGTTCAGCATGTTGCTGGTAGGGTTCGCGCTCTCCACAAATTCCACGGACGGGGTACCGATCAGGGCACCGATTCCCAGAAGGGTGTCGAGCTTTTCCTTTTCAAAATTCAGCACGCTGTCCTTGTCCTGCGGAGTCATAGGGCTGTCGATCTCAGTTCCGTGATCCTTCTGGAAGCTGTTCGTGATATGCTCCAGCATACGGATATTTACGTCGAAGATCGCGCGGGCGTCCATGCTGCCGTTGTACTTGTACGCAGCAGTATGAGGGCCCCACAATACCCAGCGGCCACCCCAGAAGCAGGCTGTTGTGATTCCTTTTTCGTTGAGCTTGTTCGCGGTTTCCTGATCGAAGCCGCGGTTCTTGGAGTCCTCACCGAAATACTGGCTCGTGGCCATGATTTCCTTGTTGGACGGAGATTCAAACGGAACGCCGTCGTGGCTCAGGTCTACGCGCTGCATAGTGGCGGCGCCTACTGTGGACAGCCAGAAGATCCGGCCGTTGCCGTCCTTAATCTTCGGCCAGTATACCTTCGAGAACTCGCTGGTGTAGCCGTTGTCAATGGCCCATTTCTGAGCCTTTGCGAGCGTGTCGATCTTGGTTCCTTTGTCCTCCAGAGGAACGTCGGCGTGAACGAAGCTGTCCCAGTGGCCGTTGAGTTTCTGGATAGTGCTCACCATGGCCTTGTATACGGCCGGGATATGACTCCAGCCCGGAGCTGCCAGAATATTGAGCACGGCGTTGTGGTACTGATAGAGTAGAGCCATGGAAGCCAGTCCGGTATATTCTCCGGTTTCGGTTTTCTCACCGATAATGTCGGCCGCCTGCACCTTGGAAGTATCCACGGTGTCGAAGGTTGCGGAGAGTTCGGCCCCGTCAGTCTCTTTGAGCAGTGTCACGGTTACTGTGTGCTTTGCCATGCTATAAGAGAGAGCATAGTCCACGCCCTCGGCCTTGTCAGCGATCGCGAAGGTGTCGAGAATGATCTTGTCGCTCTCAAACTCTGCCTTGCCGTCTGTGAAGGTCAGGGCCTTTGTGGTTTTCTGTGCGGATTTATGCACCGCAGGATCGAGCACGTTCACGATATAGATCGGGCCCACATTTCCGACGGTGTTGTCGAAGTGCTCAGCGAACGCAGAACCGAGGGTGAATGTTTCCCAGTCGTCGGAGTAGCCGACGAGGCTCTGGACTTCGCTCATATTGGTTACTTTTACCGGCATATTAACGAGATCTTTGTCAGCGTAACCCCTGATCAGGTTCACCGGTGCGGTGCCGATATACGCGGCCACCACGTCGGCCTGAGTGACGGAAGCCACTTTGCTTTCGCCGATTTCGCCATATGCGCCATGCAAATATGCCATGTTTTAGTCCTCCTTATAAAAATTCTTCGTATTCTTTCGGGATCGCCGGAGTCGTTCCGATTTCCAGCGCGAAGCTGATCCAGCTATGCCAGTACGGGTAGTAGTCCCAGACATTGCCGTCCTCTGTGAACGGGCCGAACTTGATCCCTTGCTCTTTTACGAGCCTATGGCCTGCGATATATTCCGCAGTTTCGATCTCGCGGAGTACGAGGTCGGCCAGATTGTAGCAATCGCGCCAGCCGTCCATGTTTCGCGAGTATGTTTTGGCAGCTTCTCCGGTATTGACGTAGTAGGAGTAGCCGCCGGTTGCCTTCGCGTTTTCGCGAGGGTTGAAAATCTCCCCGCCGTGTTGGCCGGGATTCCAGCAGGCGAGGCAGAGCCGGATCTGGAGCTGCCTCTTTTTCTGAATAAGCTCGTCGCTTCCTTCCATGAGCTGCACGCAGACGGAAGGGATCGGAGCGGCCACGTTTGGCGGCAGCCGATCCTTTCCCGGAACGTATAAAGGGAACGCCGCGGGGTTTACCATAACGACGTCGTAGCCGGTGTCGTTCCGGTAGTCGTCCGGCAGTTTGAGGGTGATCTTGCTGCATACGTTTTCAGTGAGCCAGCTCACTATTTTGTCGATACTGTTTACCAGTGTCATGCTGCCGTCACCTCCTTAGCTCATGCGATTCTGGCGAACCGCGATCTGTACGAGTCCCATTTCCGACGTGGTAGTGACAACGATCACCTCACGGCCGTCCAGATTGAGAAGGCGGCCGGGATCCAGATTTTCTGGAAGGTCGGAGGCTTTTCCCATGATCACCATGTCGGCCTCGTCCATTCCATGAATACGGTTGTCGCCGATTTTGCTCAGCTTGGCCATTATGTCACTGTCAATTACCACCGGGACTTCCTTCCCTTCGATCCGGTGAAGGTCTGCGAACTCGTCCAGATTCAGGAAAATGTCCGAGAGATCCTGCTTTATTTGGTCTTTGAAGCTCACGAGCTTACGCCTCGGAAGGTTCCGCCTCGATTTTTGCGGAGCTGTCGGCTTTGACCTTGGCTGCCTCGATCAGGGCGATCACTTCCTTTTTGCTGCGGACTGCGCTCGCGTCTACGCCATACGCTGCTGCAGCTTCTCTGAGCTCTGTCATGTTCAGACCGTTGTATTCTGAGAAAGTGCTTTCCGGCTCCGCCTCATACACGGCCACGCCAGCCTCCACCAGCTCAGCCTCGCGGGCTGCGTTGATAGAGAAGGCAGGAGAGTGTTTCGTCATAGGTTCCACGGTTCCGTTTTTAACGAGCCCGTAGGTGCCTTTGATCATTCGGATCATGTGCTCACCTCCATTATTCCGGATCTGCTGCGTTCAGATCCGGGAGATCGTCGCCGTCTGTGTCCTCGTCGTCAACCATGCCGCCAGCGTTTACTTCTGCGGCTGCGATCGCGTCCACATAATCGGCTTTCTTTTTGCAGCCGGTAACGTCAACGCCGAGATCCCCGGCGAGGTTCTGGAGCTGCTGGATCGTCATTTCTTCGAGCTGGCTCTTTGCAAGGTGGCCGGTCACTTCCTGCTCGTCCGCCTCGTCTACTTCGATTGCGCCGCCGACGTATTCAGCGACACCAGCAGAGACGAAGTGCTCCGCCTGAGTGTCCTCGCACTCAAACGGGCCGTCCGCTGCTGTCATTCTTTTGTGGGCGTGCTTGGCGTCATAATAGCCGACGGTTCCCACTGTTACCCTGATTTTTCTCATGGTTTTGCTCCTTTCTACTCGGTACGCTTAGTTGATAACTTTCGCCACGCTGAACGGGCACTCGTTGTTAGGCATAGGCAGCGGTGCAGAGCTGAGAGTGAGCTCGCGGATGTTGTGAGCAGCGTCGCTGATATACTTCGGCACGTTCACGCCGGTGTAAGTATGGAACTCGCCGTCGGTCTGCTCCACCTGAGTGATCGCGCCGTAAACAGTACGGCCAGCAGCCGGAGCGCCTACCGCGATCATGCCCTGCGGGATATACTGCTTTACAGTTCCGTCCAGCTCGGTGTATGTGTCCTCATAAGTGAGGAAGTCGATCATTCGGCCCTTGATATTCAGGCGGGCGATCTTGGAAGCACCGGCAGGCAGAGTCTCAGGATCTACGCCTCCGATATTGTAGTTGCGGTTGTCGAGCAGTTTCAGGATCCACGGATTGCGGAGGAAAAGATCCGCAACGTCTGGAGCCATGAGGCACTCGGTCGCAGGGAGCCCTCTTTTACTCAACATGGAGATCATGGCGGCCACGTCGTCGATCATCTGCTTGCCGCCTGCCTCAGTGTCGGCCCAGTCTGCGGAAGGGGTATATTTTGCCGGGTTGCTGGTGCCGTCATAGTAACGGACTTCCTTTTCCTCGTAAGTGCCGAGGTCGTCCGTGTACTCGTGCATAATGCAGCCGTTGGTGAAGATTACCTCGGCAGCCATGGCCTCTTTTCTGCGGGTGTTCATGTCGCGGAGTTCGTCGAGATCTCCGAGCATGATCACGCCCTGCCTCTGGGCCGGAGTCAGGTTAGTATAAAGAGCCTCCCCGAAGCCTCTCTTTTTCAGGTCGTCAATGGAGAGTGGGCGCTTCGGTGCCATATGCGCCGGAGTGAAGCGCTTCATGGTGTAGCCTTCGCGCAGGATCGTGATCCCGCCCTTGCGAGGTGCTACAAAAGGTGCCGCTTTCTTGGATCCCTTGCGGTATTCCACCAGCACGTCGTCAGTGGCGAACACGTCAGAGGCGGCGTTAGTAGGGAAATAGCGATCCAAAAGGAAAGAGTGAAGCGGCGGGAGCTGCTGCACGGAGGCGAGCAGTGTGTGGGTATCATAAAAATTAAAAGCCATTTGTCTGTCCTCCTTGTTTTTTAGTATGCTACGGCGTCAGAGAGCAGGATTCCGGCAGAGCGGAGCGCTTCCTTGTCCGTTTCGCTGATCGCATGGCTGTTGTCAGTGATCAGGCTGTTCTCGTTAAAATGGCCGGTACGGTATGCAGTCGCCACCGCGTCGGAAGCCGTTCCGACTTCCACGTCGTCAGCCAGCACGCAGTTGGCCGTCAGCGTCTCGTTGCTTTTCGCAGTGGTACCGAGAATTACACGCAAGCCGTCGCCTGCTGTACCGGCGGAGAGTGCCAGAACAGTGCCGCGCTTGTAGATTTTGGCTTCTGTGGCTTCCTTGCGGATCTTCACAGTGAAAACCTCTGCGGGCGGGTACTGGCCATTGATCAGGTTGTCGAAGCCTACGGCCCCGATCGTCTCGTCGAGTCTTTTACTCATTACTTCATACCTCCTTTGGTCTGGTTATAGGCGGAAACTACCGCCTGAATGTCTGCTGCGTCCTGTTCCTGAGCGCTTGCAGGCGTGCCGCCGTTAGGTGCTGCGCCTACGTCTGCGGCTCCGGATTTTGCTCCCTCTGCCTGATATGCTGCGAGGAAATTCTGGCCTGACGCTGCGCTGGCCTGCATAACACGGAAGCAAAGCTCCTGAGCTGTGCAAGGGTTGTCGCCGTACTTGGCGTCGTGTACGAGCTGCTGATCCGGGATAGAGGCGGCGATCGAGTCGATCTGCTCGATTCTCTGGCGCTCTGCCGCCACAGCCTCGCTGGAAGTGTTCTGCGCTTCGGTTCTTGCGTTGGCCTCAATCTGGGCCACGATCTCCGGGTATGCTGCTCTCAGTTCCTTCTCGTCCATAGGTTTGTTACCTCCTTCTTTTTTTGCCGCCTTTGTGGTCGGCTTCTTTTTATTTGCTCCGGGCTTTGCAGCCGGTGGAGTCGCGATTGCTTTCACCGGGATAGTGCCCGGCACATGCTGGAGCCCGTCAACATTGTGGCGTACTCCATTAACAAAAAGCACCTTTCTGTCGGCGCTCATGCTCATTTCTGGATCGTCCTCGTCCTCTTTGATCGCGTCAGCGAATCCCTTCTCCAGAGCTTCGCGGCCGGTGAACCACGTCTCCTTGGTCATCATGCTGCGGAGAGTATCGACTTCGATCCCTGTCTTGCTGTTGTAAATCTCGGCCACGGCCCGCTCGCTGGCGTCCATGCCTTTCATAAGCTGCTTCATGTCCTGCATGTTCATGTAGTCCCAGAGCATAACGCTTACGCCGTGGATCATAATTAGGGAACCGGGGTACACGGTCACGGTATCACCCGCGCACATGATAACGCTCGCAGCGCTGGCCGCGATTCCCTCGACAATGACGTTCACCTCACCGCTGAGAGCTTTCAGCGCGTTGTGGATTGCGATCCCGGTGTAGAGATCGCCGCCGCAGCTATTGAGCTTGACGGTGATGTGCCCCTTGTCTTTGACTGCTGCCAGATCCTCCATGAAGCCCTCCGGTGTGATGAAAAGGCCGGGCTCCGGTTCGCCTGTCCACCAGTCAACGGGCTGCTGGCTCATAACGTCGCCGTAGAGAGTGATTTCTCCCTCGTCGTCGCCGGTGCTGGCCATATTCCAGAACTTTGTCGCCGTGGGAGCTTGTGGAGCAGCAGCCGGGCCCATGATTAGGCCGCTATGTTTGGTTTTCATTGGCTTATCCTCCTTGTATGGTTTGCTTTATCTGCTCGCCGATCACGAGGCTGCGGAGAGCCACCGTGCCCCTCTCGCGAGCTGTTTCAGGGTTGTGCGGATTGTCGTCGCCTTCTGGCGGATCCTGTTCACCGTCCGGTGCTGCTGTTCCGGTGCCGCTCTGGTGCGGATCTGGCGGATTGCCTCCGAGCTTTTCGTTTTCACGTCTGAGCTGTTCCACGTTGCTGTCCCATTGGCCACCGTTGAGGCGGATCGTGCTCTGCTCGTGAGTGGAGAAGCCTTCACTGCACGCGAGGATCTCGGCCGTGATTTCCTTCACCGGATCGAGCTGTCCCTGAGACGGGCCGAGCCATTCGCTGCCGAGATACGCGGCGCGGATCGCTGGATTCTGGAAAAAGCCCGGCGCATATATGCGGCCACGGGCCACGGCTTCACTCATCCACACTTCATAGCACGGGCGGCAGAAGTCGTCCGCTAGCCATTCGCGGCGCATTTTGAACGCCTTCCACGCTTCCAGCAGAGCAGCACGGCTCGCACTGTATGAGGCGTTGAAGGATTTCAGGAGCAGATCGCTGGGAATTTCCAGCGCGGCGCCTACTTGTGCACTGATCGCTACGGCGAACTTGTCGAAGCTGCCGTTCGGGTGCGTCGGGTTTGCAAATTCTACGCTTTCACCCGGCCCCATGACATTGATCTGGCCCGGCCCCATGCTGTACTCGTTCGGGTTCCGCATTTCTCCGGGTGGTACCGGATCCACCTCATTGAATGGCATTTCATCAGTCGGGGCTTCTGTCTTAATGAAGGCAGTGTAAAAGCTCTCGACGACTGCGGCCATGAGTTCGGACTCGGTATACCTACGAAGCTGCAGCAGTGGCTCGATCACCTGCGCGAGATAACTCACGCCGCGGTACTGATCCGGGCGCTCTGTGTCAATGACGTGGAGCACATTCGGAAGGCCGGTGCTTTGCTGGTATGCCAGAACGCGGGCCCATTCAGTAACCGGAGCGCCGAGCTCATACGGGTAGTTGCTGCGTATGTGATACGCTACCACCATGCCGTTCTTGTCTACTTCCACGCCGTCGTATATGGTGTTGCCCGTTTCTGGGTTCTTACCGGTTGTGTAGTAGAGCGTAGTCCCGGCCCCGTAGTTGTTCGGTGTTGCGATTCTGTCGGACTCGATCAGGTGGACGCGGAGAGAGTAGGGGAGCAGCCGAGTGGTTTCGTACTGCTTGATTAACCCTATGCAGTCGCCGGAGAGCAGCCACGAGATCAGCGCGAGCTGCTGGAGCCCGTAGAAGTTATTCATGCCGGTGGCGTCGCAGGCTCTCTTGTTGCTGGCCCAGAGGGAAAACTCTCGCTCTGTTTCTTTCTGCCACCGTTCTGCCTGATCCGGTGAGAGTCCGAGCACTTCGCGGTCGATCCGGCTTTTAAGCCTGAGCCCGACGCCTACCACGTTTGTGCGGTTGGTTTTGATCGCCGAGGTAGCGATCGGCGCGGCCATGTATAACATGCGGGCACGCTGTCGCATGGTGTAGTTGTTGAAGTCTATGTCCTCGTGAGCGGATCCGCTGGGAGCATTAAAACCTTTAACGGCTTTTTTTCTCCAGCTTGCGCCCGCCTCTCCGTAGCCCTTATTCTGAGGGCGTACGTTATCCGGGAGATATAGCCCCCTCGTTTGGTCGTACTTCGTTTTTCTCACCTCCTTGCAAGTAATTAAAAACGGCAGCGGCCGCGGTATCTAAAGGAGCGAAAATGTCCCGCAGTCGTCGCCGTAGTAAAGCCAGCCGATCGGCCAGCGTTTACCCATTTACCAGTCGCGGGGGACTACCCCCACGGCGCGGCGAGCAGATCCGCCCGCCAGTTCGGCCTCCAGCTCGCGGACTCGCTTTTGCAGCTTCGCGATCATGTCCTGAACGGAAGCGAGCGAAGTCTGGTACCGTTGCAGGTTTCTGGAGCCGATTGTGTAGAGCTGCACCCCGTCCTTGCTGAGCATGTCAGCCTCACGGGCCAGATACGCACTGAGTCGCGTCCTCGTTTCTGTGAGCTCTTGCTGTATGGTTTCTTTTGATCTCATGGGTTCACCTCCTTACCACTCGTCGAAGTAGTTCCGGGCTGCCGGTTTCGGTTTTCGGCGCTGCGCCGGTTTGGCCTGCGGTGTTTCTTGGACATTTTTCAGACGTCGCTCCACCGCGAACATGTCCGGATCTATGATTTTTAGCCCGGCGTTCGCATAGTTTCGGCAGTCGAGGGCCTCGTTCCGGTTGTGTCCGGGGATTTTTACCCAGTGCCACTGGTTGCCGCGCTTTGTTTGCGTGAGCTCCAGACGCTCGGAGAGCAGGCCGTTGAAATAGTAGGTGTCGTAGCCGCAGGACTCGTGGATCGGAAAATGGCAATATTTTGGGCCAGCCTCCTGAACTTTCAGGCTCGACATGATCGTTTCCTTTCCGGCGTCAACGCCGAGTGTGTAGAGCCAGCAGGTGATCCGCTTGTTGTCCTTGATCGGAACCTTTGACGGAGGCGTCACGAACGGGATCCCGTCGCCGCCCTTGCCCTTGATAGCAAAAACGCGCTTGTTCTTACGCTCACGGCAGCGAGTGTATACCTCTTGGGTGTAATGGCCGCCGGAGTCCACGCAGGTGATTGAGATCCGCAGCCCTTTTCCGTCCTTGAAGCGGTAAACGTGGTCGATCACGTCGTCGAGCTGCTGCCATACCTCGTCGGTGTCGGGTTTTCCCATGATGTAGCCCTTTTTTATACCCCACGTTTCACCGTAGAAGCCATGGCCCACGACTTCGTACTCCAAACGGTTGTCCTGAGTATCTACGCCGCAGGTGAGAACGAGAACGCCCTCCGGAACTTCGACGGGAGAGCCGTCGGCATTGGTACCGTAGTCCTCGCGCCGGGCCAGCATGGTGTCCTCGTCTGCTATGTCGCCGCGATCCTCCCAGAGCTCACCCAGCAGCGTGTTATAAACTACTTTGAGCTTCTGAGGATCGTCCTTGGCTTGCAGGAATTTGAGCGCGATCTTTTCCCATGGAGTCCATGGAGAAGAAAAAGCGTTCAGCCAGAAGGAGCGGACGCCCTCGTCGTAGGCCGCCGGGTTCTCGGCGATCCACTTTGCAGGCTGCTTCCGCATTTTCTCCTCCGGTACTATGCAGCCGCAGGAGGGGCAGCACCATGTAATCGGGCCCACGATCTTGTACGCCTTTTTCCCGCGGACTTTGGCCACTGTATGATCGAAGTGTACGCGGTCGAAGGTGATCTCGCCGTACTCTCCACACTCAGGGCACTGGTGGCACCAGCGTTCCTGTGTTCCGAGGTAGTAGCTGCTTTCGATATTTGAAGCGCCTTTTATGGTCGGAGTTGATACCTCGACGGCCTTCGCATTGTAGAACGTGGCCTGTCTGGCTTCGGCCAGAGCCCACGGATCACCCTCAGCACCGGCAGACACGGCCCAGCGGTCGCGCTCGTCGCCGAGAATGTAGCGGGCGGGAGTGGAAGCCAGAGCGGAGGCGCTGTTGGATCCTGTGATCGTGAGCATACCGCCGGGGAATGACTTCTGGAGGATTGTGTTCCCGGAGTCTTTGCTTTTGACGTCGGAAACTTTCGCCCTCAGCACCTTGCTGTCTCGTATCATTGGAGCGATACGGAGGCGTGAGAACTTTCGGGCGTCGTCGAGGGAAGGCTGGACGAACAGGATCGAGCCGGGATCTTGGTCAATAATGTAGCCGATTATGTTCAGCTCCAGCTCAGATTTTCCCACCTGAGACGCTGCCACCATTACGATCTTACGGATCTTCGGATCCGTGAACGCTTCCATAGGTTCCCGCAGGTACGGCGTGCGCGAAGTGCGCCACGGGCCAGACTCCGCGGAGTTCTCCGGGGATAGGCGGCGGTGTCTATCGGCCCATTCGGCCACCGTCAGATCTTCGGGTGGCTTAAAGTTGCGAATGGCCGGTGCTATGGCTGCGTTGAGTTTCGCGGTGGATTTTTTAGTCGTCGGCTTCATCAGCGGCCACTATAACGTCGCTCCAGCCTTCACGATCCCGCACCCGCCGCTGATATACCGCCGGATCGTAGTTGTAGTTTGCGAGCTCGTTCAGAATTTTGTAGCACTCCGCCCGGATCAGTGCCGAGGCTTCGTTGGCGCTTGCCACCTGCACAACGTCCATGGCCAAACGTCCGGGGAGTGCCATTATCATGCTGCGGACAGTGTAAACGAGGTCATTCGTCACGGCCTCCACGTCCTCGCTGCGGTGCATTTTGCCTTCGAGCTCTTTCAGTTGCATGGCTGCCATGTCTGCCTTACTGCGTTTCATGTCAGCCTCAGCCCGCAGCTTCTCCATTTCAACCTGAGCGGTGTCGGCGCTTTTGGCCTCTCGGCCGTTGGCTTTGTCACTCAGGTAACGGATGTAAGATTGCACCGTCGGAAGCAGGTCGAACATATACGGCCGCTTCTGGGCGGCTGGAATAATTCCATCTTTTGCGAGCTGCTGGATCCGGCGGTCGGTGACGCCGAACAGCTTCGCAATAATGGCAGCGTTTTGGAGATTCTGCTTGCCCTCCGCCATGGCGCCACCTCCTTTCTTTGAGACAAACGAAACGAAACGGCCTGAAAAAATTTTTCTGAGTCTGCGCGTGTTTTGGGCTCGCCAGCACCGCAGGCGTTTGGCGGCCCGGACAGTACCTTCGGGCTGCGGAAAAATTTCGGCGCGGTTGCTCGGTCGAGTTGCTTTGCCTTTTGCTTCTTTGCTTTGGTCGCTTTGTTTCGCTGTTCTTTGTTGCTGTTGCTTTTGGTTTCGCTTTGGCTTTGCTGTTCGATTGCTTCGCGCTTGGCTTGCTGCTTGGCGCGTGTTCGTTGGCTTGGCTTTGGCTCGTAGCTCGGAGCGTTTGGCTATTTCATTACTTGATCTATGTAATGGTTGAAACGTTCGCCGAGCTTCTCGGAGATTGTTGTCTCAATGGTTTGGCGTGCTTTGCCGTCGATCATCTGAGGCACGGACAGAGTACGCACGGCCTCGATCGGGGAGCGCCCCCTCCCAGTCTTTTGAAACGGAAGCATGGAGCCGCCGTTTCCGCCAGTGAGGAACACGTTCGAGCCGAGGCTCACACGGGATCCCTTAATGATCGTCGCCTTGACTTGGTACGGCCGCGGTGGTCGAACCATTGCAACGTCACCAGCTCCGGCGATCAGTTGGCCGGGGATTCTGATCGGCTTCTTTTGCTGAGCGCTTGGTCTGGACTTCGGGCTCATTTTGAAATGCGTCGGCGTCAGTGTCCGCCCCTTATAAATGAGGGAGGCACTATCAACTTGAACCCCCGCCACTTGGATTGAGCTCTGCCCCCTCCGAGGTTGTTGTTTGGCCTCGTTGATTGCGGCAGTGTCTACCCCGTAGTGTTCGCGGATCCCCTTCGATACCCACGCAGGCGCACGGCTCATAAAGTCGTTGACGGTTTTCTTGATTGCCGTCTGCCCGCCGTTCTCCAGTTTGTTGAGTCGCTTCACAATATCCTTAGCTCCGGAGCATGTCACGGTGAAGCTGCCAGAGGTTCGGCGGCTTTGGCCGGTATAGAATAGACCGCCCATGTGTTTGCTCCTTCCTGTGGAAAATTTGCACCCCTCCCAGTTCTTTTCTGAGGGTAGGCACATAGGAAAAACCGCCCGGATCTTTATCATGTCCCCGGACGGCTTTCGCTGTTATACAGAGTAGCACGGTGGTTTATCCCCTTTTATCCCTTTTTGTCCCTTTTTATCCCCCCTGTGTGCTCGTGAGCGTTCCGTCTGCGGCTTTCTCCTGAGTGTGTGCGTATTTCTTCGGGCGCGCAAAAAAGCCCGCCGTCGGCCTTCCTGTGGCTTCTGGCGGGCGTTGTTATCCCTGTTCTTGTTTTGCTCTGTATATTTTGGCCAGCGATTGAAGCGCCGAGCCGTGTAGCTTGAATGTTCTTTTGAGGTAGCGTTGCTCGTGTTCGTCGTAGTCCTCCCGGCTACCATGAAGGGCGGCACATACTGTCCACCAGTTCGCTGCGTCGAAGTAGTGCATTTCTAACACGGTCTGCTCGTCTGGCTTTTCCATTTCGGAGATCAGGGCCTCCAGTTCGCTGCGTTCCTGATCCTCGTCTGCGATCATGCGGCGGATCGTTTCCTCCAGTGTTACCTTCTGGATCACTTGCCGTTCTTGTTTGCTTGTTCCGTCGCCACCGCCTCCGGATATTCCGTCGAAGCTCGGCGAGGATATGGAGCCCATGACGGCCTCCAGATTCTCCAGCCGTTCGATCTGGTTGTCGATCCTGCGGTGGAGTGCTGCGTAGCTTTCCAGCTTTTTCTTGATCTCGTCGGTTTCCTTCGGCTGTTTTGCCTCACTGTTCTGGTGCATGGGTTCCACCTCCTTTCGCTGGCTTATTCCGTGAACATTCTCTCGAAGTGCTCGCGGCCCAGCTCTTTGCCCTTCCTGAACAGTCGGATCCCGGTCGTCTTGCCAGTTGTCCTTATGTAGCGTTTTACGATTGTATCAACAAACTGAGGACTCAGCTCCATGAGGTACGACTTCTGGCCTATACTTTCCGCAGCGATCAGAGTCGTGCCAGATCCTCCGAAGGCGTCCATGACTCCCTCGGCCCACTGTGTATTGTCCAGCAGTTTCTCCAGTATCTCCACCGGCTTTTGCGTCGGGTGGAGCTCATTTCCGGAGCGGGTGGCTTCGATCACGTTCCCGTAGCCCTTGTGGTTGTCCCATGCTGGCTTTGTACGGTGTGCGAACATTATCAGCTCGTGCTGAGTTCTCCAGCCCATACCCATGCCCGGCGTTTTCTTATTCCAGACGATCATATTCTTGACGCCGAACCCGCTTTCCTCCATTACGTCGTAGAGATAGAGCCACATTCTCCAGTCGGTGAAGCAATAAACCACGGTACCGGTGAACTGTTTCAGGATCGAGCGCATGAGCTGCTGGTATCCGCGAGTGCTGAGGGTATCGTTCGCGATCGTCACTTTGATTTCCTTCCCGTTTGCGTCGTAGCGTTTGGTTCCGATACTTCCGGTGCTGCGTCCGGATTCCTGAAAACCTCCGGAGCAGTACGGCGGATCCATGAGAAGGATCTGAGGCTCGGCTCCGTCGAGTAGGAGAGCGCGATCGGCTTCGTTTGTACTGTCTCCGCACACGAGGCGGTGGTTTCCGAGAATCCAGAGATCGCCGCGTTGCGTGATTGTCTGATCTTCCTCCGGAAGCTCTGGGATCTCGTCCGGCTCTGTGAGGTCATTGTGCAGGGCTTCGGCCAGTCCAGTGACGAGGCTTTCCACTTCCTTGTCGGTGTAGCCGGTCAGCTCCATGGGGATCTCGCCAGTGTCAATGTCGGCGAAAATGTCAGCCAGCAGCTTGTTGTCGATCTCTGCCAGCTCTGCGATCCGGTTGTCGGCCACCAGATCGGCGTATTCCTCGGCCTCGTTCGTGTAGTTCTGGTAGTCCACCGGCACTTCGTTGAGTCCTTCGAGCTTGGCAGCAGCGAGACGGCCGTGGCCCTTTACTATGAAGCCGGAGCGCTTCGACACTGTGATCGGCGCCCTCCACCCGGTCTGGCGGATAATGCGGCCGAGTGCTTGGATCTGTGCGTCCGGGTGTGTGTTCGGGTTCTTCGGGTTGGGGATCAGCTTCTCAATGGCCACGATCGCGTCATGGGCGCAGAATACCGGTACCCCTCCAGCGGTTGCTTTTGGCTGTGCTTCTGTTTTATAGTCCATGTTTTCGTTCCTCCTTTATTTTGATAGGCCGGTGGCAATACGGGCACGTCCCGGCTTTGATATTCTTCTTTGTGACCGCGCTCGCGATCTCGTAGTACATGTGGCAGCTCGTTGAGTACCACTCTTTAAAGCCGAGCCCCGGCACCCATGAGCAGGCGCCGGTCTCTTTGCTTGGCCAGCTCACTTTTTGCCCTCTGTCCGGCGGTTGTCCGGTGCGCACTTGCCGGTTGGTAGCTGTACGGTATCAATAGTTTGGGCTGCTTTCAGGATTCTGCGGCGGTAGTGCTTCCAGCTTTCGTCCTGTTTCTTTACGACGCCATAGATCGGGCCCACATTGGAGAGGGTGAGCTGTTCCATGGTTTCGTATTTCGGCAGACTGCGCGGGAAAACCCCCAGCTTTTCGCGGATCCTTTTCTCGTAGTCGGTGTTGTTTTCGCCTTTATTTCTTCTAATACCATAAATGGGGCCGACGCCGTTTAGCGTGAGCCCTTTCATGGATTCGTCCAGAGTGCGGGAGATCTTTCTCCTGCGATTGTATTCCCTGATCTTTTTCCCGGTTCGCCCGATCCAGATCAGGAGAGTGGCCACCCAGAGAGTGATCAGCAGCAGCGCGGTGGGTACCCACACGAGCCCGGCGATCACCACCGGCCAGCTCATTGATATAATGCCGCAGGCTTTCAGGATTGCCAGCATGGCCACGCCTGCGAGTGTTGCCAGTGTGTAGAGTAACGGCCAGCCCATAGGCTTGTTCTTGTTATCGTCCATTTCGTCCTCCTTTTCTTTTAGCTGCTCGTCTGGCTGCACGGTTCGGCCGCACCGGTTCTTGTCTGATAGGCCAGAGGGAGAGTGGGGCCGGTTTTTCCTGCTTGTTCCGCAGCATATCTCCGCCGATCTTGTGGAGCGCTTCCGAGTAGCTCAGCGCGGTGCTTTCCGCGAGTCTGCGAGCTTGTTTTTCTATGTCGTCGAGGTCACACTCCAGATAGAAGGCCAGCACTTCGGCGTATTGCCTGCACCTGAGCGCCTCCAGCACGTCCCTTGCTATTTTTCCGTCGGGGAAGTAGTGCCTCGCGTCTATTTTGAGGTAGTAGAGCCCATCTGTGTTATTTTCTTCTTTCACGCTTTGCCCTCCTTCGCTGCGCGCGGTTTGGGCCTTCCTTTCGGAACGGTGACAGAAGCCCGGCTTTGATCGCGCACTCAGTACAGAGCATTTTCGCGTCCTGTTCTTTGGCGAGGCGGTCAGCTTCCGGGTGTTTCCAGCATTTCCGGCCGCATGTCGGGCACTCGACTGGCTTCCAGTCCGGGTGCTTGGCCTGCACGTCGCCGTTCAGGTTCTTGTCCAGTGGTAGGCAGATGATCCCGCCCCTGTCAGTCTGCTTTCTCGGTGTCAGATCGAAGCCGTGGGCCCGGAGCTGTTCGCGGGTGTTGTTGGTGCTTTCTTCCTGCTTTACCTCCAGCACTTCCACCTTGTCCAATGGCAGGCAGAACAAGCCCTGCGGCTCCCATTTCTTTGCCTTCCAATTCTCTGCGAACTTCTCCAGCGTATCGAACAGGCAGAGGCCAGCCTCGGTTTCGGTCTGGAATACGGTCTGCATGACTGCCTCGTCCTCTGAGTCCTCCCAGCCGTAGAGGTGCCAGCTCTCGCGGTTGTCGTAGTCCCACTGTGAGAACCAGAGCACATGGCCGTCGATCGGCCAGCCGGTGCCGGTCACTTTTCCGGTGATAACTTTCGGTTTATATTCCATGGTTTTGTCCTCCCTTAGAAAAATCTATTTAATGCGATAATGAGCACGATCACGGCCACGAAGGCGATCGTGATGTTCTGCTGTCTGAGCCCGTCCTTTTCTCCAATAACTCCAAAAAGCAGGAGAGCAGCCACGAGGGCCAGCACTATGTTTATGATCAGCATGTTCTTGTCCTCCTTTGGTTTGCCGGGAGAGCTTGGCCCTCCCGGTATGTTCCCGACATTTATGTCGGCCACATTATGCAATGATCGTGATCCTTTCACGTTCCGGAACGTCTGCCAGTGCTTTGACGAGGTAGTTCTTCACGTTGTCCACCGCCTGAGACTTCCAGAGGCCACCGTCAGCAGCCACCAGCTTGAAGGCAGGGGCTCCGCCGCGTCCCTCGCTGATTCTGAACACGAAGTCACTCGCGGGCTGCGGAACTTCCAAAAATGTGCGGTACGGGATCAGGCTCACCGGATTAGGAACGAAGGCGGCGTCCTTCGTGGTTACTCCGGTTTTGATGATTGCCTGTTGACTTACGCCGTCGTCTGAGAAGGTTCCCTGCTGTGTGTTCACGATATTGCTCGCCATAATGGTGACGGCTTCGCGGTCGTCTGTTTTCTGGAAGCATGACTGCATGGCCACGAGGAAGCTCTCCTGATCATATTCGCGGCCGTATTCAAACTGCGGCAGCAGGGCGTTGACCTCGAACAGAGTCTCACGGTCACGCTCGGCCAGCAGCCCGGAGTAGAGCAGCACCTTTGTGGCGCTTACCACCTGAATGATCATTCTGTCGCGGAGTTCCTCGCGGCTTTCCTTGATATAGTCCACCAGAGAGGTGAGAGTGGTCGCTTTGATCGGCTCGGCCTTGTCGGCTGCGTCGTAGCGTCTGAGATCCTTCGTGCAGTATGTCCGGCCGTTGATCTCGATTGTTTCTGGCTTCTCAGCCTTTACGGCCAGCCCTGTGATATATGCGATTGCTTCTTTGATTCCTTCCATTTTATTGACCTCCTTATGCTTCTTTTGCTGGTGCGATTTTTACCACCTTCATGTTATTGCGTCCGCCGGTTGTCTGGCGGTCGTCCGTAGGCTGTCCGGCGGTTTCGTATACCTCGCCGGTGTCCGGATCGTAGTCACGGCCCGGAACTAATTCAGTAGCGGCAGCAGGTGCCTGTTTTCCCCTGTTTTTAAGATCCAGAGGCTTGCCGGTCGGATTCTGTCCCGGTGTAGGAGCTGCAGCTTGTGTTTCCTCTGATTCCTGATCCTGATCGGCGTCCGTGAAGTCGGAGAGATCCATCTGTCCACGGATCTGCCCGTCGTATTCGGCGATCTCGATCTGGCCGGTTCTCATATTGACGCCCATCACCATTTGCGTGTCGATTGCTTCGGTAGCTGCGAGCTTGGTCGTGACAGCAATCTGGGTTCCTACCATTTGGCGGGTTTTGTTCGGCGTAAATTTAATATTTACCGTGATCTGGCGCTTAGTGGTTGCTTCTGTGTTCGGATTCTGAATATTTTCAGCCACCTGCATGAGCGCCTCGTTGAGTTTCTCGGCGAAGGCTCCGCCTGCGAGAGCTTCGAGGTTGATCTTTGCCTGTACTTTCTGCTTTTTCATGTGCTTACCTCCTTACCGCAGCCCATACGGCTGTATTTTTTCCGGTTCTTTTGCTCGGTTTCTTTCCGACGACTTCCAGAACTCCGGCGCCTTTCAGCTCTGTGAGTCTCGGCGCCACGAAGTTGCGGTCGTAGTATTTCAGGTGGCCAGCAGCCACCAGCTCGTCGGTGATTTCTTCCACGGTCATTGACCGATTTCCGAGGGTTTCCAGTATTAGCTTGCAACGCTCGCCGCTGCGTGTTCGTATGCCGTCGTAACTTTGGCGGCGTGTCTGTTTAGTAATCCCGTTCATGGTTTCCTCCTTATCTGAACCGGCGGAGCAGTGGCCCCGCTGGCTCTGGTGCTTTTATATGTGCCATGTGGCAAACTCGCGCCCGGTGCTTTCCGGACTCCGCCACACTATGACGGCAGAAGGAAACGGAGCTGCGTCCTCGCCGTTTCCGTCCTCGTCGGTGAATTTCAGGCGGCCGCGGAGGAATCTCACCTCGCTGGCCTTGCCGAAGATCCAGTCGTGAAAATATGCCGTGTCAGTCCGCGAAGGAATGAGCATAACCACGGTGGTGCCGGGCTTCCGGCTTTCTTCGTAGCCTTTGCGTACCCAGTCGGCGATTGCTCGGCCGTATGGCGGATTGCAAAACACGCAATACCCCCCCCAGTCTTGCTTTAGGCCGTCGTCGTCCGGCGTGAAGTGTTTCGCGCACTTGGCGCTTTTGTCGGTGCTGGCCGGATCCAGTTCAAAATGAAACTCGCGATCCAGTTCCGCGAAAAAATCCGGCGGAGTGCACCAGCACATGTTTTTACTGCTCAGCAGTGCGTCGTTCATTGGCTTGATCTCCTTTCTGTGATTTGTAGAGCCCGCAGCCGTTCCCGTTGTTCATACACGGATCCGGGGAGGCCATGTGGTGCATACAAATTTTTAACGGTTCGCCCGTCTGTTTGTTTATGAGCTTTCCGCTCAGCATGGCGCAGGCTTTTGAAATTACAAAAGGCCCGACTCTGCGGAGCTCGCAGTATTCGCATTTCATGGCGTGCCTCCTTCCTCGGTGTAGTCGATCTCCACACCTTCCAGCAGTTTGAGGATCCCGGCGATATATTGCACGCGGTACGGTTCCAGATCTTCGAGCTTCATGTGTTTGCGCCCGTAGATCTGCTTCATGTCTCGCCATACTTCCCACGGTACCCGGTAGAAGTTTTCCAGCCCCACGCTCACCATGATGAAGGCAGCAGCTCCGAGCTTGTGGTGCAGTGTCAGACTTTCCACCTGCTCAGGAGTGAGGCGGCTCTGGTCGATCTTGTCGCTGTCGGTGTGTTTCGCCTCAAATACCACGGCCCGGCCACCGGTGAGCGTTCCCTTGAAGTCCGGCTGTCCGGCTTTGGTGTAGCAAGCAAGGAAACGGCCCTGTCGGTCTGGCTTCCTGAGTGGCTTCATGGGCTCCGGAGTCTTTTCAACGAAGGCCACGCCCTTGTCGCAGTACCAGTTCAGGCTTGCGGTGATCATATTCTCGAAGTGTTCACCGGCTCGCTTGCTCTGGAGTCCTTTCTGGCTATGCTGCACCCGTGCAAGGGCGGTGCTTGCTGTTGGATCCGGGTAGCCTTCGCCATTTCTTCCCGGAACCGTGTCCCAGCTCATTGATCTACCTCCGAGTCTGCGCCTTTGTCGGCCTCCAGCGTGATGTCGTGGCCGGGGTGTCGTCTGAGCTCGATCGCAAGGTCTAAGATCATTTCGCCATTGATCCGCACGGTGGTGGATTCAATCGCGGCGACGCCGTTCAGGTGCCCGACGTGAGAAGGGAGAACGATCAGTGCGTCACCGATCGGAAGTGTTTCGGCTTCGCGGTTTCTGTAAAGCTCGGCAGCGTCCCGGATCGGGATCTGGTGCTGCTTTGCGTATTCGATCTCGCTCCTCATGCCCTCACTCGGATTCTCGATACCGTAAACCCAGAGCTCGTCACACATGGCCAGAAGTGAGAGGCCCATGTCCATGCCCGCGGCGCGTTCCTCCTGCTTGGTGTCGTCAAGAAACTGGGTAAAATATACATGAGGCGCGATCGGGATCACGTCGTCCCAGAGCTCGACGGCTTCGCGACAGTAGCGCTGGGCTTTTTCTATGTTCTTTTCAACGTCCCCGCGGCACGGGGAGCAGATGTAAACCAGTTTTTTTCTCATGCACTTGCTCCTTTCATGGTTTTGCTCAGCAGCTCATTGTATAAATTCCGGTAGAGATCGCGCTCAGTTTCGAGCTTGATCTTTTCAACGTCTGGATCCTGCTGGACGATCCGGAGTGGCTGCTTGCTTATTTCTTCCAGTAAATGCTCCGCTTCTTTGGCTGCGGGCTTCGGATCCATGAAGTCGATCCCCAGAGAGATTGCCAGAGCAGAGTCCACGGCTGTGAGCTCGCTCTTTGTCAATTTTCCGATCAGCGTCCCGATCCTTTTCACGCTTACGCTGTTTACCTGTTCGCATAAGACGGTAGAAGGGGAGAGTGCGCTCCGGATAAATACATGAGTTGGGAGGTCGTTTTTTGGTTTGGTGGTCATGTATACCACTTCCACAACCTCGCTGTTTTCGTTGTTCTTGTCATTGGAGACGATCACCGCAGGACGGCCGCCTCTCTGCTCGCTTCCGGTTTCCCGGTATGTGCTTTCGATATAATAAATTTCACCGCGTTTCATGGTTTGGCTCCTTCCTGAGCAGCCTCAGCGAGTCGCTGCTCTTGTATTTTGCAGGTGTCGGGGTTAATCTCTATCCCGATATAGTTCCGCCCTTCTTTGAGGGCTGCGGCTCCTGTGGTTCCACTTCCTGAGAATGGATCCAGAACCGTGTCGCCCGGTTTGCTCCCGGCCAGTATGCAGATCTTGGCCAGTTCCTCCGGGAACGTGGAGAGGTGGGCGCCCTTATATGGCCGTGTGGCGATCGTCCAGACGTCCCGGCGGTTTCGTTTGCCGGTTTCATTTCTCTGGAGCCCGTGGCTGCCTCGATCCACCTCGGCGCTGTTGGCTTTGGCCTGATCGTGAGTGTAGGCAGTGCCGCCGCGGAAGGTTTTCGCGTTGCCGCGCTTCCGGCCGGGCTTTTTCGGATCGTACCCGACGGCCAGCTCCTTGACGGCCTCGGCGTCGTAGTAATAGGCGGCCGCTTTGCTGAGTAAAAAAACATACTCGTGAGATCTTGCCGGTCTGTCTTTGGCGCTTTCTGGCATGGCGTTGGGCTTGTTCCAGATAATGTCCGCCCGGAGGTACCAGCCGTCACTTCTGAGAGCCAGAGCCAGCAGCCACGGGATCCCGATCAGATCCTTGCGCTTGATCCCTCCGTCCTCGATATGCCTCGCGTAGCTGTCGCCGATATTCAGCCAGAGGGTGCCGTCGTCTTTCAGGACTCTGGCGACTTCCCGGAAGGCTTCCACCAGCTTGCGGGTGTATTCCTCCGGAGAGCTTTCGGTTCCGAGCTGATCGGCAGCTCCGTAGTCTCTGGCGTTGTAGTAGGGTGGTGAAGTTACGCAGACGCTGCAGCATTTGTCCGGCAGCTTTCTGAGTTCCTCCAGTGCGTCACCTTGTAGGATCATCCTAGCACCTCCCCTCTGAGTTCGAGCTTCGTTTGTTCGACGATCTGGCTCTCCAGTCGGAGGGCACCGCGGGTGATAGCCTCCATTTCCTGCTCTTTCCTGCGGCGTTCGCTTTCCCTGTACTCTATCAGGCGTTGGCCTTTGTCCGGAAGGGATCCGGCCGCGTTGTCGATCTTCTCGGTTAATTGTGCCGGTGTCATGCTGCGAGACTTTTCCCGTTCGTACATTGGCGTGTACTGTTGCATGAAGGCTACCCGATCCATGCCGGGCTTGCCGCCTATGTATGCGCTGCGGTGCATTTCCCAGAGGGAAGTCCAGCCGATTGACTCAACGGCCCGCGCCACCAGAGGCGGGAGCTGGCGGGAGAGATCTCCGTGGTTGAATTGTCCGGCGCTGTACATGAGGTCGCTCACGGCCAGCCATGCCTTGTCCGGCTCTATGAGTTCCGGGTGCTGGATCTCCAGCATGATCTCCCGGACTTCGGCCACACTCGGCGGCCATTTGTTTGTTGCAATGTGTTTTTTTACTGCCAGCGCTACGATCCCGGATTCGTCTTGCTCAAACATCATGGCCCAGAGATTCACCGTGGCCTCGATTGCTTTCGCGTCCTTGAACTTGTCAAAATTCGGGTAGGCGGTGACGACGATCGCCACCAGTCGAGCCGCGTCTGCTTTTGTCATATCTCGAAGCCTCCTTCCTCGTTTGCGATTATCCCCGCGAGCACGTCCATGGTGTCAGGTTTTCCACAATTTCCACCCGGTCGCTGTTGATAGCTTCCGGATCCGGCAGGTGGGAGAGGTTCGTCGTCCCAGCGTCCCTGATTGATCCATGTTGACGGGTTGGGAATGAAGCGGCCACCTTCTCGCAGCCATTGTTCCGAGGTTTTAGCTGTTGCCACTGCCTGCATGATCTTCTCGAACAGTTCAGCGTCGGGCTTTGCCTTTTCCCATGCCTTCTGTGCTGCTTTCTTGCCGACTTTCTTCGGGTATGCAGTCCAGAACTCTGCGAAACGTCGTTCCTGAGCGCTTGGCTGCTTCTCGGCTGCGGGGGTTATGGGGGTATCCCCCTTATTTTCTGGTCTACTCTGGTCTACTCTGGTCTGGTCTACTCTACCTGCGGTCTTTTTCTGGTCGCTCTTGCTTGCGTCCGCAGACTGTCCGGCGGTCGTCCTCCGGTCGTTTGACTTAGCAGCAGCGCGGCGGGCTCTCGAACGGTTTTTCTCATTTTCTCGTTGTTCGATCAGCTTTCCGGTGTACTCGCTCCAGTCGTGGATCTCCAGAACGCCGTCCTCCGTTACGTCCAGCAGAGACGCAGAGGTCAGGGCGGCCACAAATTCCTCCGGATCTTTGTCCCACTGGGCCGCTCTTGCGATCATTCTGTCGGATATTCCAGCGAGGGATCCGTCCGGTGCGTTATCAATGGCCCAGAGCCAGAACGAGATCAGCAGGCCGAGCATGTGAGCCGGTTCAATGTCGAGCTCGTCAGCAGCAGCCAGCACCTTGCGGTGGTCTTTCAGTTGTTGGTGAATTTGGATCCATGCCACTGTCGGCACCTCCTTTCGTGGTTTGTTTCTGGTTTGGCCGTAGAGTTCCGCCGGTCTGTCCGGCGGTCGTCCTTCGGTCGGTGTTATTAGTTAAAAGGAAGCTGTCCGTCGTCCGGTATGTCCATGAATCCGTCGTTGTTGGCGGGCTGAGGATTGCCATTTGCGTTGCCTCCGTTGCTGTCTGCGAAGTAAATGTTTGAGGCCACAACTTCCACGGCCTTGCGGTTCTGCCCGGTTTTCTCGTCCTTCCATTTACGGGTGGAGATCCGGCCCTCAACTACGATCTGGCGGCCTTTGGAGAGGTAGCGGCCGCAAAACTCGGCGCGTTCTCTCCAGCACACGATCGGGATATAGTCCGGAGCGGCGTCTTTGTTCTTACTCGGTACCTGCACGGCGAGGTCGAAGCTCGCCACTGGTGTGCCGCTCTGTGTGTATCTGATTTCAGGCTCCTGAGCCAGACGGCCCAGAAGCTCCACATGATTAAGCATTGTTTTGTCCTCCTTGCTGCTTTGCGTTGTCCATAGCGGCGCAGGCTTCGTCGTACTGGGCCCGCGTCAGGTTATGTGGATCCTGCTGTCCGTATTTTTTCAGGATCCATTCGTTGATCGACTGCTGAGAGTACCCGGCGTCCTCGCCTTTACGGTAGAGGTGGGAGAGCTGAGCGTCTGAGAGTGGTCGTGCGGCGCCTGAGCGCCCCGTCTGGCCATTTTGTGCCTGCGGCTGGGTGTTTCCCTGCCGGTTCCCGTTCTGAGCTCCTGTGTGCTGTTTCTGGCTCTGCTGAGGGGGTTCGCTGCTGTGGTCGCTCATGTCTGGATCGTCGTCGCCCTGATCAATGCCGAACTTCTCAAACAGGTAGTATTTGAGGCAGTACGTCCACGCGGAGCCTTTGGCCTTGTCCGGGCCTCCGTCGTTCGTTCCGATTGCGTGGAGAGTAACTTCCAGAGTCTCGTCCGGGTTGTCTGCGTTTGTCCAGCGGATCGTGAGGTCGGCCTCGTACACCCAGACAATGCGGTCGCCGTTTCTGGTGTGCTGCGTGAAGTTGGAGTAGTAGATCGGATCCCCGTTTTCACTGTGCCGGGTGGCCTGCTCGCCTACAATGTCAAAATTGACGCCGAACTCATTCATGGCTGGAGTGAGAAGCTGGTACACGTCGAAGATCTTCGCGAACTTGTACTTTACGCCGTCGCTGTGGGCCTTCTGGGTGATAGAGGGAACGGCTTCGCGCAACTTGATGAACTTCTGCTGCAGCGTCAGCGGTACCGGTGGGGTGGTGGCCGCCTTTGCGGCCGCCGTTTCCTTGGTTGTTGCCATGTGCTACCTCCTTACACGTCCACCGTGAAGGTGTCCGGTTTCTCAATGATCTGCACGCCCTCCACCAGCTCGCCGGTGGTTTTGTCTACGATCTGGCCGCCTACAATTTCGAGGCGTTTCTTGAACTCGCCCCACTTCGGCTTTTCAGTGTTCTGGATCATATCCTCATTGCCGGAGGCTTTCAGATAGGCCAGCAGTGTGTCGTCGTCCTGTTTCATGGTGCTGCCGCCGAGTTTCTTCACCAGAGTGCCGGAGAGAAGGCGGTAGCTGTGTTTTGTCTTGGTTGTCTTGTGTGGGACTGTCTCGAAGTATTCCGCGAGCTTTCCGGTGAGAAAACGGGTGCCGTTTTCATATCTGCGCTGAGCAGCGTCGATTCTCTGCTGGATCTTCTCGATCTGGCTTTCGCCCAGTGCGGTGATTCGGTCGAGCTCGGTCTTTTCTTCTGCGATTTTTCGGCAGGCCCAGTCGGCGCAGCCGTCGTCAGTGATACGCCATGCCGGGCGCGGAGCGCTTTCGGTTTCCTCTGCGTCGAACATGTTCATGTCCATGTTTTCCAGCTCGTCCAGTGTTACGGCCGGAGTTTCCGGCTCTGTGGTGGGTGCTGCGATTGCTTCTTTGATTTCTGCGGCCTGCTCAGCCTCAGCTATTGCTTTCTTTGTCGTTGCCATGGTTCTGTTCTCCTTCCTTTGCTTCCAGAGCCTTGCGGGCTTTCTGGAGTTCTGCCTGCGTGTCTCTCAGTTCCTTGTCCTTGCTGGTGAAAAACTGGTACCACTCGCCTGAGCTTTTCTTGTACTGCTCGGCTTCGGCCTCAGCAGCGGCGGCGCGTTCCGCCATGCTGGCAAGTGCAGCCGTGAGCTCTGCGATCACGCTTGGCTTGTTTTCGTTATTCATTCGGTTGCCTCCTTAAAAAATCGGTGTCCGTTAATGGTCATTACATAGATCTGGGACTCGTGCCACTCGCTGTCCGTGAGAGCGGGAGCGTAAAAGTATTTGATCGGCTCGGTCGTTGCCACGATCCCGAAGTCGAACACGTCCTGCACGGCTTCGAGGGCTTCCTGAGTCGGTTCCGGGCGGCGCTTGCTATATGCGTACACGCGCAGCACTTCGTCCGGTCGGATCCCTTCGTCCTCGCAGGTCTGGAGAATACACTGAGCTACTGCGATCTTTCCGGCGAAGGGTTCGCCTCCAGCTTCGGCCGTGAGCACCTGAGCGATCTCCAGTCGCTCGGCGTCAGTGAGAGCGTAGCGCTTCTGGATCCCTGCCTCTTCGGCCCATGCGTCTGTGACGTCCTCCCAGCTTACGGCTTGCCCGTCCTTGTAGTAAAAAACGTAGGGCTGAGATTCCTCGGCCGCCGGGCTGCTGGTTGTGATCGGGGCTGTTTTTGTCTGGGTGTGTTCTGAGAACATACCCACGACGCCGCGCACTGCGAACACGATCACCACTGTGGTGACTGCCAGCCCGCCGATCCCTTTCCAGTTCAGGCGCTTGCAAAAACGGCGCAGCCGGTATAAAATAGGCTTAGGCTTTCGCGTGGTTTTTCGATTGCCTGTGCGGCTTCCCGGTTCCGACGGGTGGCCGCTTCTTTTTTCTTTGTACCCGGTGTATTCCACCGGGCTGTATACTTTCAGCGAGCTGCTTCGCATTTCTGTTACCTCCTTCTTTGTCTGAGTTTGGCCGGGAGCGTATAGCTCGGAGCCTGCATGTATTTGTTGAAATTCTGTGGCCAGTAGGCCACCTTTTCGATCCGTTTCCCACTTACTCCATACTTCGGGTTATATCCGAACACGTTCACATAGCTGAGAAGATCGGAGCGTTCCGCGTCCATGGCCTTGCACACCTCAAACAGTGCCGCCACGTCGTCGATCGCTCTGTGGGAGTTCTGAACCTTGTCCTCCAGCTTATAGGTGAGGATCGCGTTCGCCAGCTTGTGAGGATATGCCCGGCGGTCTTTGTAAACGGTTAGGCTGTCCAGATAGTCGGCAGCTTTCAGGACTTCCGGGCCACCGTTTCCGTGTCTCCGGAGCATTTCAGCAGTAAACAGGAGATCAAACTGTGCATTGTGGGCTACCAGAAGGACGCGGCCGCCGCCGATCAACTCAGTGAAGCGAGCGGCAGCCTCAGTCTCGGTAATTCCTTCGTTTTCGAGCTGCTCGTCTGTGATCCCTGTTAGCTCGACGATCTTCTGAGGGATCCGCTCACCTTCCGGCAGTTTCACGAACACGTCGGCGCTGTCGGCCATGCGGAGGGTGCCCCGTTCGGTTTTCTCGACTCTGATTGCTGCCAGTTCAATGATCTGGCAGCTTTCAGCTTCGAGCCCGGTTGTCTCAGTGTCAAAAAATACGACTGCTTTGTATTTCGCGAATATGTCCCGGAGCTCATTCATGGTCGTTCACCTCCGTTTTGATTGTGATCGAGGTTGTGGCTGCGAGCTTTAACTGCTTAGCGGTCAGCTCGTACATGTCCACGGCTGCGTTCACCTGAGCCAGTGTGGCGCTGAGTTTTGCAGCCTTGGCAAGTTCTTCGTCTGTTGCCTTCTCGGCCAGTTCAGTGAAGCCTTCCGGATCCTCGCCGTGCGCGGCTTCGTAGAGCTTCTGAAACTGCCGGGCGAGTGCCTGCTTGATCCGTCCGATAAAGTCCGGAGCTAAAATGCTACGCTTTTTCGGTTCTGGCTGCTTCTTATCAGAGTCCAGATCGTCCAGAGTGTCAGAGTCGCAGATAAACCGAACGCAAGCGGCACGGAAGCCGAGGCCCGTGCCCACAAGGCCGCGGGAGCCGTTGCCGTAGAGGGAGAACACACCAGCGTTCGCACCGTCGCTCCAGTCGCCCCCGCGAAAAATAACCCGCTCGCCGTTAGAGTCGAGCCAGAAGTATTCGTCGCTTTCGTAGCCGTCGGCAGGATAGAGGCCGAGATCTTTCAGCTTGTCCGGCACGTCCATGTCGCTGCGAGCTTCCAGATCCGTGAACTTTACGCCGTCGTAGTCGGTGCCGTCCGGGTGTACCGGCTGGAGGGTGATCTCTCCGTCGTGTACGTTGTAGTAAACCGGATCGCCGTCCTCGGTGTAGATTGCCTCCCACTCCGGCGAGTCTTTGGACTGATCCGCGCCATAGGCTGCGCCGTTGTTCGGGATCACCTGCGGCATACCGTCCATAAATCGAACGCCGCCGACGTGTTCCCAGATGTTACCGCACATGTCAGCTACACCGTAGGCCGTGCCGTCATGGTTCCACTGAACCGGGCCGGATCCGGTCAAGGTCTTGCCGCAGCCTCCTTCGTATGTAGTGCCGGTCTGCTCCGGGTGGCTGTGACTCTTGCCGCTTGCGGTGTTTCCGGTCGGCATGGTGTCGTTGTCCCAGCTCCAGAAGCCGAGAGCCACCCACTCGTCGTTAGTGATCAGGTGCCAGCCTTCACCCTTGCTCTCGCAGAGGCGGATTGCTTCGTCGTGGCTGATATTCACAGCCGGTTTCATAAATGGGAGAGAGTACGGAACGCCGTCGATCAATGTGTTCTGGTACTTGCTGATCGCGTATTCCTTAACCTTGCGGCCTCTCAGGGTGTCAGGGAGTCCCAGCTCGGACGGGGTAAAAACCACCATAATGTCCGGGCGCCCGTTTTTGTCGTAAATTACTTCGTTTCTCATGGTTTTGCTCCTTTTCTGTATTTGCTGCGGCAGATCGGGCACTTGTAGCCGTACCACGGGATCACCGCCTGCTTGCTTACATTCCAGTCCAGCCCGCACTCTTGGCATACTTCATAGCGGCAGCCGTCGCGCCGGGCATGAGTACGGGCCCGCT
Source organism: Clostridium sp. M62/1 (assembly GCF_020736365.1). NCBI lineage: Bacteria > Bacillati > Bacillota > Clostridia > Eubacteriales > Clostridiaceae > Clostridium > Clostridium sp. M62/1. The sequence goes on along the minus strand of NZ_CP085988.1, from coordinate 24,874 downwards.
TAGGTTTCGCGAGTCGTTCATGGGATCACCTCCTATCCAGCGGCCAGCCTGCTGCATAGCTGCCTCATAAGTAGTCGCTTGTATTTCTTCCGGGTTCTCCATTTCCGTGCGTGTTTGTATAGGTGCCACCATTTCGGGTGGGTGTTGGCTCTATATAGTAGGGAGTCCACAAAAGTGTCCACGGCTTTTCGCGCGTATTGCTGGAACTTCTGGAACCGATCCGCGAGCTCGTCCATGAGTTGTCGGACTGCGCGAGCTGCTGCCTTCATTGCGTCGGCGAGAGCGTCGAGCAGGGCAGTGGCGGCAGGTGGGCCGATCTGGATCGTGAGCTCTGTGTGCTGAGGTTCTGGTGGCGACTCGTCCGGGAGTGGATCGCTTCGCGCCTGATCCGCAGCTATGAGCTGCTGGCGTTTCTCGTAGTCCTCGACGCTCATGTAGCCGTCGAATATATATGGATCCGGTTCCTCGGTGGTTTCCTTGCCGTACCATGGCATATCTGCCGGGAGATTTTCCGGGCGTGGTATCGGCTCAGGAGGGAAGGCCGTCGAGTTTTTCAGGAGATTGCAGCCGCCTTCGTAGTGCCAGAGAATACCGGCCTCCAGTTCTGCGATCGTCATGTTCTCGCCGAAGTGCCCGCAGTAGTAGCCGTTCACCATGACAGCGTTCGGATCCTGTTCCAAAATTTCGGTGGCAGTGCTCAGATCCTCCAGCTCGAAGGTGTCAGAGTCTTGGTTGAGCCAGACGCTTTCCGCGTGCCAGCTTCGGCCAGTTTTCCATATAATCACCCACGCTATACCGTCGCGGATTTCTTCGGCGTACTGCCGAGCTATTTCGTGTAATGCTGCCATGTTGTCGCTCCTTTCTTTTTTATATAGTGGGGGATTTTCGCCCGCGGCACTTAAAGCTCTCAATGAGTCGGCGCTGGGCGAGTTCGGCGCTATACTCTCGGCGCATGTTCTTGTCGAGCTGGCCGGTGTCGCCTCTTTTCAGTTCTTTATAGATAGTCGCCACATGGACGCCGAGGTCGATCGCAATGTCGGCCGGACGTCCTCCGGCTGCGTATTCCGTCTCGATTTTCTCGCGGTCGCCGAATGTCAAATATCGGTAGTTTCGCACGTTCTCACCTCTCTTTCTGTGCTTTTCAGGTAAAAAAATAATGCGTCCGGAGGCTTTCGCTTCCTTTCGCATTTAATATTATCTTTTCCGAAGGGAAAAGTCAAGAGTAAATGCGAAAAAAATTAAATAAATTTTATCAGGCCCCCAAAAGGGCGTCCATTTGCTCTTGAAATACTGCACTGGCTGGCAAAAATCCGAGGATCTTCCGCGGGTAGTTGTTCAGCCAGTTTGTTATTGTCTGGATCACTTCGGCGCCGATCTCGTCGAAGTTCGTCCCCTTTGGCAGCCAGCGGCGGATCATCTTGTTGAGGTTCTCGTTACTTCCGCGCTCGTATGAGCTGTACGGGTGGCAGTAGTAGCACTTCGTCCGGGATCCCTCCGCCAGTATGCTGCGCTCTATGCCGGGGCAGTCCGCAAACTCGCTGCCGTTGTCTACGGTGATTGTTTGGAACACGCGAGGGAAAAGCTCACCCCATTCTTTTTCCAGATCGTCGAGGGCCTGCACCACGCTGGCCGCGCTTTTGTCCGGGAGTTTGGCCGTGATCTCATTCCGGGTGAGTCTCTCGGTCAGGACGAGGATCGCAGCCTTTCCCGGTCTGGCACTCACTACGGTGTCCATTTCCCAGTGCCCGAAGGTGGAGCGCTCGCCGATTATATCCGGGCGCTTTTCTATGCTTTCGCCCTTCGGTGCGCGTTTCTGAGTCTGTACCTTGTGGTAGCTGCGCTTCTTGTCACCCTTGACCGGGAGGTCTTTGTTTGTGAGTCTGAGGAAGATCCCCTTCTCGATATAACTGTAAATGGTGTTTTTGCTCTTGATCTCTATGTTGAACCGGAGCCCTTGCGCCTTGATTTCTCCCAGCACGGCCTCCGGGCTGTACTTTTCGTCTGCGATCTTGGTTTCTATATATTCAGCGAGGCGGCGATCGTTTCCGATTTTCAGGTCGGCGCCTTTGGCCGCAAGGTTGGCCCGGTATTTCATTTCGCTGAGGTCTGAACTGTATCGGGTTTCCTCTGTCCAGTCACTATTCCGGTGCGTGTACTGTCCACGCTGCAGCTCGCGGTATATTGTGCTAATATGCACGCCGACAACTTCCGCGATTTCTTTCGGAGTCTTGCCGTCATTGTTCAGGGTTTCGATCCGGATCCTGTCGGATTTGCTCAGGTGTTTGAATCTTCTCATGGGTTTACCTCCAATATACAAAAAATGAGGGGCAGCCGAAGCCGCCCCCTTGAATGTGTGGTGCTTATTTCTCATACTCTGCTAAAAGCTCGGACGTTTCCGCGTCTGTCACTATATCTGAGAGTTTACAACTCAGTGCTTTACAGATCCGCAGCAGCGTGGAGAGCTGCGCCTTGCTTATATCCCGGTCGCCCTGTTCATATTTCTGATACATTCGGACGTTTACCCCGGCGGCTTCCGCGAGCTGCGACTGGGAGAGGCCAGCGGCCTGTCTGAGCTTTTGCAGTTTTTCGTTTTTATAATTTACCTTTACCGTGATTTCCATGTGTCGGCCTCCTTCTTGACTTTGTTGTAGCCGGTGGATATAATAAAGGCGGTGGGTGGGAATTTCCCACCGCCGAGCCTTTAGGACTGCTTAGGTTTTTGATTTGGCTTTATTGTTATCGTGATCCGTTCCACCGCTTCACTTCTTAAAGCCTTTTCGAGAACTTCGAGCAGTTCTTTTGTTTGCTTTTCTTTCTGTTCGTCCACCGTTGTGTCCTCCTTTCGCTTGTTCTGTTTTCCTCCTTTTTTCTTACTCAGGTTTTCCCTTACCTTGTAATATTATTATACACCTACGGGTGTATATAGTCAAGCTCATTTCCTGCATTTTCGCACTTTTTCGCATAAAAAAAGAGACGGTTTCCCGCCTCATTTTTCATATTCCAGCAGTGTGCAAACTGGCACGCCGAGCACTGTCGCAAAATAGTTTAGCTCGAAGTCCGGCACCACGCGGTCGCCGGTTTCGATCCGGCTCACTGCTTTCTGATTCAGATTCAGCCCAGCCAGTTGCAACTTGGCGGCGAGCTGTTCCTGAGATATTCCCGCCCTTTCGCGGAGGGCCCGGATCGCAGGGCCGGAGGCGTTGCACGTTCCATTCGTGTGCTTGTAGAGTTTCAACCTTTCACCCTCCTTTATCCCAAACATGACTGATAGCTTCTTGACTTTACCATGGCCGGGCGCCTATAATTATCCCAAACATGACTAAAAGCGAATAAACGCAAAAAAGAATTAGGAGGGCATGGCATGGTTGGAAAGAAGGGCCCGTTCGGCGGGTTTTGTAATTATGGAATTTTTGGGATCTGGGGAAAAGATCCGGGGACAGGAAAGAAAAAGTACAAAAAGGTGGACGCCATTTCAGAAGCGGCAGCAGTAGAGAAGGCGGCAGCTCTTGGCTGTGTGGATCCGCAGAGCGTTGAGGTGATCCCGTTCCTCCCGCCGTCTGAAAAGCAGCAGCGGTACGCCGCAGATCTTGGTGTTCGTCTGCCGGAAGGCTGCACGGTTGTGGACGCCACCGCGTTGATCAGCAGGGCAGAGATCGGAGACGATCAGGATCCCGCTCCCGGTCTTGTAGAGTATGCTCAGAGCTGCGGCGTTTGCTTTTCTACGCTGGCCGGAGAGGGTGGCTTGCTTGACTGTATGGTTTGCCAACTTCCGATCAGGGAGAAGGCGATCCTTTTCGCCCATGCAGTTGCTGCCAGTGTGGCCAGTTCCGGTCTGGCGGATCCTCGAAAAGCTCCGCAGTATTTGAAGTTTTGCCAGTTTGCCGATCAGGTGGCGGCGGATCCCGCTCTTGCGAAGTCGGTGGAGGGCCGCGATCGCTACGACTTCCAGAAGCCAAACACGAGATCGAAGGCATACAAGGCGGCGCTGGCCTGCTTATAAAAAATAGCCCGGTAGGAGATAACACTCCCGCCGGGCTTTCTTTATGTCCTGAACATGTCAGGGGCCTATTCTGTTTTAGATTCAGCGGCCGGAGCTTCGGCTGCGAGCTGCTGCACCGCAGTGGTGGCGATCGTTGCCGCTACGCTTGCCGCGGTTGTTGCTGCGTCGGCCGTTGCTGCCTTGATCTGGGACTCGCTGGCGGCCTTGGTTTCTCTGCATACCTGCTCGATCTTGGTTTCGAGCCATGCGTCGAAGTCGCCGTAAATCTCACGGAGGGCGGCCACGGTTGTGTCGCCGAGGATCTCCAGTGTCTTGTTTTTGGACTTCTCGAAGGCTTCGAGCTGCTTCTCTTTGGTGAATTTGCCCTCGGCTTTCAGTGAGTCCGCGAACGTCTGGGCCGTGTAGGCCACGGCCTGAGCTACGGCGTCCACTGCCATGTTCATGTATTTGGTGGCTGTCTCATTGTCCAGATCTTTCTCGATCTGGGCTGTCTGGCGTTTGAGCAGCGCCACGAGGTAGGCGCCACCGGCAGTAATGAGCAGGCAGAGGATCGGCGTCGCTGCGTTGAGGATCTGAGTCATAGCTTCGTTCATGGTGTTGGTTCTCCTTTCTGTTTTCTCCCGGATAGTACGGGCAGTTTTTACAGTCTGCTGCGTCGCACGGTGAGCCGTCCCACTCCACGAGGGAGCGGATCCAGATCGCATGGACGGCCACGGCCACGATCAGCAGCAGGACACTGGCAGCCGTGCTCATTTTGAGACGTTGGCCGCGTCCACCCAGCCGTAGACATTGGACTGGCTGTCAGTGTGTACGATATGGTACGGGTGCTTTGCGCCCTTCACAATTCTGGTGACTTTGGCCGGGCCAGCTTTCGGAGATCCGGCAGCAGTCGAAGCTGCAGTGCTTCCGTAGTGAGGGCCACCAGAGAACTGAACCACGTCGCCGACTTTGATCTCAGAGCTTGCAGATCCGGCAGCGTTTCCGCCGTCGGTCGTTACGATTGCGTCGAAGCCCTTCGCTTTCAGCTTTTTGACTTCGGCGTCGGCGTTTTCTTTCTTGGAGTAGGCGCCGGTCTGTACCTTGTAGAAGCCGCCGGACTGTTTGAGAATGGCGTCAAAACCGGCAGCCTTCACCTTTTTGAGCTGAGCGTCGGCGTTTGCTTTCTGCTTATAGGCGCCGGTCTGGACGTAGTATTTCACGCCGGAACCGCCGGACGGGGTATTATTTCCGCCGGAGTTGCCGGAGTCAGTAGAGCCGAGCAGTGCGTTGATTCTGTCGGCGAGCTCCCCATATCTGGAATAAAGCCAGTCGCCGGGGCACGATTTATTCGCGAACCAGCGGTGCGCGGTGAGGACGATCTCGTTCGCCTTCGGCTCGTATGCGAGAGCCTTCTCCTTGCTGCCGAGCCAGAGCACCTTCGTTTTTCCGTTTCTCTTGCAGATGTCAGCGCAGAGCTTGATCAATTTCTCGTAAACTGCGGATTTCATGGCGTATGGTTCGGCCTTATCGCTGGCGCACTCGATCGTGATCGCTCGCTGGTCGTTTGCGTTGCTGGAGCTGCACCAGCTCCGGTTGCACTCGTCCACGATCAGGCAGACGCGGCCGTCGTACCCGATCCCGTAGTTGCAGCTTGCGTCCCTGCCTTTAGGGAAGCAGGCGCCGATCGTTTCGGCAGATAACTGGCCGACTACGCAGTGCGGTGTCAGACGGTCGATCGAGTGGGTTCTCTTTCCGCTGTGGTTAGGGCTGTAAACTGTGCAGTCCACTAATGAACTATTGCTCATGGTTTTACCTCCTTGTGTGTCGTTGGTTGTCTTGGTTGCGTATTTGTCGAAGTAGGTCTGCCCGTAGCTGGCCCGCTTCGTCTGGACGCTGGCGCTCTGATCCTTTGGCTGTTCATATTTGAGCAGCACGGCGTCGGAAGCCTGTCTCACGCTGGTGGCTTTTTTCAGCACGGCCAGCACCGCGGTGTAGCTTTCGGCGAGTTCTTTCCAGAGGAAGCCGAGCTGAGTTTCCAGATCTCCGATCGAGGCACCGGCAGCCTTGACATAATTCAGGAGCGCCTCCTTGCGGCTCCAGAATGTCCACTGCGCGAGGCCGTAGCCTGCGGAGTCATGCACGAAGCCGGTATACTTTCCGGAGTCCACCGCGTCGGTGTAGTCGTCGTCTGTATAGCCGAGCTTTTTCTCGTAGGTGTTCTGGAGGTTGTGAGGGTTGAGCCCGCTCTCCGCGAACAGGTTTCCCATGAGTCCGGCGGCCCCGTATGAGTTCAGGCCCTTGCCGGTGAGGAAATTCCAGATCTTTTCCTCGTTGTTTTTTCCAATGAGTGACATGTTCCACCTCCTTAGAAGTCGTTGAAGTTGTCCGCCTCTGGCTGCACGCCGTTGGCGTTCATCAATTTGATTTTGTTTTCAGCCTTGGCCTTCGTGTAGTAAAAACCGGTCGCGCTCGCCATTTCAGCGAACACGGCCGGGATCAGGTAGGCGAGGGCTGAGGTGTCCATGGTGGAGTAAATAATCCAGCAGGAAAAGACGGTAATTAAGATCGTCACGATTGAAGCGCCGCAGAAAATAATTTTTGAAAATTCCACCTTTTTGCTGGTGGCTGCAGCCTCTCTCATTCGTTTGATCTGCTTCCGGAGCCGACGGTTTTCGGCTGTCAGCTCTCGGATCCGTTCCTCCGGATCTGTTTCGGTTTCTACCGGTTCCAGCGTTTCCTCAGTCATGGTGTCACCTCCTTAGCTTTCATAAATAGATTCGATCCCCTGCCTCGTCAGGAAGTCCTTCTGATCATGTTTGACCTTGGCGGCATAGTCGAGGGCCGCGTGCATATCACCGTTGCAGTTCGCGTCCGGGATCCGCTGCACGGCTCTGGCCGTGGCTTCTCCGAGGGCGATCGCGGCGTTTACTCCCTGCACTAAAAAAAGCTCCTGCTGTTCGTGGAGCTTTTCGCGCTTGTCCTGAGCTTCTCGTCGTTGTTTTTCTTCCTTCTCCAGTTTCTTGCTCTGTTTCTGGATTTTCTGCTCGATACACCAGAAGCAGAACCCAGTGATCGCCGAAGGAAGGCAGGCGATCAAAACTGATTCAATTCCCATTGTGTCACCTCCTGCGGCAGCTCTATGTCTGCCATTTCTTTGCGTTTGAAAATAATATTTTTCTCGATCCATTTCTGGAGCCCGTGAGTGGAGCAGTGGCCCATAAGTCCGAAGTAGCTCTGCATGGTCGCGTCTACCGCGTCGAAGTCGATCAGCCCGGCCTCGTACTCTTTCGCTATGTAGCGCATACGTGCCTTCATTTTCTTGACCGACTGAGCTGTCGGTTTGCGGTACCCCGGATAGATTCGGCAGCCCACGAAGGTGATCCCGTGCTTGACGAGTCCGATCGTGGTTTTGCTGTTCAATTCGAGGTGCAGGACTTCGTTCAGATACTTCTCGATCGCAACCCTCCACCGGTTCAGTGTGGCCGCGTCAGGATAGAGCAGCGCCATGTCGTCCATGTATCTGTCGTAAAAATGGGCTTTCAGCTCGTGCTTGATATACTGATCCAGCTCATTGAGGCAGACGTTCGCGAGTAGCTGGCTCGTGAGGTTTCCGATCGGCATACCTACCTCGAACAGTCTTTCAGACGGTGGGATCTCGTCGGCGGACTTTCCCGGAGGCAGTCCAAAGGGTGTATGGTCGCAATTTATAATTGTTTCCATAAGCCAGAGGTAGCCGTCCTCGTTCGGGAACTTCCGGCGGAGTATGTCGAGCAGTACCCGGTGATCCACCCGGTAAAAATACTTTGATACGTCCAGTTTCAGGTAGTACCATTTGCCCGGCTTCCGATCCACGAGTGTGCACCAGTATTGAAGCCGGTCGGCTGCTCTGGTGGTTCCTTTTCCCACCCTGCACCCGTAGCTGTGGTATATCATGCCATTGTCGAGGTGTTGGTTTGTCTGGAGGTAGATCGCCCACTGCACGACACGATCCCGGAAGCCCAGAGCCATGACGAGCCGTTTCTTCGGTTCATGGACGTAGAACTGCCGGTACCGGCCCACTTTGTAGGTGTGCCAGATCAGGTCGTTTTGTATACTGATCAGGTTTTCCTCCAGATTCGCCGCGAAGGCGGTCACGTCGTTGCGGTACCACTTCTCGCTTGCTGCCTCGTGGTATGCGTCCAGAAGATTCTCCCACGAGTATATTCTCTCCAGAAGGGAGGGCTGGTTTCTTGGATCCATGTCCTCGTTCCTCCTTGTGTTGTCATAATTATGGCCCGCGTTGTGACATTCCTCGGCGAGATCTTTCCTCTGCGGTCGCCACGCCGCAGGATCCGGATCCCCCTTCTGCCCGCATAGCAGACAACGGCCAGCCTGCGCGGTTTGCTCGGTGTCCCCGGCGGCCTCCACCGGCAGAGCAGCACGAGCGTGTATCTTTGGCCTTGTCGGCCGGGAAATGCATCCCTTTTGCCTTGGTGTTTCTGCTGGGCCTTGGCCCTCAGAAAATAAACAAATAAGGCAAGAGCGGCACGGAAGCCGATGTTCGTGTTCACATTGCTGCGGGAGTTGTTGCCGTTGAGGTAGAACACACCAGCGTTCGCACCGTTGTTCCAGTTGCCCCCGCGATACACGCAGCGCCTCCTTTATCTCGACACATTCCCCACGGGCTTTACTCGTTCGACTTTTTCCAGCCGCCGAGCATACGCCCGATTTCGTTCAGCTCCTTGCTCCATATTTCGTGGAGCCCCGGAGAGATCAGGCGATCCTCCGGAGAAACTGCCGTGTCTACGAGAGAGCGCAGCACGTCCAGCTTGGTGTCCATTTTGTTCTGGAGTTCTACCCGGCGCGAGCCTCTGGCCCGGTTGGCCTCAATGCAGAGCTCCAGCATATCCATGAACGCCGCCGTCATGTGCTTGCGATACTCGAATTTTTCGGGTTTTCTCATATTTGCGGTGCGTTCGCTCACCCGGATCATGCTCCGAACGATACGCTGCCGCAGTTGTAAGTTGTCCATGTTGTTACTCCTTAAAAGGGTAGAGGGTGGCTTGGTGGGCCACCCTCATGCCAGATTTTCAGATTGCCAGATTACCGGATTTCCGGGATATAAGCGGCACGGAAGCCGAGGTACGTGCCCACACAGCTGCGGGAGTCGATGCCGCTGAGGCAGAACACACCAGCGGACGCACCGTTGGGCCAGAGGCCCCCGCGAAACACGCAGCGCCTCCTTTATCTCGACACATTCCCCACGGGCTTTACTCGTTCGACTTTTTCCAGCCGCCGAGCATACGCCCGATTTCGTTCAGCTCCTTGCTCCATATTTCGTGGAGCCCCGGAGAGATCAGGCGATCCTCCGGAGAAACTGCCGTGTCTACGAGAGAGCGCAGCACGTCCAGCTTGGTGTCCATTTTGTTCTGGAGTTCTACCCGGCGCGAGCCTCTGGCCCGGTTGGCCTCAATGCAGAGCTCCAGCATATCCATGAACGCCGCCGTCATGTGCTTGCGATACTCGAATTTTTCGGGTTTTCTCATATTTGCGGTGCGTTCGCTCACCCGGATCATGCTCCGAACGATACGCTGCCGCAGTTGTAAGTTGTCCATGTTGTTACTCCTTAAAAGGGTAGAGGGTGGCTTGGTGGGCCACCCTCATGCCAGATTTTCAGATTGCCAGATTACCGGATTTCCGGGATATAAGCGGCACGGAAGCCGAGGCCCGTGCCCACACCGCCGCGGGAGTTGTGGCCGCCGAGGTAGAACACACCAGCGCTCGCACCGGAGTACCAGCGGCCCCCGCGAAACACGCAGCGCTCGGCTACGCCGTTATTCCACCACATGTAGTCGCCCTCGTATACGTCAGTAGTGACGTCAGAGTCCGGGAGAAGGGCGAGAGCGCGCAGCATAACCTTGGCAGCGTCTCCGATCGAGCTGTCGGCAGCAACCTGATAAAAGGCGCAGCTTCGGCTTTCATCTTTGGCGTTGGTGATCGAAGTAGAGTACGTCCACTTGTTGTTCACATAGTCCAGTTTTACGGTTTTACCGGAAACATGGGCGGAGCTGTCGGTCGTCTTGCTCTCAGGATCCACGAGGGCGCCGTCTGCGGCGTTGATAGCCTTCCAGCATGTGCTCGTTGCGTTCTGAGGGTTGTCCGGATCGGCTGCGTCGTTGTTTGCGAGGATCTGAAGCTCACCCCAAACAAGGCGGATTCCTCCCTGCCATTCCCACACGTTGCCGTTCAGATCCCAGATACCAGCCATGGTCTTGTCGTGGCTCCATGAGATCGGGCCGGTACCAGTTGCAACTCTCGCGATCTTGCCGCTTTCGTAGTAGCTCGGCGCGGCTTTGTAATTACTTTCGCGGCTGTCTTTGCCGTAGTTGTTGTTACCATACGGGAGGAAGCCGTTTTTCTTGCACCAGAGAGCGATCGCGGCCCATTCTGCGTTAGTGCTCAGGTGCCAGCCTGCGCCCTTGGCCTCGCAGCGTGCGCGTGCGGTGTCGAAGTTGATACTTGCGGTCGGATCTTCGCCCGGCAGGCTGTACGCTACGGAGTTGTAAACCTTGGCCTGATACTTGCCGTAGTAAAAGCCGGGGATTTCCACGCCGTTGACGATAAAGGCCGGGTGGGTGCTGTCATTTCCGCCGGTGAGTACGTCCGAGTTCTTAAACTTCGGGATATACACCAGAACGGAAGGGAGATCGGTGTCGTCTGTCTTGACGACGTTGTTCGGGCAGATCATTTTTACTGCCAGATTGGTGAGGTCAAAATTTGCCATTTTCTTGTGCTCCTTTCTGCTTATTCAATGCTCCAGAGGATCAGCTTCACCTCTGCCATGTCGAGCGGGTTCTTTGTGTGCTCTACGGTCTGGCGGTTGGTATCGCCGGACTCGTCGGCGCCTTCCTGCGGTTCGATCGGTGTCTCGGTATAGGTTGCGGCCGGGATCTCGATCTGGGCCACATAGCGGCCGCCGGGCTGGGTGCCGAGCATGAGATCACCGCCGCGATCCATGCACACGTCGAGGGTGCGGGCCTCGTCGCCCTGATACTTGGTAACCTTGACGCTGAGCGCGTCGTCGTCGAAGCTGAGACGGTAGCCGTCCTGCTCCCACTGGATCTTTTCGCCGGTGTTCTTCTCGATCACCTGCACGTCGTTGATTTTTGCCATGGTTTATTTACCTCCTTTGATTCTTAAAATAAGGGTGGCGCTCTCGGCGCTTCCGTCGTACTTGACCTTGAAGCCGTTGAGCTGCTTGTCGTAGATCTGGATCTCGCCGACATTTCCGGTGTGGGCCTGAATATCCGCGTCCACGGTGTAGTCTGTGTTGTCGCGAGTGATCGCAAGGCTCACGGTCTTAGTGGAGTTGTTGAACGGATAGCTCGCCGTGTTTTTCAGTTCTACGACGTGGCGCTCGATCTCTGTCTGAGACTGGAGCTCTCCGGCTGCGATCAGGAGCATGGCAGCGGCCACGCTGGCGTCTGTGATCCCGCTCTCCATGTTGTTGAAGTGGGCGGCGCTCTGATCGGTTCCGGCCTGAATGACCTCGCCGCTATCGACGTCTACCACTTTGTCGAGCCATTTTGTTGCGTTATACATGTGTCTGCTTCCTCCTTCCTTTATGCTGTGACTTCATATATCGGGATCGTGATCTTGATCATGGTTCCCTGTCCGGCCACTTTGTTGATAGTTCTCTGCTGGTATGCTGCCTGCTCCCCGTAGGTGTCGATCAGACGGGAGGCGTTGATCGTGCAGGCGATAGAGTCCAGCGTCGGGAACGTCGCCATAACTACCACGTTTTCGCCTTCGATCTTTTTCTGGTTGATCGTTCCGCGGTGCCATGTGCCGTTTGTCTGAGCCTCGACATAGGCGAGAGAGCGGAGCCACTGCTGCCGCCTTCGTCCCATGTAGGCTTCGCCGAAGTATGCCATTTTGTGCCCTCCTTTCGGTTTATTCCCCGCAGCGCTTAGTTCCGCATTTTACGAACGGATAGCAGAACAGGGCCGCCTTTTCGTTCGTGGCTGCTGCGCGTTTTATAACTGAGCCCAACGTCCCCGGCCGTGGAGTTATTCCACATTCAGGGTAGTTGTAACGGAACGCCTCGGTGTCAGGCTCGGCTGCAGCCGCTTGCTTTACGACGGCGCCGAGTGTTCCGGGCTGCGGATATGTTCCGCAGGTTGTAGTTCCGGCGTGAGTGTAGTCGTATAGGTACGGCTTCACTTCCGGATCTGTTTCAATGCTCGGCTTTATCACGAAGCCGATCGTGGCCGTTCGCGGGTTGGTACCGCATTTTACAAAATCATAACGGTGCAGCTCCGTGTTCAGCGCACACTCAATACCGGGATCCGGCCCCTGCTGCCAGTAATAGAAAACGCCCGCGATATGCGAGCGCACATTTTTGGCAGCCTGAACGGCGTCAACAAATTTATTAAAATTTTCGCCGTCGGTGTTCGCGTTTGTGGTTAGAGCCGCGAAGGTGTACGGGGAGTCGTCCATCTCGAACCACTCCATGACATAGCCCTCGCCGAAGTATGCGCCGATCAGACGCTCAACGGCCCACTTGGTACCGCGTTTTCTTTTGATCTGCTGCGCGAGCTTGATTGTGTTCCGCTTCTCTGTCAGGCTCATGCCTTCGGAGTCGTACCAGTCAATGTCCAGCTCCCACGCCATTTCGTTGCACTCCGCCTCTGTGAGCTCGTCTACCTTGTCCCATGTGCGGATTGTGGCCAGACGTTTGCCCGGCTCACCTATGAGCTTGTTCACGGCCTTGCTGAGTGCGATCGCTGCCTCGTCGTCCTGCATGAAGGCGGGCAGCAGTTTTATAAAATCCATGTTTGACACTTTCATGCCGCCCATGCTGTCCACCTCCTTTATCCTCTGACGATATGCTTCACGATCTTTTTACCGGAGAACTTGGCCACGGTCGTGCTGTTGAGCTCGGTGTATTCCGGTTTGATGATCTGCACACGGGTGGCTCCGATCAGATCGTCGGCCCAGTCAGGGCAGAGGATCCGCTTCCGGAGCTCGTCTGGGTTTATGTCCTGATTCAGTGTGGAGCCCTGCCAGTTGATATACTGATCAATAGCCCCGCCGGATCCTTCCACGTTCTGCACTACTTCTGACTCGTTGGCTTTAGTGGTGTAATAGGTGAGCTCTATGTCATACTCGTGAGTTTCCGGAGCTTCCACCGTTACCATGTCAGTGAGAGGGCGAACGTCGTCCGCAGAGCAGGCAGCCAGCACGTCGGCCAGCACTTCCTCGCTCGGAATCTGTCCTCCGGCGCAGATCGGCACGATCTTGACGCGGCCGTACATATTGCGGCCGATCTGGATCTTTACCGCCTCGGCTCCAGCGAGAGATCCGGAGAGTGAGAGAGTCAGAAGCTCGTCTGCATACTCGGCCGTATAGTCGGCCCCTGCTGTGGCTTCGGATCCGTCACTCAGGAAAACCACCAGAGTGTCCGGCAGGAGATTGGCGCCACCTTGGAAGGCGTGCCCGGCGTATGTTTTCAGTGTTCTGGTGATCGTTTCCTTTTCGGATTCCACCACTGCGTCCGTGACGAGAGAGTTCGCGGACAGCGCCCAGTATTTGTAGGCTTTGGCCGGGCCTGCGGTGCTGAGTTTGTTCTCAGCCTCTCGGATTCTCTCACGGTACGGTTCGTCCTCCTCACGGTCGCCTCCGCCTTCTGTTATGGTCAGGTTTGTTACTCCGTCGAGCAGTGGAACGTCGGAGACGTCCACGATCTCGGAGATCTCGCCCTCGTCTATGTTGTTGTAGTCCGTGCCGCCTTCCTCGGCGGTTGCTGCCACGTCCACATAGAGGCTACCTGCATAAAGCACGGCTGTGGTGTCTGTCAGGAAATAGTGAACGAAGTCACCTGTTACTCGAAGTCCGGCCGGTATAATGATATTAGAGCCCACCGCTTCGGTAACTGTGAACCGTAGGGTGGTAGTGGCATAGGTAGGATCGAGACGGATCACGTCTCTGTTTTCTCCCAGAGCGTCCAGAACAGTGCCCCTTGCATATCGGAGCATTTTCTGGCGGCAGGCGTCGTTTACTGTGTTGTAAACAGTGACGATCACCTTCGCCATGGTGTCGCCGAAGATTCGGCGCTCGTCACCGGGGTAGAGAGGCTCGCCGACGCCGTTCTCTAATTCTTCCAGTATGTCGGTGTAGATTGTTTCGTCGGTTGTCTCTATGAATTTGAGCTCGCTCATGCATCCTCGTCCTCCTTTCTTTGGATAATGTTCACGATCATGCCGAAGTCGCCAGAGAAGGCAGCCGCCGGATCTGAGGCGATACTGTCAGACTCCACGCGGGGCTCGAAGGTTTCCAGAACCCACTCCGCGTCAGCCACGGCCTCGTTGGTCGCGTTCGGTTTGTCGATCAGAGTCCCGTCAACGCCGCGCACGCGATCGTATGCGACTTCACCGCGGACGATCCTCAGCAGATTGGCGGCGCACACTTCCGGGCTCCCGTTTCCGCTTGCTATCATGGCGTCACCTCCTTATGCGAGAGTTACTTCGGACAGATACACCCAGCTATTGATCCCGTTAGGGTGGCCCAGTAGCACCTTGTTTTGGCTGCTCTTGATCTGGCTCACCCTATGCTTTCGTTGTTTTACCCAGTTTGGTATCTTCTGGCCGGTTGCGTACCTGCTGCCGGTCGGCTTCACATAGTCGCCGACTTTGATCGTTTTCTTTGCGGCCTTTTTGGCCGCTGTGTTGGTTGTTTTCTTGACGGACTTCGAGGCGGTGCTCGCTTTCACATTCAGCGCGGTGGTGCTTACCTTCACGCTGGTGGTGGCCGGATCGTATTCCTTGAATGTGAAGGAAAGAGTGGCCAGAAGTAGCCGCCCCTTGCCGTCCACCTTTGTGTTGCTTACCGCGACTTTTCGGAGCTGGAGCTTCGGCCCCAGCTTCTTGCCGCCGAGATAGAAATAATTCACTTTTGTGACGAGAGCCTTCCAGCTCTGGATCTCCGCCCATACGTCAACGCCTGCGCCTGAGTGTAGCACGGTGGTGAATGAGAGGGGGAAAAGCTCGGTGCCTCGTTCGTTAGTCGTCTTTTTGTCCTCGGTGCTGGTGTTTTCGTCGGCCACCTGCTCGTAGGAAAAGGCCAGCCCCTCCAGCGCGACGACTTGCTTTGATGATACGGCCCATTTTTTTGAGCCCCACTGTGCCATTGTTGGCATGGCTGTACCTCCTTAGTTTGGTTTTTTAGTGGATCCGCTGCCCGTTTCGACGCCTCCGTGGGTGTGCCCGCTCAGGCTTATGCCGCGAGCTGTGACGTCGCCCTTCGGTACGTTGATATTACCGGCCGAGAGGCTCGGCAGGTAGCACCCCCATTCACCGTCCGCCCGGCCCAGCAGCAGCCCGGTGGAGTCGTCAAACTCCACATAAACCACCGCCGTGCCTTTTGAGAGGTTTCCGGTGGATCCGCGGAGGTGCCACGGGATCGTGATCTTTGCGGTTGGCTTAGCCCCGGCGTCAGACGGTACAACGCGGGCCGTGTTTCCTGATATGCTGGCGATCGTGCCTTTATTGATGTTTCCCATTAGTAGCCCTCCAGAATGTGTCGGAAGTAGATCGTGGATTTATTTCCGACAAAATCATGCCGGACTTTATACACAAAAACGGTACCGTCCCACATGGTTGCCCTTGGTGTTGATAGTGTCAAAATGCTGGCGGCTGCATATCCGGTCATAAGTGACTTGGAAAAGTATCCGGATCGGGCGAACTTGTTCGCGTTCCGCAGCAGCCCCTTGGCGAAGCGTGCCGCCTCTGCATTGCTGGTTACCTGAATAGGCACCGCAGGGCGGAGCACTGAGCTGTTGGAGCTGTTGGCTATAAATTTTCCGGAGTAGCTTCCGCTTGCAATTTCGCAGGATCCGTACATTCCGCCCCGGTTGTCCTCATAGGAGAAAACGCCGTTTTCATCTACGGAGAGACTACCGGCTGGAGTCTGCCCCTCTATGTACTGCTCGTTATACGCCAGCAGCTTGCCGTCAAATATAAGCATTTGGCAGCCTTCCAGAGTGCAGAGCCGGTGGAATAGGGCGAAGTCTGTCTCGCTGTCCTGTTTGATATACGGGTAAACCTGATCCGTGCAGCCGTAGTTCTGGAATGTTAGCCCGTGATTTCCTGCGAACTCATTCGCCAGTTGTAGGAACCGGACGCCCTCCCAGCTTTTACTCTTTTTTGTCTTGCCGCTTTTCGGCATGGACATGGCTCGGATCGTAAAAAGCCCGTTTTCTGGTTTCATGGAGTGCACGAACATTTTCCCGGTATCACTCGCGCCTTCTTTGAATTGCACGGTGTCACCTTCGGCCGGTTGCCACTTGCTCCATGTTCCCTTGGTGTCATTGAAGCGGATCACGAGGGTGTCGGCTTGCTTTTCTGCGAACATTTCGTGCACGCAGTAGTTCACCGACACGTCCCCGTATATATCCACCCCGTTGTAGTAGAGGTTCACGCGCTGTCGTCCTCGTCCTCAGAGTCCCGACGCCACGGCGGCAGAGTTTCCGGCGTCTCTGCACCTTCGACGATCGGCAGCCGGAGGGCCACGTTCGCGTCGAAGATCAGCACGTCCGCATAGTCGGGGTTAAATTCTGCGATATAGTGCGCCAGCATTTCCTCCCCGTACATTTCGAGGGCCAGCGCGTCGAAGGTGTCCCCTTCGCGTGTCGTGTAGTCTTTGTAGCCTGTTACTCTACGCATATTGAGCCACCTCCCGCATTTTTATAAATTCTTCCAGCCAGTCGAAGAACTCGGCCTCGTGGGCTTTGAGCTTCGCCATGAAGTCGTCCGCGTCGTCGCCGGTTCCTTCTGTCTGGATCTGTGGGCTCCATGTGAAGCCGGAGAAGTCGTAGTAAACTACCACGCCGCCACTGTCTGCCAGACTTCCGAGAGAGAAGTCGTCCAGAGTCAGAAGCCTTCCGGCCGTGCTTGTGAGTCCTTCGCCAGAAGATCCGCCGGTTGTGCTTGCAGTGTTGAACACTGAGGTGATCATGGTTTCCAACTTATCCCAGAGGGTTGCAAGAGGAACCACCGCCTCGGCGCCAGCTTCACCACCAGCCAGAAGATTGTTACCTGCTGCGCCGAAAATAGTCGGGCGCGTCAGAATACCGCCGTCCTTGTACCATGAAATACCGAAGTGTGGTACGCTTGGCGGGTTGATCGAGAAGCTGCCGCTGATACTCACATGAGGGAGTTTCAGGTGTGGCAGGCTCCACGAGAAATTAAACTTTGATTTTAGGGCGCTGATCGCGTTTCCTACGGCGTCCCTTGCTGCCGACATTTTGCTGCTGATCGTCGAGTAAATACTGGAGAACTTACCCGACACTGTGCTGAGTGCGGAGCTGAGTCCCGAACTCATGGTGGAAGTGATTCCACTCATTAAGCTGGAAACGGTAGACTGCGCGCTGCTCAGCTTGCTGCTGATCGTACTCCGGACGCTTTCCCATTTGGAGGAAGCGGCAGAGCTTACGCTTGACCATGCGGAACTTGCCACGCTGGTGATCGTACTCGTTGCCGAGCTTACGGCGGAACTGGCCGCCGAGATCTTGCTGCTCACTGTGGAGCTGATTGTGCTCCAGAGAGAGGAAGCCGTGGAGCTTACGCTTGACCATGCGGAACTCGCCACGCTGGTGATCGTGCTCGTCGCGGTGCTTACTTTCTCCTTGGCTGCGTCGATTTTGGAACCGATCGTGCCTTTGATTCCTTCCCAGAGGGAGGAAGCCGTGGAGCTGATCGCGTTCCATGCTGCACTTGCTACGTTGGAGATCGCAGTCGTCACCGTGGTGATCTTTTCTTTTACGGCGTCGATTTTTTCGCCGATCACGCTCTTGATAGTCTCCCAGATAGAGAGCACCGTGTCCTTGCAGTTTTCCCAGATAAACCGAAACGGCAGCGTGATGATCTGGAAGGCTGCGCTGATAATTTCCTTCACGGCCATGATCCCGACGGTCACAATGTTTTTAATTGTTTCCCATGCTCCGGACAAAAATCCGGTGATTGAGTCCCAGATATTCGTGAAGGTGTCGTGGATCTCGGTCATGGTTCCGGTAACGCTCGAATAAATTCCGGATAAAATTCCGGAGAAAAACGAGACGATCGCGTTCCATGTGTCCGTGAAAAATGTTTTGATTCCCGTCAGGATTCCGGAGAAAAACGACGAGATCGCGTTCCATGTGTCTGAGAAAAATGTTTTAACATTCGTCCAGACGGTTTCCCAGTCGGTGCCGAACCAGCCCAGAACGGTGTCCGCCAGAGAGGTGAACGTGCTGATCCAGTTCTCGAAGGTTGCCACAACGAAGTCCCAGACTGCGCCGAAAACTTCTTGGACGCCCTGCCATACCATGTCCCAGTCACCGGTAAAAATTCCGGCGAAGATGTCAAACAGGCCGGTCAGAATGTCGAGGGCCTCGTTCAGAATATTGCTGATCTGCTGGAATACGCCCTCGAAAATCGGAGCGAGCACCTCGCAGAAGCCGTCCCAGACTGCCTTCATTACTTCGGTTATGTCCTCGAACTCGAACCCCAGCGCGTTGAGCCTGTCCACAATTCCTTGCCCGAACTCGTCGAACTTGGCCTTGATTCCGTCCCAGATCGCTGTGATCTTGTTCCTAAATTCTTCGTTGTTTTTCCATAAATTCGTAAAGGCGAGAGCCACGGCCGTGATCACTGCGATAATAGCAATAGCCGGAAGCGATACGCCTCCCAGTGCTGCAGCGAGTTTTACCAGTGCGCCCTTCACCATTGCGATCTTGCTCGATATGGTTCCCCAGTTCATAGCCGCGATAACGGCACCGAGGCCGCTCACCGCTATGGTCACTTCTGGGATATGTCCGCCGAGCCATTCGATCGCCGGGATCACGCCGTTAGTGATAAACTGCACACCTGCTCGTAGCTTACTTTCCAGCGCGTCGTAAATTTTGAGCCCCAGTTCCTCGAAGGCGCTGTTCATTGCCGCCACGTCGCCGCTGAGGTTGTCGTTCATAATATTGGCCATTTCCTCAGCGGATCCAGAAGCTCCGCGGAGTTCTTCCTCGTACCCGGCGATATTGTCCATGCCTTCGTTGAGGATCAGGTTCAGGCCCTTGGTGGAGTCTGCGGTAAAAGTGGAAGATAGCGCGACGGCTCGTTCTGCGTCGCCCATTCCATTTGTGGCGGCTTCCACTTCTGTGAGAATGTCGGTGAGATCTCGGAAGTTGCCCTGTGCGTCCATTACGGCCACGGAGGTTTCTCCGATCTTGATCGCGCCGTCCTTCATTCCGTTGGTTATGTCTCGCATAATCGCGGCCATGGCGGTTCCGGCTTCGGATCCTTTGTAACCTTGGTTTGCCATTCCTTCGAGCAGCGAGGTGACGGTTTCGACGTCCTGCCCGGCTGCATTTAAGTTGGCTGCGCAGTTCTTGTAGGCTTCGCCCAGTGCTTCGGCCGTGGTGTTGCTGTGGCTTTGCGCGTAGGAGAGCAGATCTGCGAAGTATGCGGCGTCTCCGGCCTCCATGGCGAAGGCGCTCAGGTAGTCCGTTACCATATCGGAAGCCGCTCCCAGTTCCATGCCGGAAGCGGCGGCCAGATTCAGAACGCCACCCAGCGCACTTGTGGACTGATCGGCGTCCCACCCGGCGAGGCTCATGTATTTGAGGGCCTCGGCTGCATTGCTGGCCGAGAAAACCGTGGTGGCGCCGTATTCTCTGGCGCAGGCTTCCAGTTTCTCGAAGTCCTCACCGGTTGCGCCACTGATTGCCGATACCTCGGACATGGTGCTGGTGAAGTTTTGGCCCAACTCTATGACGTTTCCAACCAGATTTTTGATACCATCCACCGCTCGCATGATCGCGTCGGCTGCGAGATTTGCCAACGTAGCCTTAAACATGGTGAAGCCGTCGTCTGCCTTTTTGGCCGAGCTTTCGACTTCCTCCAGAGAATTGTCCAACTTGTCCGCTGCGTACTCTGCGTCCGAGAGCTTGGTTTTGTTCTCGTGCAGTTCGCTGGATAGGTCTTGGATCTGTCGAGCGAGTTCCCGCGCTTCGTCGCTGGTTTCCCCTTGTTCGGTTGCAACGTCAACGTATCGCTGTTTTAACTGTTGGAGGGTGTCCTCCTGTTTGGAGATTGTAGAGCGCAGCGTTTCAGCTTCTCCGCCTGCGTCGTCCATGGTTTCGGACAGGGCACGGGCGGCTTTCTCTGCCGCGTCCAACGTGCCGCGATTTTCCGTCAGTTCACCGGACAGTTCTTGGATTGTACTCGCGAGCTGTTCGGCTTCCTCGGTTCCTTCTTGGCCGGTCACAATGTAGTCGGCGTAGCCTTGTTCCAGATTTTTGAGGACTGTCTCCTGCGTGCTGATCTTTGCCGCTAACTGTGCGGAGGCACCGGCGGCTTCGAGCGTTTCTTTGCTCATTTCCTCCAGACGAGAGACGGCCGCGTTTATGGCCGATTGAAGGGAGGGGCTGAGGGATCCGGCGATCTCTATCGTAGATTGTAGAGTATGGTCTGCCACGTCCTCACCTCCTTGTGTGCTTTGGCCTCCTTATGTTTAGCGGCCGATTTTTCTCAGCGCGTTTTTTTTCGGCTGCGAGATCCTCGGCCGCTTCTGCATACTCTATGATGAAGTCAGTTACTCGCTTTTTTTCGAGCTCTGTCGTGCTGGTGTGGTAGACTCTGGCGTAGTCGCGGTAGGCTCTGCGGAGTCGTTTTCCTGTGGTTCCGGCTCCGATTTCAGCATAAAATTTCGGCCGAGGGCCATTACCTCCACAACGTCCGCGCCCTTCATGCGCTCCAGATCGGAAAAGTCATAAGTCGGATTCACGGCCACGATCGCAGCATAGCCGAGGTAGAGGTGGAGGCCGAAGTCGAACTCTGCCGCTGCGGACACGGACAGATTCTTCATACCTGCGGCCGCTTTTCTCTTTGCCTCAGCAGTTGCGAAAAGCACGCCGTCGATCTCGTTCGTGTCGTACTTCATTTCTGTGATTTTGTCCCCGTTGATCATTACGGGATTTTTCAGAGTGAGGGTTCCGTTCATTTTGTTCTCCTTTCAAACAAAAAAAGAGCCCGCCAGTGACTTGACCGGCGGGCCGTGGTTATTTTTTGATTACTGCATTAAAGCAGGTTGTTGATCTGGCTCATGTAGTCCTCGCCGTTGATACGGAGGATCTGAGCCAAACGGTCAGACGCAGCAGATCTCGACGCCATTTGCGTAGATCTGGAGCCTTGTCACGTTGTAAGTGTTCTCGGCTTCGGTTGCGCTGCCGACTTCGACGCCCAGCTCAGGGAATGAGCCCGGCATAGTACGCACAAAAGCCTTGCAGCCTTCGGTTGCGGTGGATCCGTCGGATTTTACGACATTCTGAACCCAGCGGAACTCGAAGCTCTGCTTTTTGAGGCGGTTCATGCGGCGCAGGCCGTTGTCTACGCCGATCTTTGTAATGGAGAGCTCCATGTTCTCCAGAAGTCCGATCAGTGGCACGGTCATGTTACCCATGGCCTGCACGTCAGCGGTTAAAAATTCAATACCGGGCAGAGTGAAGGCGACGTCCTTCGCCACCAGAGTGCTGTCCGCGTATACAGTGTCGGCCACTACCGGGCCTTTAATATCGAGCCATTTTGCCATTGTTCTGCACCTCCTTATTCAGTAGCAAAAAAGGACTGGAAGCCTTCGTCTGTGTAGCATACGCGAGCGGTGCCAGACTTGAACGGAGGCGTGTTAGTTACGGAGAAGTCCCAAACGAAGTCGCCGTTCAGCATGTTGCTGGTAGGGTTCGCGCTCTCCACAAATTCCACGGACGGGGTACCGATCAGGGCACCGATTCCCAGAAGGGTGTCGAGCTTTTCCTTTTCAAAATTCAGCACGCTGTCCTTGTCCTGCGGAGTCATAGGGGCTGTCGATCTCAGTTCCGTGATCCTTCTGGAAGCTGTTCGTGATATGCTCCAGCATACGGATATTTACGTCGAAGATCGCGCGGGCGTCCATGCTGCCGTTGTACTTGTACGCAGCAGTATGAGGGCCCCACAATACCCAGCGGCCACCCCAGAAGCAGGCTGTTGTGATTCCTTTTTCGTTGAGCTTGTTCGCGGTTTCCTGATCGAAGCCGCGGTTCTTGGAGTCCTCACCGAAATACTGGCTCGTGGCCATGATTTCCTTGTTGGACGGAGATTCAAACGGAACGCCGTCGTGGCTCAGGTCTACGCGCTGCATAGTGGCGGCGCCTACTGTGGACAGCCAGAAGATCCGGCCGTTGCCGTCCTTAATCTTCGGCCAGTATACCTTCGAGAACTCGCTGGTGTAGCCGTTGTCAATGGCCCATTTCTGAGCCTTTGCGAGCGTGTCGATCTTGGTTCCTTTGTCCTCCAGAGGAACGTCGGCGTGAACGAAGCTGTCCCAGTGGCCGTTGAGTTTCTGGATAGTGCTCACCATGGCCTTGTATACGCCGGGATATGACTCCAGCCCGGAGCTGCCAGAATATTGAGCACGGCGTTGTGGTACTGATAGAGTAGAGCCATGGAAGCCAGTCCGGTATATTCTCCGGTTTCGGTTTTCTCACCGATAATGTCGGCCGCCTGCACCTTGGAAGTATCCACGGTGTCGAAGGTTGCGGAGAGTTCGGCCCCGTCAGTCTCTTTGAGCAGTGTCACGGTTACTGTGTGCTTTGCCATGCTATAAGAGAGAGCATAGTCCACGCCCTCGGCCTTGTCAGCGATCGCGAAGGTGTCGAGAATGATCTTGTCGCTCTCAAACTCTGCCTTGCCGTCTGTGAAGGTCAGGGCCTTTGTGGTTTTCTGTGCGGATTTATGCACCGCAGGATCGAGCACGTTCACGATATAGATCGGGCCCACATTTCCGACGGTGTTGTCGAAGTGCTCAGCGAACGCAGAACCGAGGGTGAATGTTTCCCAGTCGTCGGAGTAGCCGACGAGGCTCTGGACTTCGCTCATATTGGTTACTTTTACCGGCATATTAACGAGATCTTTGTCAGCGTAACCCCTGATCAGGTTCACCGGTGCGGTGCCGATATACGCGGCCACCACGTCGGCCTGAGTGACGGAAGCCACTTTGCTTTCGCCGATTTCGCCATATGCGCCATGCAAATATGCCATGTTTTAGTCCTCCTTATAAAAATTCTTCGTATTCTTTCGGGATCGCCGGAGTCGTTCCGATTTCCAGCGCGAAGCTGATCCAGCTATGCCAGTACGGGTAGTAGTCCCAGACATTGCCGTCCTCTGTGAACGGGCCGAACTTGATCCCTTGCTCTTTTACGAGCCTATGGCCTGCGATATATTCCGCAGTTTCGATCTCGCGGAGTACGAGGTCGGCCAGATTGTAGCAATCGCGCCAGCCGTCCATGTTTCGCGAGTATGTTTTGGCAGCTTCTCCGGTATTGACGTAGTAGGAGTAGCCGCCGGTTGCCTTCGCGTTTTCGCGAGGGTTTGAAAATCTCCCCGCCGTGTTGGCCGGGATTCCAGCAGGCGAGGCAGAGCCGGATCTGGAGCTGCCTCTTTTTCTGAATAAGCTCGTCGCTTCCTTCCATGAGCTGCACGCAGACGGAAGGGATCGGAGCGGCCACGTTTGGCGGCAGCCGATCCTTTCCCGGAACGTATAAAGGGAACGCCGCGGGGTTTACCATAACGACGTCGTAGCCGGTGTCGTTCCGGTAGTCGTCCGGCAGTTTGAGGGTGATCTTGCTGCATACGTTTTCAGTGAGCCAGCTCACTATTTTGGTCGATACTGTTTACCAGTGTCATGCTGCCGTCACCTCCTTAGCTCATGCGATTCTGGCGAACCGCGATCTGTACGAGTCCCATTTCCGACGTGGTAGTGACAACGATCACCTCACGGCCGTCCAGATTGAGAAGGCGGCCGGGATCCAGATTTTCTGGAAGGTCGGAGGCTTTTCCCATGATCACCATGTCGGCCTCGTCCATTCCATGAATACGGTTGTCGCCGATTTTGCTCAGCTTGGCCATTATGTCACTGGACAATTACCACCGGGACTTCCTTCCTTCGATCCGGTGAAGGTCTGCGAACTCGTCCAGATTCAGGAAAATGTCCGAGAGATCCTGCTTTATTTGGTCTTTGAAGCTCACGAGCTTACGCCTCGGAAGGTTCCGCCTCGATTTTTGCGGAGCTGTCGGCTTTGACCTTGGCTGCCTCGATCAGGGCGATCACTTCCTTTTTGCTGCGGACTGCGCTCGCGTCTACGCCATACGCTGCTGCAGCTTCTCTGAGCTCTGTCATGTTCAGACCGTTGTATTCTGAGAAAGTGCTTTCCGGCTCCGCCTCATACACGGCCACGCCAGCCTCCACCAGCTCAGCCTCGCGGGCTGCGTTGATAGAGAAGGCAGGAGAGTGTTTCGTCATAGGTTCCACGGTTCCGTTTTTAACGAGCCCGTAGGTGCCTTTGATCATTCGGATCATGTGCTCACCTCCATTATTCCGGATCTGCTGCGTTCAGATCCGGGAGATCGTCGCCGTCTGTGTCCTCGTCGTCAACCATGCCGCCAGCGTTTACTTCTGCGGCTGCGATCGCGTCCACATAATCGGCTTTCTTTTTGCAGCCGGTAACGTCAACGCCGAGATCCCGCGCGAGGTTCTGGAGCTGCTGGATCGTCATTTCTTCGAGCTGGCTCTTTGCAAGGTGGCCGGTCACTTCCTGCTCGTCCGCCTCGTCTACTTCGATTGCGCCGCCGACGTATTCAGCGACACCAGCAGAGACGAAGTGCTCCGCCTGAGTGTCCTCGCACTCAAACGGGCCGTCCGCTGCTGTCATTCTTTTGTGGGCGTGCTTGGCGTCATAATAGCCGACGGTTCCCACTGTTACCCTGATTTTTTCTCATGGTTTTGCTCCTTTCTACTCGGTACGCTTAGTTGATAACTTTCGCCACGCTGAACGGGCACTCGTTGTTAGGCATA